>JBQTIW010000131.1:0-1927 GCA_052387735.1 Gemmatimonadaceae bacterium
GGATCCGCGTGTCAGCGTATGCGAGATAGGTGTCCGACTCCTTGATGTCGATGACGAAGGCGTTGATCTCCGTTTGGGTGGCGACCCGGATCAGATCCGCCACGCGCGACCGCGAGCCCGCCGCCCAGGCATTGACGTAGAGCGCGCGGACGGAATCGGGGCGCGCAACCCGGTTCCCCAGGCTCGCCCGAAACGCCGCGAGCGAGTCCACGGGCCGCCGGTCTGCCACGGTCGCTCCCGGCCTAACGCGCGCACCGCCCGTCGATGCCTGCGCACCGGCCTTGCCGCCAGTGGCTCGCTCACAGGCGCCGCTGAGCGACAGAACGGCGACGATGACGCCGTGGTACGTGGCTCCGATGAGCCGGAGTGGGACGAGGGACGACATGCAGGTCTCCACACGGACGGGTGCGCGCTACCCCATGAAGCGAACGGTCGGATCTCGTAACCTAGTCCCTATCCACCTCATTCGGACGAATCGATGTAACACGCTCCCTTGCCCGATGAGTCCCTATGGGCAACCGAGGCACTATTGGTGTCACTGCGCCCCGAGACTTCCGCCTTCGTACAGCGCGACACGTGCGTCGCCAGCGAGCGGCGGCAGAACACGTTGTGACGCGGAGCCGCGGAGGAAGGCACTGCCTGGTGCACGTCACCACGCAACGGAGACGAAGAAGAAAGCAAGGTTTCTCTCCGCGACCTCGCGGCTCCGCGTGAACGTCTCGTGCTCGAGTGCGCGCGTCCGGCGCGCTGTGGAACCGGGCAACCCGTTCGTAGATCTTCGGTGAGTGGAGTGATTCGATCCGTGAGCGTTCGTCTCTCACGCGCGGAACCCCGGATGGGAAGCGTATCGATGTACGCTGGAACTCCTCGACGCTATATGCCCGCGCCAACGGGGCGTGGCGCATGGTTCACAGCCACTGGTCGACACCAAGCTGAACCTGGGACCGATGCCGCCGGGTTAGCCGGGTGAGGCAGAGTCCCCCCCGGGTCCACCGATCCTGCACGCCCCGGCGAAGCATCATCGAGCCTGCGTCGTCCCACACCGTCGGCATTGGACGCGTCGTCGCCAGGACCCGACTCGCCTGCGCTCCGTGATCGCACCCCTGCGTGTCGACGCGAGCGATCATCTCCCGCCGCTGATCCCGCAGCGTGCCGACGTGGTCCTGTCGCATCGGCGGCGCGCTCAGCACCGGGTCGTCTCGTACGCGACGAATCACGCGGATGCCCGTTGCGCAACGCTGCGCATGTGCAGTCCTCCGGTGTCAAACGACTGGACGCGCCTGAGAGCGAGCACGACGGCGCTCATTCCTCGCCCTGCCTCATGCCGGTCGGACTCGATGTCGATCGATCGTCGCGCTGTCGCGACGCCTTGCGGCGGTGCGGGCGCCCCGTGTTGCCGCGCCGTACGCCTGTTAGGCAGCGTGGCGGCGCGAGCCTTCACGGCGAGGCGGAGACCCTGCGCCGCAGCGTCCGGCCATCGCACGGTCGTGCTGCTTGCGCGCCGTGTGAATCGAAGCGACCGCGTCGCCGTGGTCGAGCAGTGCATGGTCGATCTCCAACGTTGCGCTGCCTGCTTCGACCGCCGCGATGCCGGATTCAAGCACCTCAGTGCCGGATTCAAGCACCTCAGTGCCGGGTTCAAGCACCGCAGCGTCACGTTCAAGCACCGCAAGGCCGGGTTCAAGCACCGCAGCGTCGCGTTCAAGCACCCCAAGCCCGCGTTCGAGCGCCGCAACGCGGGTTCGAGCGCCGCAATGCCGGGTTCGAGCAGCGCAACGCCGGGTTCGAGCAGCGCAATGCCGGGTTCGAGCGCCGCAGTGCACCTGCAGACGCTGCATCGTCGCACTGACGCGCCGCTCTGCGATTTGCAAACGCCGCATTGCCTTCTGCAACGTCACGCTGTCGATGGGTCAAGTGCAAAAGGTTG
>JBQTIW010000132.1:0-10990 GCA_052387735.1 Gemmatimonadaceae bacterium
CCGTTACCGGTATACCGGTTTTCGAGACCGGCTCCTTCAGCCACTCGGACACCTGTCCTGGAGAGCCGAGTAAGCTAAACGAGCAAGTACTGATGCGTCAACGCTTTGTGAGTGTTGGTACTGGTACCAGTATCTAGTGTTGGCGTTGGGTCAGACCCAACGGCTGAGTGTTCAGGCGCCGCGCTCACGCGCGTCACGCCTGGTCCGCCCTGGCCAGCCAACAGAAGTACAACGGCATAATCGCCGCGCGCGCGCGGACAGACGCCGCGACATGGACGCGATTGCGGCCGGCGCCATTGGCCTCCAGCAGACGCGCATCCGCGGCCCTCAGCCGAGCGAGCGCGCCGCGAGACGCCGGATTCGTACGCCAGGTCACCCGGGAAACCGCCGCGTCGTGAAGAAGGCCCGCAGGGTGTCTCCGCACTCATCGGCGAGGACTCCGCCCCGCACCTGCGGTCGATGGTTGAGCCGGGGGTGCCGCAGCAGCTCGCCTACCGAACCCGCCATCCCCATCTTGTCGTCCCAGGCCCCGAACACAACGCGGTCGAGCCGTGCCAGGACCATCGCGCCGGCGCACATAGCGCAGGGTTCCAGCGTGACGATCAGGGTGCACGCATCCAGGCGCCAGCTGCCTAACGTCCCGGCGGCGGCGCGCAGTGCGATGATTTCCGCATGGGCGGTGGGATCCTGGTCACGGACGGTCCGATTCGTACCCGTACCGACGATGACGCCACCGCGCGTGACAATGGCCCCCACCGGGACTTCACCCGCGTCGGCCGCGCCTTGCGCGAGGCGCAGCGCCTCGCGCATCAATCGGTCGTCTTCGGCCTCCCTCATGCGCAGCGTCGGGACGGACGTTGGTTCAACCGACGCTCGCGGGCGTGGCGGTTTCCGCTTTCTCGAACGCCAGTTGGTCTTCGGGACCAACGATGGCGACGATGTGATCGCCATCGCCGAAACGTCCCTCGAGTATCGCCATCGCCAACGGATTCTGCACGAGCCGCTGGATCGCGCGCTTGAGGGGCCGCGCACCGAACGATGGGTCGTATCCGGCGTCGGCAATCAGCTGCTTCGCGTCGTCCGTGAGTTCGATCGTGATCTTTCGATCGGCGAGCAGACGTCGCAGTCGTCCGAGCTGCAGCTCAACGATGTGATCGATGTCCGATCTGCTCAGGGGCCGGAAGATGATGATGTCATCGACGCGGTTGAGAAACTCGGGCTTGAAGTGCTGCCGCATCGCTGCGCTGACCTGCGTCTCCACCATCGCCCATTCCGACCCCACGTGCTCCAGGATGTACGACGACCCGATGTTCGACGTCATGATGATGACGACGTTACGGAAGTCCACGGTGCGCCCCTGGGAGTCGGTGAGGCGTCCGTCGTCGAGAATCTGCAGGAGAATGTTGAACACATCGGGATGCGCCTTCTCGATTTCGTCGAACAGGACCACCTGATACGGACGCCGGCGCACCGCTTCGGTGAGTTGGCCTCCCTCTTCGTAGCCGACGTAGCCCGGCGGGGCGCCGATGAGCCGCGCCACTGCATGCTTCTCCATGTACTCCGACATGTCGATGCGGACCATGGCGTGTTCGTCGTCGAACAGGAACTCGGCCAGGGCACGGGCCGTTTCCGTCTTCCCCACACCGGTGGGACCGAGGAAGATGAACGAGCCGATCGGGCGATTGGGATCCTGCAACCCGGCGCGCGACCGCCTGACGGCATTCGACACGGCGGTGACGGCCTCCCGCTGCCCAACGACGCGCTTGGCGAGCTCGTCCTCGAGTTTGGCAAGGCGCTCGCGTTCACTCTCCATCATGCGGGTCACGGGAATGCCGGTCCACCGCGATACGACTTCGGCAATGTCATCCGCCGTGACTTCCTCCTTGAGAAAGCGCACACCGGCCTCCTGGCGCGAGGCCAGCTGCGCCTCGACGTCCTTGAGCTTCCGTTCGAGCTGCGGGATGGTGCCGTACTGGATTTCAGCGGCGCGGCCCAGGTCGCCGGAGCGGGTGGCCTGCTCCGCGGCCATCCTGGCGTCCTCGATCTGCTGCTTGATCTGTCCGACGGCGCCTAACGTTTCCTTCTCGCGTTGCCATTGCGCCTTCATGCCCGCACTGCGTTCCCTCAGGTCCGCCAGCTCTCGCTCCAGGCTCTGTCTCCGTTCGACCGCCTCACGGTCCTTTTCCTTCATCAGAGCCTGACGCTCGATCTCGAGTTGTACGATACGACGTTCCACCTCGTCGATCTCCTGCGGCATGGAATCGATCTCGATGCGCAGGCGAGATGCCGCCTCGTCGACCAGGTCGATGGCCTTGTCCGGGAGGAATCGATCACCGATGTAGCGATTGGAGAGCGTGGCCGCGGCCACAATTGCACCGTCGGTGATCCGGACGCCGTGGTGCGCTTCATAGCGTTCCTTGAGACCGCGAAGGATGGCGATGGTGCTTTCCACCGAGGGTTCACCGACGAACACGGGCTGGAATCGTCGCTCGAGCGCCGCGTCCTTTTCCACGTTCTTGCGATACTCGTCCAGCGTGGTGGCGCCGACGACGCGGAGCTCGCCCCGGGCAAGCATCGGCTTGAGCATGTTGCCGGCGTCCATCGACCCCTCCGCTTTCCCCGCTCCAACGAGCGTATGCATCTCGTCGATCAACACGATGAACAGACCCTGCGAGTCGGTGATCTCCTTGAGCACCGCTTTCAGCCGCTCCTCGAATTCGCCGCGGAACTTGGCGCCGGCGATCAGCGCGCCCAGGTCGAGGGCAATCAGTCGCTTGTTCTTGAGTTGTTCGGGGACGTCGCCATTGACGATGCGCTGGGCCAGCCCTTCGGCGATGGCCGTCTTCCCGACACCGGGCTCGCCGATGAGGACGGGGTTGTTCTTGGTGCGGCGGGACAGAACCTGCATCACGCGGCGGATCTCCTCATCACGCCCGATCACCGGGTCGAGCTTGCCCTTCCGCGCCATCTCGGTGAGGTCGCGCGTGAAGCGCTGGAGGGCCTGGTATTTCTGCTCCGGGGTCTGATCGGTGACGCGATGCGAGCCGCGCACGGCGCTCAGCGCCTCCAGCAGGGCGGCGCGGTCCGCGCCAACGCTGTTCAAGAGCGCCTTGCTCTCGGTCCCCTTGGTGTCCGCAAGGGCGAGGAGCAGGTGTTCGGTGGAGACGTACTCGTCCCCCAGGGTCCGCGCGTCCTCTTCGGCGCGATCAATGACGCCGTTCATCTCGCGGGAGAGCGAGGGCTGCGCTTCCGACTGTTTGGGGTAACGCGACATCTCCCGCTCCACTGCCTCGCGGAGCTTGGGCGCGTTCACGCCGAGTTTCTGGAGCAGAGGCACGACGATGCCCTCGTCCTGCTGCAGGAGCGCGTACAGCAGATGAAGGTCATAGACCAGCGGATTGCCATTGCGACGTGCGAGCGACAGCGCGTCGTTGAGGGCTTCGGTCGACTTCACCGTCAGGCGGTCGGGATTGATCATGTCAGGTCGTGATGGATCGCCTCCGATGAGCGGAGGCGCGCGGCGGAGTGAGCACCCGGGTGCAACGTCCCAGCCGTTCCTTCGCATTGGCAATGCCTTGTGAAAGCTGCCGATGTGGCTGGCGAAACCAATCTGAGCCGGAGCTTCAGTGCCGCGGTGGCAGCGGAAGTAGCGGAACGAGATCGGCCTCGGACAAAAGAAACACGCTCGCGGTATCTCTCGATACCACGAGCGCGAACGGGGGTGAACGGTCGTGTCGGTTACCGAATCACGGTCATCTTGCGAACCATCGGCCGACCGTCGACTTCCAGACGGTATAGATAGATCCCGGACGTGGCATCACGTCCCGAACCGGAATGCTTGGCGTCCCAGAACGCGGTATACTGACCGCACGTCAGGACCAGTTCTCGCACCGGTTCTCCCCCAGCTGCTCCCGCTGAACCACTTTGCAACACGGGCGTCGCGATCTGCTGCGCCAGCATGTTGTAAATGCGCAGCGTGACGCGATACCTCCGCGCGGGATCGGCACACTCTGGCGCCCTCCCGATTGCGAAGGGAATGGTTGTCTCATTGCTGACCGGATTCGGGTAGTTCTGGCCTAACGAGGAACCGGTCACCGCATCGACACCCGACCGCTGCCCTGATTGCGCCTGCGTACCAAGGGGAAGGAACACGAAGCAAGCAAGCACTGCACATCGTGCTGCCCACCGAACCTTCATGGACCATCTCCAGCTGACAAAAGAGGTTGAGTAGCTAACTCCTGTTTTCAGTTGACGTTTGGGCCTTCGCCGCGAACATAGGAACGCGTACCAAACGTGTCAAGCAAACGTCACCGGCCTCGAGCACCCAGCCATACCCTGCCATCTCCTCGCCGTTCCGTGATACGACGCCGGTCACAGTACTCGAGAAACGGCATGAGGTATTTCCGCGACACTGCCAGGACTTCGCGGAGTTGGGCCGGAGAAAACAATCCCCCACCCCTCATCACTACGGACAGCTGGCCCAGAGCGTTTTCGACCGCTTCGGTGGCGTAGTACCGGTCGGTCTCGACTGCCACAACGCCCCCTGCCCGCTCCAACAGCCGCACAATCGGTACCAAGTCAACGCCGCTGCGTTCCGTCCCAAGTTCGGAGAGACTCGGTGGCTCCATCCTCGCAGCCCGAAGACGGGCGAGGAGCCAGCTCTTCGTCGCCTCGGTGTCAGGCGAAATGCGCGGTTTCCAGCCCGGCCTCCGGAGCACTCCGTCGGAGAGCTCGAGGCGTCGACCAGCCAGCAGCCGATCGACCGCGACGTCGACGACGGGAGCATGACGATGCCCGCTGGTCCGTAGTCTCGACAGGGGAACGCCCTCGTCAATCGGGTTGATGTCATGATAGCTAAGTACTTCGTTCACAACAGCTTCCTGGGCATCCTCCAGAATCGAGCTGAGAATCGCTCGATCCCCCACCCGTGCGACTCCCGGAGTCGCGTCAAGCAGGGACGCAGCGACGCCGAAGTCGACCCCGATCCGACTGGGACTTGCCGAACGGAAGAGTCCTTCTGCGCCGACCTGGTGCAAGGCGTCGGTAAGTCGGTCCACGGGATTGGGATTCCAGCCCGCACTAGGCCTGCTGCGACGGTGCGCCGGCGCGGGATCTGTGACACGCCCGCCACCCACGGTGGAGAGGGGCTGGCTCCGACGCAGCACAAACCGATCCCCGGCCCGCAGCACGAGCGGCGCTTCGGTCACCACGCGGGCGATGAATGCTCCCGCGGAACCTGCGACTCCCGGCACGGTCACGACGCGGGCTGGCACCTCCGAGGTCCCGACGTGCAGCTGCAGCCACTCGCGCGGACGAAGAGCTCCCACGTCCGCCTGCAGCGCAACCTCGGCGTGAAATCGCGTGGTCGGAACCCAAGGTCCTTCACTGACCAGCACACTGCCGCGTGGTACATCGGCGACATCGACCCCGGCGAGGGCTACCGCGACCCGCGCACCGGATCCGACCTCCTGAACACTCCGGCCGTGTGACTGAAGCGCCCGCACGCGGACGGGCCGGTCGGCCGGAAACAACCGCACGTCGCTCGAGGGGGTGAGCCGGCCCGACCACGCCGTTCCCGTGACCACCGTACCCGTCCCCTTCACCGAGAAGGCGCGATCGATTGGTAGGCGGAAGAGGTCATTTGTCCCGGGCGCGGCGATCGTGCCTAACAAGCGGGCGATCTCGCCCTTGAGCTCGGCGATACCGCGCCCGTCCCTGGCCGATGTCTCCACAATGGGTGCGTCGCGCAGCGGCGTCTCGCTGACCAAGTGGCGCAACTCGTCTCTCACGAGCTCGATCCAGTCAGGCTCCGCGAGATCGCACTTGGTGATGACGATGATCCCGGCGTGAACGGCGAGGAGCGTAAGGATGGCGAGATGCTCCCGCGTCTGGGGCATCACGCCCTCGTCAGCGGCCACGACCAGCAATCCCAGGTCGACGCCCGTCGCGCCGGCCACCATCGTCCGGACGAAGGCCTCATGCCCCGGAACGTCCACGATTCCCACGGTTCCGAGACCCGGGAGCTCGAGCGGAGCGAACCCCAGCTCAATCGTGATTCCCCGCCGCCTTTCCTCGGGAAGCCGATCAGTATCCACACCCGTCAGGGCCCGCACGAGCGCGGTCTTCCCGTGATCGATGTGGCCGGCGGTACCGACGATCATTCGAACCGCGCGGCCCAGGTGCCGAAGGCCCTGAGCGCGACACCCTCCGAAACGTGGTGATGCACGAACTCCCGCAGGAGTCGCGTGTGCGCACGCTGCGCTGGCAGATCGGGAAGGTCCACTCGCAAACCGTTGATCCACGCCCGGAGCGCCCCGCGCGCCTCCACCGGCAGGCGTCGCCCACCTCGCACCTGCGTTTCGCACGTGGCACATGTGACCCCACCCATCGAGTGGCTGAACAACGCCGGGTGGTCCGGCGACAGCACCTGGTGACAGTTGCTGCAGTCGTCAATCGCCGGCCCGAAGCCTAACGCAACAACGACTCGCCACGCCGCCGCGAGTCCTTCCACCCGAGCTGCCGCGCCAGACTGCGCCGCCACGTCATCGAGCGCCGCCGTGAGCGCCTCGAACAGGTCGCCGTGATCCTCTCCGGCCGAACAGCGCAGCGCTAGCTCGCAGAGCATGGAGGCCGAGGCAAACCGATCCAGATCGAGCACCAGTGCACTGCGGGCGTTCGTGATGTCGAACGAGGTCAGCTGCTGCAACTCGCGACCCTGCTTCATCTGGACCTCGGCCACACCACTCACGAACAGGTCGAGCGCCGCCCCGAAGCGCGTGATCGATCTTCGAGCTCCTCGGGCGATGACCGACTGCACGCCCGCCTCGCGCGTCGCGAGGCGGATGATGCGAGAGGTTTCGAGGTAGTCGAACGTGTGGAGGACGACGGCGTCCGTCACCTGCAAGGTCATGCGGAAAGATACCGCCGATCACCGCCCCCATTCTGCACGAAGCCCGACAAACAGGATCCGGCGCGGCGCGTCGAAGTTGGCAATCTCCTGATAGCCCGCACCAAAGGCATTGTCGGCGCGCACCATGAGCATGATGGCGGAGGCCGCACTCGGTCGCGTCAACCGGACCTGCGTCCCAATGTCCACTCGCGTGTATGCATCGAGCACGACCGGGGTAGCCGGAAAGGATGCGAAATCGCGATCGTCGCGCGCCCCGACGCGCATGGCCAGGAGATCGAGGGTCGTTCGCTCGCCGAACCGCGTGGTAGAGCCCAGCGCGAAGGTCGAGGATGGGCGACGCAGCAACCGGGCGCCGTGAACGAAGGTCGCGCCCGGCCCGCTGTCGAACCCCGTGTCATCCACACGCGTGCGCAGCAGCGTGCCGCTCGCGCGCAAAGACGTCGCGCTCGTGGCACGGACGTTCAGCTCCAGCTCGAGGCCCGCAGCCCGCGCCGCCGCCACGTTGAAATACGAGGGGTCCGTGGGTGAGATGAACGTGTACTGGATCAGGTCGCGGAAACGTTGCGAGAACCAGATGGCGCTTGCTTCCAGGCGATCGGTCCGGTGCTCGACCGCCAGTTCCCAGCTCGTCGCCCGCTCCGGAAGCAGGTCGGGATTTCCCACGGAGAATGCGGTAGAGAACTGCTCGAAGAAGGTCGGGGCCTTGAACGAATTGCCGATGCCGCCGCGCAGACGGGTGGCATGCGTCAGGTTGACGGCTCCGGTGGCGCGCGCGGTACGAAAGGTCCCGAACACGTCGTTGCGATCGACCCGTCCACCAACGGCATACGCCCAGCGCGACGCTCCACCAAGCAGCTGGAGGAACCCCGCCGCCGTGCCGCGGTCCGCGGAAAATCGTTGAAGCTCCGTGGCGAAGTTCGAGCTGTCCGCCAGGCGTTGGCGCTCTCCGGACCATTCAGTGCCGAGCACCAGCGCATGCGCTCGCGCCGCCTGGAATTGCAGCACCGAGCTCACTTCCCGTCGTCGGACAGTGCCACGGCTCCGGTACGTGTAGAGGCCCAGCGTATCCGCCGGACCGTCGGGGGCGTCCGTCGTGCGACCAGTCGTGCCGAGCAGGGAGGCCGCTACACGAGCGGTGACCCGAGCGCCTAACGCTGTCGACACCTCCAGTCCGGCCGAGGTGCGCGCTTCGTGGCGGTGCGCGTTCCGGTCCACGACACGACCCGCCCCATCGGTCGGATAGTGAAAGCCGTTGTCGCTATGGCGCACCGTGACGAAAGCGGGAATACTCCCCGTGAGCGCAGCCCGGCCGCTGATGACTGTGTTCTCATATCGGTTGTTGTACGGGAGCGTGCCGTCCGTGGCGTGGCGGGCAATTCCTGCGGCGACGCCCAGCGGACCCGCCGCAGCGGAGCCCCCAGCGTCGAACCACGAGCTGCCATAGCTCCCACCACCGGCCGTGATGCGCCCCTCGGGTCGCGGGCCGGCGCGACGGGTCACCAGCTGAATGACCCCACTCACCGCGTCGCTGCCGTGCACCACGCTGGCCGGTCCCCGCACGATCTCGATCCGCTCGATCTCATCCAGGGTCAACGCACCGATGTCGATCGAACCACCGGGATCGTTCATCGGCACGCCGTCGATCAGGACCTTGGTGTAGTCGCTCTCGCCGCCGCGCGTAAACAGGCTGGTCTGCCCCCCAAACGATCCACTGCGTACGACCGCAAGACCGGGAACCCGGCGTAGCGCATCCAGCACGTGAGTCACTCCCTGCCGGCGCAGCTGGGCCACATCGAGCACGGTCACTGTCGAGGACACCCGGCTGAGGGGAACCGGCATGCGGTTGGCGGTCACCACGACCACCGGAAGGGTGACGGAGTCGCGACCAGTAGCCTGACCGTGGACCAACGTCGCGGCGACGAGGGAACACGCACCGACAGTGCACAGGGTGAGATGATTCATGAGACGTGGATGTGGAGGAGTTAGCGGTGACGGCGTAACGGAACGAGCATGGGGGCGCCCACAGCAGGGTCGCGACTCACAACGAGGGGCCATTGGTAGATCTGCTCCAGCACTTCGCCTCGCATCACCTCATCGGGAACGCCGGACGCGGCGACGCTGCCTGCCGACAGGAGGACCACGCGCTCGGCGAAACGGGCGACGAGATTGAGCTGGTGGCTGACCACCAGCACCGTTCGACCACGCGTAGCCAGGGTGGCGAGCAGCTCGAAACACGCCATCTCGTGTGCGACGTCGAGGAAGGTGGTGGGCTCATCGAGCACGAGGGCCGGCGTGTCCTGCGCCAGCGCCCGGGCCATACGCACGCGCTGCCATTCACCACCGGACAGGGTGTCCGTGCGTCGGGACGCAAGCGCTTCGACGTCGGCGTCGACCATGGCGCGGGAGATGGCGGCGCGATCGTCCGCGGTTGCTCCGCCCCATGCACCACGGTAGGGGTGACGACCGAGCGCGACGTAGTCGCCGACCGCAATGGGGAACGCCGGTTCTTCGCGCTGAATGACCACCGCTAGTCGACGCGACAACTCGTCAGGCGTCCAGCTCGATGCCAGCTGCTGATCGATGGAAAGTCTGCCCGCGGTCACGGGCACGCGGCCGAGCAAGGCCCTCACCAGTGTGCTCTTCCCGCTCCCGTTCGGCCCGACGATCGCGGTCACGACGCCGGGGTCCGCGCCCAGTGATACCTCATGCAGCGCGTCGCGCTCCATTCCCGCGTAGCGCACGGTGACGCCTTCGGCGCGAATCACCGCGCGTTCCTCAATTGCCAGAGGAAGAACGGCACCCCCAGCAGCGCCGTGATGGCGCCGAGGGGCAGCTCGGAGGGGGCACGCGCGCTGCGGGCGAGGAGGTCGGCTAGAAGCACCAGCGATGCACCGGCCACGGCCGCAACGGCGACCGTGCCGCGACTCGAGCCGGTACGCACCAAGGTGCGAGCGACGTGCGGGACGATCAGGCCGACGAAGCCGACCAGCCCAGAGGTGGCCACGGTACCCGCCGCCAGGAGCGACGCCAGGATGAAGAAACGCGTGGCCCCACGCTCGGCGTTCACCCCGAGCGACGCGGCAGTCTCCGGTCCAAGGGCGAGCACGTCGAGCTGACGGGCGTGGTGGAGGAGCGCGCCTCCCAACACCACGACGAAGACGCCTAACCAGAGCACGTCGGCCCAGCGCGCCGATGCCACCGAGCCCATCATCCACCACAGCGCGTTCTTCTGTGCGGTCGGCGAGCTCTGCGCGAGAACCACCATGATCACGGCGTTGGAGAAGGCGCCGGTTACGACACCGGCCATCAGCAGGGGACCTGGGTGGCGGGCGCCCTGGGCGTCGCGGCCGAGGCCCAGGACGACCGTGATCGCCAGCAACGCCCCCGCGAAGGCCGCCCCCGAGAGGGCACCGATCCCCTGCACCCCCGCGCCCACGGCGAGCACCGCTCCCACCGCGGCACCTCCCGAGACACCGAGGAGATAGGGTTCCGCGAGTCCGTTGCGCAGCGTGGTCTGCAGCGCTGTCCCGCTGGCACCGAGCGCCAGACCCACCAGCACGCCTAACGCCGTACGTGGGAGTCGCAGGTCGCGCACGATGGCCACGGTGGACGAATCGCCGGTCCCCCAGAGAGCGTGCCACACATCGGAGGCCGCCAGCGGCACCGCACCAATGGCGACGCTGGCGACCATGCCCATCAGCAGGAGGGCGCTCAGCGCCAGCAGCAGGCCTCGCCGCATGCCTAACGGGTCGCCAGCTGCAAGAGCCGCTCGATCGACCGGGCCGCCTGGCCGAGGCGCGTCGACGGCTGGGAGACGAGCGTGGTGTCGAACGCCACCACGTGACGCTGGCGAACGGCTCGCAGCGCTTGCCAACGTGGTTCGCTGCGGATACGCGCGACCATGTTGGGACCGGCCAGGACCAGGTCCGGATCCCGACGGATCACGTCTTCGAGCGACACGGTCAGCGATGGCGCCGTTTCATCGTCGTAGACGTTCCGCCCACCGGCGATGCCCACCAGCTCGGAAAGAAAGCTTCCCGCCCCCACTGTCATGAGCGGCTCCTCCCACACGGGAACGAA
>JBQTIW010000133.1:0-7257 GCA_052387735.1 Gemmatimonadaceae bacterium
GATCGCTTTGGCGCGCTCGAGGATGCGCGCGCCCATTGCACCGGCTTCTTCGGCTGGTACAACACGGCGCATCGCCACAGCGGGCTGGGGCTGCATACCCCGCACGACGTGCACTTCGGCCTCGCCGGCGCCCGACAGGCCGAGCGCGCGGCCGTCCTCGCCGCGGCGTACGTCCGGCATCCCGAACGCTTCGTGCGCCACCAGCCGGTGCCTCCTGCGCTGCCCACGGCGGCGTGGATCAATCCCCCCAAACTCCTCGACGCATCTCCCGCGTCAGAGGACGCCGCTCAGTAAACTCAACCACCCGGTGTCTCATACTCGTTGACAGGTTCCGTAGGGACTCCGACAGCTCCTGACTCATGTCCGGCAGGCGGGTCACGGCCCTTCTCCCGCTGATGGTGGTGCGCGGCGACCGCGCCTACTCCGCGGACAGCCGTTCCATCGTGCAGACGATCACCTCGCCACCACCTAACGTGCCCCAGAACACCTTCTCCTCCTTGCAGTCCTTGTCGACGTGCTCGGCGAGGCCAGCATTGTACAGTTCGAGATAGCGCGGAAAGGTGTACAGGAACCAGACCCTCCCGGTCTGGCGGAGTGCGTCGAGGTCGGCGGCGGTCGTCACCTTGACCCAGGGGAGCTTGTAGTAGAGCAGGTACGCGGCGGCGGTCACATCGGCGACGGCCACCACGTCTCCGTTCGCCGCATTCCCCTGCACGTAGGCCAGCGGGCCGTCGAAGTCCTGCTTGGGGAGCCGCCAGTTGGTGGGGAGCGACACGAGCGACGCGATGACCAGGACTCCCACGCCGGTGAGCGCCACGCGCTCGCCGCGAGATTCGACCCACTCGCGGGCGCGACCGCGGGCCGCCAGGCGGGCCAGCCAGGCGCCGGTGGCAAACGCGCCGCGCACGACAATGAGCACGAAGAAACCACCCAGCACGAAGAAGAAGCGCGGGTACATGGTCCCACGCCCCACCAGCGCCCCTCCGATGATCGTGAGCGGAGCGAGCACCATGAGGAGCGCGATGTCGCGATCGCGGCGAAACCAGGTGATCACCCCGGCGATGCCGACCAGGCCGGCCAGGGAAAGCGCGACGAGGCCCAACCCGAGATTGTCACCGAAGCCGGCACGCAATACCCGGATCGCTTCGTGAAACGCCCACGCGGGAGACGACACTTCGGTCATGTCCGACGCCTGCCCGAAGTAGGCAAGCATCGGGTAGAGCATCGGCAGGTGCAGCGCCGCGCTGACCATGCCGCCGCCAACGAAGGGCAGCAGCACGAGCTTCCAGTCGGGTCGCGAGCGGCCGGTGGTCGGGCGCGCCCAGATGAACAGCGCGAGGAGGAACTGGGCGATGACGAAGAACAGGAACGTGAGGTGCGCGTAGGTCCCGAGGGCGATGGCGAGTCCAAAGCCTGCCGCCACCCAGCGGTCGCCACGACGCAGCATGCCTAACAGCTGGTGAGTCGTGAGCAAGGCAAAGAACAGCAGCGCGCTGTAGCCGCGCGCGCTCTGCGAGAACCACACGTGATGGTACGACACGGCGAGCAACACCGCGCCGGCGATCGCCTCGCGACGACTGACGAAGGGCCTGGCGAGCCAGTAGAGCATCGGCACCGAGGCGACGCCAAACAGGAGCGCCGGCAGCCGGATGGACCACGCCGACTCGCCGAAGAACGTCATCGATACATGGGCGAGCAGGGCGTACAGCGGATGCTTGTTGTCGCCCCGGAACTCGGAGAGGTTTTCGGGAAAGGGCGTCCGGAAGGACTGGATGATCGACGCGATCTCGTCGTTCCACATGCCCCCGTTGAGGCCGGGGAGCCGGACGGCCAGGGCCAGCAGCGTGAGGGCTGCAGGGACGATCCAATCGCGGGAGTCGTTGCGAGTTGTTGCCATGCGTTCGTGAGAGGGGACCCGGCGGCGGCGCCGCCGCGAGCCGACGACAGACCGTGGCAAGAAACTCGCCCCGTGATCGGTGTCTGTCAGGTAGTTTTGACCGATTGCGGGCCCACATGGATGGCCCGGAACTTGTCATACTGGCGCTCAGGCGCGCGGGCGCCCGGCTAGTGAACGGCTTTCCTCCTGAACCCGGCTCTACGTGGCAAACGCGGACCTCTCTGTCGTCATCCCGGCTGTCAATGAAGTCGAGGATCTGAGAAAGACCCTCGCTGCGGTGGAGCGCGAGCGTGGGCAGATGCCGCTCGACGCCATCGTCGTCTCGCGGCTGGGGCCTCCGGTCACGGCGATGGTCAGCCGGTACTTCCCGTGGGTCCGGCTGATCGACGTGCCGGCCGACACCACCATCCCCGTCATGCGGGCGGCGGCGTTCGAGCAGGTCAGCACTCCCTACGTCGCAGTGATCGAGGACCACGTGGCGGTGCCGACGGGATGGGCATCTCTGATGACCGCCAGGGCCCGCGAAACCGGTGCTGTAGTCGGCGGACCGGTGGACAACCTCGCCAACGGGACGCTGCTCGACCGCGCCGCGTTCTTGTGCGAGTACTCACATTGCATGCCGCCGCTCCCAGGCGGCGAGACGTCGTGGCTCCCGGGCAACAATGTCGTGTACCCGACCGACATCGCCAGACGGCACGCCGACGTCCTGCGGCGGGGGAGCTGGGAGAACGACATGCACGCCGCCATCCTCGCCAACGGCGGCTCACTGGTGATGGTGCCTAACGGTACCGTGGGCCATGACAAGCATTACTCGCTCGGCGAGTACCTCTCCCAGCGGTATCTGTATTCGCGGTCGTATGCAGGCAAGCGGAGCGAGCAGGCGTCGTTCGTGAAGCGGGCGGCGTACGTTGCGGGATCGTTCGTGCTCCCGCCGCTGCTCCTGGCGCGCATCGTGTCTCGGGTCGGATCGAAGCCGGCGCACCGGCCGACGCTGGCGATGGCACTGCCGCTCATCTCACTGTTCGTGGTGTCGTGGGCGGCGGGGGAGCTGGTGGGGTATCTCGCCGGGCCCGGAAAGGCATTGAGCAAAGTGCGGTAGCGGTGGACGAGTGGACGAGTCGACGAGTAGAAAGACAGGTAAGCTTCAGGGCGTGGCAACACGAGGCGTGAGTCTCACGGACGTGACGTCAGGCTGATGGAATCGTTATGACCGCGCGCTCTGCTCCAGAGCGCGAACGCGCGACACCAGAGTCTTCGTGGACGGCGGTTGGCCGTCTCGCCGACCTGCGTGGCGACGGCCCGTTCGCGCTGTCAGCTGACGGGCTGGATCTCGTCGTGCTGCGTACGGCCTCGGGTCTTCGCGCCTTTCAAGGACGCTGTCCGCACCAGGGGGCACTCCTCGGCGAAGGTGAGCTCGACGGCGACGCGCTGGTCTGCCGCAACCATCGCTGGCGGTTCGCGACTTCAACTGGGCAGCGACAGGGCGGCCCGCAGTGCCTCGTGTCGTGCCCGCTCGAGACGCGTGACGGTGAGCTCCGAGTCGACACGGCGCCGCTTCGGCGCGCCGCCGCCGCTACCCCGGAGACACTCGTCAGGCGCAGCATTGCCGATTTGCCCTGCCCCACCGGTCTCCCGATCGTCGGCAACTTGCTGCAGATCGACCTCGCGCGGTTTCACCTGAAGCTCGAGGAGTGGGCCCGCGAGTACGGGCCGCTGATGACGTACCGCATGGGTCCAAAGACCATCGTGCTCATCGCCGATCGGGAGCTCAATGAGCAGATCCTTCGTGCGCGTCCCGAGGACTTTCGGCGCGCCAGCACCCTGGAGCCGATCTTCGCCGAGATGGGTGTCGCTGGAGTCTTCTCCGCCGAGGGGAAGGCGTGGCGCCCCCAGCGCCGGCTGACGATGGAAGCGCTATCGCACCGCAACCTCAAGGGGTTCTATCCAACGCTCGAAAGCGTGGCGCGAAGGCTCCGCGCCCGCTGGGAGCGGAAGGCGGCCGCCGGCGCCACACTCGACCTCGCCGAAGAGCTGAAGCGATTCACGGTCGACGTGACCACGTCGCTCGCATTCGGCGTCGACACAAACACGATCGAGCAGCAGGAAGGAGAAGACCTCCTTCAGCGAAAGCTCGGTCTCGTATTCCCCGCGTTCAGCCGGCGACTCTTTGCGCTGATTCCGACCTGGCGATGGGTGCGGATGCCGCGTGATCGCCGGCTCGACCGCGCGCTCGCCGAGTTGCGCGAGTGGCTTTCGGCCCACATCGCCGATGCACGGAAGCGACTCGACGCGGACCCTGATCGGGCGGAGCATCCGGCCAACTTTCTGGAGTCGATGATCGCGTCGCGCGACGCCGAGGGTCGGCCGTTCTCCGATGATGTGATCTTCGGGAACGCGATGACGATGTTGCTCGCCGGCGAAGACACGACGGCCTACACGCTGGTGTGGGCGGTCCATCAGCTCTGCGATGCGCCGGAGGCGGTCGCCCGGCTCCGCCACGAAGCGGACGCCTTGCTCGGCGGCGAACCGATGGCGCCCGACATAGCGACAGCGGATCGTCTGGCGTATGCGGGTGCCGTGGCGAACGAAGCGATGCGGCTGCGGCCGGTCGCGCCGTTTCTCGTTCTGGAGGCCAACCGCGACGTGGTGGTTGGCGACGTTGCCATTCCACAGGGGACCTGGGTCAGCCTCCTCACGCGACTGCCGGCCATCGACAGCAGGCATTTCGCGGCGCCTGACGAGTTCCGGCCGGAACGGTGGATGGGCGAGGGTGCAACTCGCGGAGCACACGAGCCATCGGCGCACATTCCGTTCGGCTCGGGGCCCCGGATCTGTCCGGGACGGACGTTGGCGATGCTGGAGATGAAAGTGGTCCTGTCGATGCTGTTCACGGGGTTCGATGTCGAGCGCGTGGGAGAGGCTCGTGATGTCACCGAGCTCTTTGCGTTCACGATGGCGCCGCAGGGGGTGAGGGTGAGGCTGCGCCTACGGTCGTTCTGAGTTGCCGTCGAACAAAGACCTTTTCACCGCTGAGGACGCAGAGGAGGCCCAGGACGTTGGCAAACAGACAAAAGAAGCAACCAGGGCCTTACCTTTTGCTCATGCGTCTCAGGCCCTCCTCGACACATATCCCCACACCTCACCGCTCGCCCAGGCAACGAGCAGAGGGAAGACGTAAGGACTGGCGCGCATGAACTTGCCCGTGTTCCCGATCCGCTGCTGCACGCCGGCATGCCGGAACAGCAACACGAGCGGCACCAGCGGCCCCGATGCCACGAGCTTCGCGCGCTCAACGATAGATGCCTCCGCTACACGCACAGAGCCGAAGAGCCGGCCCCAGTGAAACCGCTCGGGAAGCAGTGATCCTAACGACTCGTACGCGGTGTGAAAGTCCACCACGGCCTCCGGCGTCAGGTAGAGCACTTCACCACGCTCGAGCAGGGTCCAGTGCACACCGGCTTCGTTGTACCGCTCCTCCCAGATCGCGCGCGTCGCGTCGAGGCTACGGCGCTTGTAGCAGACGTTCACGTCCGACACCCACTGGCGCGGGCCGGCCTCGAACGGCAGCGCATAACGACTGTAGTCGACGGCCCAGAACGCCCAGTTGAGCAGATCACCGGCGGCGGATTCGATCGCGCCGCCGATCACACCATGCGGCAGCTCCCGGTGCAAGCGAACCATCGTCGCGGCCCAGTCGGGACGTGGTCGGACGCGGTCCTCGAGAATGCCGATCAGCGGAGCGGTGGCGCGACGCAGCGCCGCCGAGCGACGGCGATCGTACAATTCGTGGAGCCCGGCGGCACTCGACGCCGGCCGCTCCATGGCGACCTCGCCCATCGCGATGAACTCGGCCTCCGGGTACTCGGACGACAGCGCCGACACGCCGGCAATCGTCTCGTCATAGGCCACGAGCACCTGAAGCCGGGGCGCGTTCTGTTGGCGCCTGAGCGCGTCCAGCAACCGGCGGAGTGCATCGCCGCCGTCCACGATGGTAACGACGATGCTCAGCTCCGGCGCACCCCGCTCGCTCACAACGCCATGCGACCAAGAGGCGCCAGACGTACCGCCTCGCCGGACGCCGTGCTCTCCTTCACCGCGGCTGCCACTTCGGCCGCTCGCAATCCGTCATACCCGTCGGCGATCGCGACCTCGGACCTGCCCTCCGTGAGCGCGACGAAATCGCGCAGCTCTTCCTTGAACGAGAGGAGCGCCGTGGTCTTCCAGCTGAACAGCTTTTCGCGCACCGCAATGTCGAAGTAGCGCTTCTCCTGTCTCGTGCGCGGCGCGCCGGGCTTTGCCTGCGTGATCAGGAGATTGTGCATGGGCGCGTACGCGCCGCGGACCATCCCCTTGTCGCCGTATGCCTCGATGAAGAACCCATACCCCTTCCACTCATTCCACGTGGCCTGGTAGGACGCGGCAATGCCCTGCGGGTTTCGGAACACGGCGAGCGCGTTGTCTTCCGAACCGGGGACACCCCATACCCTTCCCGACATCACCCCGTACACCTCGGTGATCTCGCCGAGGAAGTATCGCGCGAGGTCCGTCATGTGAATGCCGACGTCCCACATCGCCCCGCCCCCCGTGAGTGGGGTTTTGTACTCCCAGTCGTGAGTGAAGCTGCCCAGTCCATCATGGCCACCGAAGATCCGGAAGTGATCGATGCTGCCGATCTGTCCCGAGTCGATCGACTCCCGCACGAACTTGATAGCTGGATAGTAGCGAAGATTGAACCCGACACCGAATGCTCGCCTCGCAGCCTTCGCGGCTTCGACGATCCGTCGGCTCCCTTCTATTGTATTGGCGACCGGCTTTTCGCAGAGCACGTGGAGTCCGCGTGCAAAGCCCTGCAGGCACGCGTCGTCGTGGACGTGGACCGGGGTGGAAACGACCAGGGCGTCCAGCGGTAGGTCCAGCAGCTCCTGGAGCGAACCGCAGACTTTGGCGCCACTCCCGGCGGCCGCATGTTTCGCCAGGTCCGCCCTGAGGTCGAAGACCCCGGTCAATTCCGTCGAGGTGTCTTCCTTGATGGAGCGCGCGCGTAGTTGGCCGATCTTCCCTGCACCCACGAGCCCAATTCGCATGAAACGGGGAACTCCGATTGAGGTTTGTCTTGCAAACGACCCGAGAGGCTTTCTCAAGGATCGTGCCTTACATCAAGTTACGGTACTTCGAGCGGGCGAGCGGGTGAGCGGGTGAGCGGGTGAACCGTGAGGTCGCGGATGAAGGGACGAATGTTAATCCGCTTCGGTCCGTCCTTCGTTTTCCGTGCGACCCATAACTCGTCGGCTGCCAGGAGCGAGGCCACGCGCTCTTCCAATGACCCATCGCCCATCGACCCTTGACCACCGCCCATCGAC
>JBQTIW010000134.1:0-6064 GCA_052387735.1 Gemmatimonadaceae bacterium
CCCGTGCGCCCGTGCGCCCGTGCGCCCGTCTGCCCGTCTCCTGTCTCCCGCCGCATGAACCTCGCCTTCCTCGGCCTCGGCGCCATTGGCACACCAATGGCCACGCACCTCGCGGGACGATTCCCGCTGACCGTGTGGAACCGCACCACGGCCAAATCTGCAGCCTTCGCCGCCGCGAACCAGGCGAGCGTCGCCGGGAGCCCACGAGAGGCTGCCGCGTGGGCACAGGTGGTGATCACCTGTTTGCCGACGTCGAACGAAGTCGAGGCGCTGCTCGATGGGCCCGATGGCCTGATCGCGGGGTTGCCCAACGGATCGCTCCTCATCGACTGCACCTCGGGCGATCCCGCGAGCTCACGACGCATCGCCGCCCGCATCGCCGAGAGGGGGGTGGCGTTCCTGGATGCGCCGGTCAGTGGCGGGACCAGCGGTGCAGTCTCGGGGACCCTCACGGTCATGTGCGGTGGTGACGACGCCGTGTTCGCGCGGGCGAAGCCGGTCCTCGAGGCCTTCGGGAAGAAGGTTGTGCTCGTGGGTCCGATCGGCGCTGGGCACGCGCTCAAAGCCGTCAACAATGCGCTGCTGGCCGTACACATCTGGTCCGCTGTGGAAGGGCTTGCGGCTCTTGCCAAGGCTGGCGTGAAGCCCAGTGCCGCCCTTGACGTGATCAACGCGTCTAGCGGACGGTCGAACGCCTCGGAGAATCTCATTCCACAGCGCGTTCTCACGCGTGCCTTCCCGCGCACGTTTCGTCTGGCACTTCTCGAGAAGGACGTCGCCATTGCCGCGGAGTTTTTGAGAGACCAGCGTGTGCCATCGGCTATCACACAGCAGATTGCAGAGCTGTTCCGCCTCGCGCGCACGGAACTTGGTGAAGAGGCCGATCACGTGGAGGCTGCGAGAGTGATCGAACGCTGGAGCGGGGTGGAGATTGCAGGGTAGGGGGTGTGGATTCAGCCAGGCGCACTCGGCCTGCTCGTGCGTCTCGGCCTCCCGCGCTTTGGCAGTTCCTCGCAAAGAGCGAGTAGCACGAGAAGCACGCGAATCCCAAGTCGCACGGCAGCACGAGAAGCCCGGGATTCGTACAGTTCCCAATACCGCCAACCACTACCCGCTGACCAATGGCAACGAGCGCCGCTCCCACCGCTCCAGTGAAGTCGACCAACGAAATCCGCGCCCTGTTTCCTGCATTGGCGCGGCGTCATGCAGGTGAGCCGGTTGCGTACTTCGATGGCCCGGGCGGGACGCAGGTGCCATCGCAGGTCGTCGAGGCAATGGCCGACTATCTCTACCACCACAACGCGAACACGCACTGGAACTATCCCACCAGCGCCGAGACGGACGCGATGCTCTGGGCGGCGCGCGAGGCGGCGGCGGACTTTCTCAACGCCTCGCCGCAGGAAGTCTCGTTCGGCAACAACATGACCACGATCACCTTTCACCTTGCGCGCGCACTCGGCCGACAGTGGGGGAAGGGAGACGAGATCGTCGTCACCGAGCTCGATCACCATGCCAACATCGCGCCCTGGCGGGCGCTCGAACGCGATCGCGGTGTGACGGTGCGAACGGCGCGCATGATTCCGGAGCAGGGTGTGCTGGACTGGGCGCACCTGGCGTCGCTGGTCAACCCGAACACGCGCCTGCTCGCCGTTGGCGCCGCCTCCAATGCGTTAGGCACGATCAACGACATTCCACGCGCCGCCGCGCTGGCTCGTGGAGTGGGGGCGCTGTTGTTTGTCGATGCCGTACACTACGCCGCACACGGCGTGATCGACGCGCGGGCGTGGGGCTGTGATTTCATCGCCTGCTCGTCGTACAAGTTCTACGGTCCGCATGCCGGAGTGCTCTACGCGAAGGAGGATACCTTCGCCGCCCTCGATGTGCCCAAGCTCGACCCGGCCCCCAACGAGGTGCCCGAGCGGATCGAGACCGGCACCCAGAATCACGAGGGCATCGTGGGCACCCATGCGGCGATCGACTTTCTGGCATCTCTCGCGTCGGGATCGAACCGGCGCGAACGCCTGACGACGGCCATGGATGAGCTCCACCGACGCGGCGACGCGCTGATATCGAGCCTCTGGGAGGGCCTGCGGGCGATTCCACGGGTGCGGCTGTACGGATTGCCGCCGGGCCGCGCGCGTACACCGACTGTGTCATTCGTGGTCGAGGGCGCGACTTCGGACGACATTGCTCGGGCGCTGGCTGCACGGGCCGTCGTCGCGTCCAACGGGGACTTCTATGCGTCGACCATCATCGAACGACTTGGGCATGCAACCGACGGTGTGGTGCGGGCGGGGTGTGCCTGCTACACCACGGAAGCGGAGGTGGCCAGACTGATTGATGGGGTCGCGGACGTTGCGAAGACCTGATGCCGCGGCAAGATGCGCCAGGCGATGGCACCAGATAAACGTATGGACGTCGGGCTCTGATCACGGATCCGCGGGCTCCGGCCCCATCCCCGGATCCGATTCCTGAAAATCTGACGACACAACGCCTGGGACTCCCGTCGCTATCGTCGCGGACAGCGAGGCGGCCTGACGACCTTACCGGCTATATTCTGGGCCAGATGCTGCAAAGTCGTCCTGTTCTGTTTTGCGTGTTGAGCGCCGTTGCCGCGTGCGCAGAGCCCGCGACACCTCCACCCGCCTCGTTCCTGGTCATCGCTGGCGACTCGACCTTCTGGGTGGAATCGGACGGGACGAGCTTCGCCACGCGACGCTCGCCTCTGATGCTGGCCCGCGTGGCGGGTCGCTTCCACGAGCTCTATATCGCGGACGAGGACCTCTCGTATCACGATGCCCTGATGGTCGGCCAGCGCATCTACCGTCGCGATGTCATCTCCGGCGACTCGGCGCTCGTTAGGTACGACACCAGCGTCGCCGCCATTGCCCGAGTGTATGCGAGGCGGAATCCGCGTGAGCGACTGCTGGCGCCGGAAGAGGAAACTGCCGAGGATCCCACCATCCAGGCCACGACCGATACCGAGCTCCTGGACGTCGTCGGGCCGTACCTCAGCTACGAGTTCCACCTCGACGTCGACATTCACGGCGAACGCGATCAGCACGTCACGCTGCGTGGTGTCGTCGACATCCGTGATGGGAAGCAGATGCTGGTGGAGGATCTCGTTTCACCAGAGGAAGCACGGCGGACCTACGTCGTCGGCTACGAGCGCTTCATCGCAGCCATCGACTCCATCCGACGGACGAAAGACGAGCGGGCGAGTCGGGCACTTCCGACGATTGCTGGTTTCACGTTTGACTCCAGTTCATTCGAGCTCGTCGATGGAGCCAGCGGGCCCGCGGTGGCGTTCCTCGTACCCGGCCGCGGTCCACGCGCTGGTGGTTACGCCTTGCCACTGGGCGAGATTCCCATCGAGCGCGGTGCCTGGTGGCCCGAGGTCGCATCGGCGCTTCCCACGGCTGGAGACCCCGCGTCGGCCGTCTGGACGGGGGCCGGCTATGACGTCGCCGTCGCCGCCGATACCGATGGCGTCACCGCGAACGTCGAGCTTCGCCGGGGCACCGAACGGTGGCCAGCGGCCTCCGTGCCGCTCCCCATCCGCCGAATCTTCAGGTTAGGCACTGCGCCTGACAACGTGGACACGCGGCGCGCGCTGGCTCGTGTGTTCGACGAAGCGGAATCCTACGGTGGCTCAACACGGACAGCGGCCGGGCGCCACCGCCCTGGGCGCGGGCAGGTGCTGGCAGCGGCGAGTGGAACCGCGGCCCACCTCCACCGCCGGTTACCGCCCACCACCCCACCACCCACCGCCTCCGACCCACAGTCGGCGTCCCTCTCACTTGACTGGACGGATACCGATCTGGCACCCTTCACGCATGCCGCACAGCTTCACGCTCGAAATGGCGAACAAGATGCTCCCGCTGGTGAGCCGCATCGTTCGCGACATCCTCGATCACTACCGAGAGTGGCAGCAGACAGTCGAAGGATTCGAGATGGCCACTGCCCTGAGCCGGGCGGATCGACCATCGGCGGAAGCCGACGTCCTGCAGCGACGGGCCCAGGAGCTGGCTCGTGAGATTCAGGGTTTTCTCGCGGAGCTCACGAGCCTGGGGGTGGAGTTCAAGGGCTTCGAGTTGGGGCTGGTGGACTTCCCCGGGGACATCGACGGACAGCAGATCCTCTGGTGCTGGAAGTACGGCGAACCGTCGGTGCTCTATTGGCATGACGCCGTTGCGGGATACGCAGGCCGCCAGCCGGTGGAAGCGCTGCTGGCGTCGACGCGGAACGCCTGACCTAACGAGCCATGACACCGTTCCGTGCCCCCGACGGCACCCTGTGGGGCGTCCAGGTACGCATGCCGTCGCACAGCGGCGCCCTGGTCATCTTCCACCATCCCACCGGTGAGACCGCTCGACTCAACCGGTATGCCTTTCTCAATGTCAGGTCCGCGGATGCGCAGGATCCGCGCGCGAGCCTGACGATCGACGCGCTGACCAGAGCGCTCGACGAGCGAGCGATCGGGCGGCTGTTCCGGCAATCGGCTCCCGTGAGCACCGATCGGCCCAACTACATCGTCTCGTAAGGCACGTCCAGTTCGAGGCCGTCCCGGGCCACGATCGTCGCCGGGAACACACTCCGCGCCTCGCGTTCCAGGTCCGAGGTATCGCGCGTATAGCGTGCCGAGAGGTGCGTCAGCACCAGGCGCTTGACCTCCGCATCACGAGCGACACCCGCGGCCTCGCGGGCGGTGGAATGACCCGTGTCGACGGCGCGGGCCGCCTCCTCTTCACCGAACGTCGCCTCGTGGACCAACAGGTCGGCCCGATGCGCAGCTTCGATGGTCGCGTCGGTGGGGCGCGTGTCGCCAGTCAGCACGACGCGGCGCCCCGGTCGGGTGGGGCCCACCAGAGCGGAGGGGTCGACCACGCGTCCGTCCTCGAGAGTGACGGACTCTCCGCGGTGGATTCGGCCCCACAGGGGTCCCTCGGGGATACCTAACGAACGGGCGAGATCGGGATCGAAGCGGCCCCGGCGTTCGTCTTCGATCAGCGCCCAACTCAGCGCCGGGGTGCCGCGATGAATCGCCGTGACCGCCCGCAGCGCGTAGTCGGTGCGCCGGACCTCGTCGCCCGCGTCGAGCTCGGTCACCTGAAGAGGAAAGGTGAGGCGGTCGGCGCCTAACGTCTCACAGCGGCGCAGGTGGCGCTCGGCGCCGCGAGGCCCCCAGCAGCGCAGCGCCTCGGTGCGACCCTGGAGCGCCAGCGTGCGCAACAGTCCGACGATCCCGAGAAAGTGGTCGACATGGAAATGCGTGAAGAACACGTCGTCGAGAGCGAAGGAGATGCCGTATCGCATCATCTGCCGCTGCGTGCCCTCGCCGCAGTCGAAGAGGAGGGTTTCGCCCTCACGGATCAGGGCAATTGACGGGACACCACGCTCGACCGTGGGTCGCGACGCGGAAGTGCCCAGGAAGCGAACGGTCAGCGGCATGGCGGCGGAATATAGCGGCTGAGTTCGGCTCTATCTCATTGGGGGTATTGACGAAAAAGAAGAAAAGGGCATTGTGATGTACATCGCTGAGTCCGCTCCAAAGAGTTCGCAGTTTGCTCTGTCAGCGCGGATCGCGCGGCACGTCGGCGGGTACAGTGGACGACGTGCAGAACAGGAACCAGGGGAATCCGAGCACGGTATCGCGGAATGGATCTACGCGCCTGACGTCAATGACGGGCAGTGGTCCTTCGGCATCAGGCCTCCCGCCGTCGCTCAACCCCGAGGCAACATGCGCGCACGCCACACTCACACACTTGCCCAGGTCTCTGCTGTCGGAGGAGCAACATAATGACCGGAAAAAGCAAGCGAGGCTTTGCCTCAATGGACCCCGAACGCCAGCGCGAAATCGCCAGTAAGGGGGGAAGAGCCGCTCATGCCAAAGGAACGGCACACGAGTGGTCCAAGGATGAAGCGAGGGCGGCTGGCCGGAAGGGCGGCGTCATCGTGAGTCGTGACCGCGATCACATGTCGGCGATCGGCCGCGAAGGCGGCGAAGCACGCGGTCGCGCGAATGCGCTCGCTCGTGCGGGTGACGGGGGCAACGGGCGCCGGT
>JBQTIW010000135.1:0-8318 GCA_052387735.1 Gemmatimonadaceae bacterium
ATGGGGGCGAGTGGGCGGTCGTATGCGCTCCCGATGGCTCCGTGAAGACACTAGAAAAGACCGGCGGCTGGATCTTATAGCACGGCGGAGATCGATTCTGGGGCGAGCGTCGCTCAACAGCGACACCTCGGCGCGTTGGCAACTGGCCCACCGCTGGTCACGATGCCGACGATGCGATCGGAACGGTAGAGGCGAGAACTCGGCTGGAATGCCGGCACTTCAGCCGCAATCGAGCTCCAGCGCCTTTTGCCATGCCGCTCCGAGTCCCAATCGTTCCACCCAGGCCAGAACGAGCGTGCGATCGATCCCGGCACCAGTGACACGCAGCATCTGACAGATGTCTCGCAGGTGCTTCTCCCCACCCCCGGCCTGGAAGTACTCCTCGCGCATGGCTTCCCGCGGCGGCACATAGTACTCGTGCTCCGAAAACGGTGCGAGCAGTCGAGAGACGTCACTCGTCGACAGGCTGAGCACGAGGTCGACATCCTGAGTAAGACGTGGCTCGCCGTAGATCGCGGCGGCCACGGAGCCCGTCACCAAGTATCGAACACCAGCGGCGTTGAGCGGCTCGAGGAAGAGCCGTACGAGGTCAGGAGGGCCCAAGCCCGAGAATCCGTCGCGCTTCCCGTCGTACCTCGTCGGGGGGAAGGTCCGGCTGACGCATGCGCACTCCCGCCTCCGCAAGCAATGACGCCGTCCTGCGCAGGGCATCGAGCGTCCTGAGCTTCTGCTCGGGACTCATCTGACGCAGCAGCGTGAGCTCGATCTCGCGGAACGCACCGTCCATGACGGAATCTGATCCGACATCCGCGAAGGCACAACTCGCGCGGACACAATGCCGCTGCTCCCGTCAGGACGGCCTCGTCGTTCGACGACGAGTCGGTAACGGTTCCGCCACTCCTCCGCTCAGGGTCGGCGCAAGGAAGCTCTTCTTCACACCGATCGCGGGCGGCTGCCCCATTCATCCCGCGGTCCTCTCTCCCTCCGCACCCGCGCGCCTAACGAGGTTTCGCAACGCACCAGTGACAGAGCCGAGGACCATCCCGTGACGCGCGCGGTCGACCGTACGGCGCGATCGCAAGCGTGCGGTCGACAACCCACTTTGCTCACGAGGATCCCATGCTCCGCCTCAATCCCACCTCGGCGCTTGCGGCACCGGCGCTCGTGCTCGCCTTCGCCGCGTGTCACGATCCGGTCGCGCCGCCGATCGCAGTCCGAGCCACGACTCCCCTGCTCAACACCTCCTCGTCGGTGTTTGGTGCCTTCGATCCGTTGCGCACGTCTGCCTCCTGCGTCGCTCCGCCGTCGCTCGAGAGCGACTTCGCCACGTACAAGCCGTTCGACATCCCAAGCGGCTATCAGCAACGCATCCTCGCCACCGAGATTCAGAACTTTCTCCCCGTGGCCGGTACAGGGGCGGACCTCCCCGACATGATGACGCTCAACGAGACGGGACCGCAGGCAGGTCGCTTCATGTACCGAACGCACGAAGTCCGGAGCAACGGCGCGCTCACGGTCACCGACATGAAGACCGGCATCACCACACTCGCCGACCAGCAGCCGCACTATGAGTCGCTCGACGGCATCGTGTGGACGCCATGGGGCACGGTGCTGTTCGCCGAGGAGCGGATCGTGTCCTCGTTCAAGGATCCGAATGCGCCCAATGCCGTGGGGGGTCATGTCTACGAATACAATCCCGTGACAAAGACCACCACGCTCCGCGCCGCGGTCGGCGCCCGGTCGCACGAGGGGCTCCGCTTCGACCGGTTTGGCAACCTGTATGGCATCTCGGAATCCACGCCTGGCGTGAACGGCTCGGGCGCGCTCTACAAGTTCGTCCCTGACGTGGCCGGTGACCTATCGGCCGGTCAGCTCTACGCACTAAAGGTGGCACACAGCAGCACCCGCACCGGGAAGGCCGCCTGGGTCGCGCTCGATCGTAACGCCGTGTTGATCGACTCCGACGCCGAGGCGATCGCTACAGGCGCGACCGGCTGGGGGCGCCCGGAGGATGTCGAGATCGTGGTGAACAACCAGGGTACGGAGATCATGTACGTGGCCTCGACGTCGGAGAACCTCGTCCTGCGCATCGAACTGCGTTCGGCGACGGACGCGTTCGTGTCGAACTTCGTGAAGGAGGGCGACAATGTGACGGGGCTCAACAATCCCGACAACCTCGCGCTCGATGCGGTCGGCAATCTGTATGTGGTCGAGGACAACGGTCCTGGAGATATCTGGGTGGCGCGTACCAACGGCCACCGGCTTGGTCGCAGCAGCGCGGTGCAGCGCTTCGCGAGCCTGTCGGATTGTTCCGCCGAGCCGACGGGGCTCTACGTCAACAAGACGGGGACGGTCGCGTGGGTCCATGTGCAGCACGCTGGCGGCGTGTTGCGCAACGACCTGTTCGTGGAGGTCACGAAGCCGTAGCCGGTGGGCGCTTCTGGTCGGGAATTGAGAAAGGCTCGGCGCTGGTTGCGCGGGTGCCGAGCCATCGCGCTTGACTCGAGGGGAACAGCTACCGGGGGCGGGCCACATCTTGATCCGGTCGGGGACAGGATGATGACGGTCGTATCTGCGCGACGGTTACGCTCGCCGGGTGTTCGCTTGCCAACCTGCAATCGCCGAGCGTACCCTGTGGTCATGCCAGCGCCCCGGACCGAGTGGACCTTGGAGATGGTCCACGCCCTCCCCGACGATGGGTTCCGCTACGAGCTGCTCGACACTGTTTCCTTGCCACTGAGCCTGCCAGCGTGAGCAGCTCGCGACAAGACACGTCTGGCGCGGGGAGATTCCCTACCTCGACGTTGCATATCGCTCCACGTACTGCAGGCCGTCATCGTCGGTCCGCGCCACGTACACCCCGCGCGCGGTGACCAGAAGGACGCGAAGCGACGTGGGCAGCGCGATGGCGGCGACGCGGTGACCCTGAAAATCAAAGACGTCATGACTCACTGACCTGGACCCCACCGGCGCCGTCCGCCGCACCCAGACCTCCCGATCGGTCACGACGACGGCTCTCGGCAGGAATGGTGGCATCGCCTCCGGCCAGGGAACCGCTTCACGCTTGATCGATGCGCCGTTGGGGAGCGCCGACAGGTACCCGGTCTTGTCAGCGTCCGTCACCTCGCGTGCGGTGACGGCAATGGAGGGACCGCGCACCAGGGGCCGGCCCGGCGCCGTCACCTCCACGCGATACGGGTTGCGTCGCACGATCACCAGCTGCCCACCGGGGCCGACCTCCCACTCGTCTCCCACGGAGAAGGGCTTCCGCATGACCTCCACCGACGTGACCTCCTTGCCGGATCGGTGAACCGTGATCTTCGATTCCGGCAGCGCGACCACCGCTCGCATCAGCAGGAGGCCTCGGGCTCGATCGAACTGCGAGATCTTCACCGAGTCCGAGGGGGTCAGTGTTTCCCGCGTCGTCCTCACCAGCGGGCTCACCAGGTACAGGCGACCCAAATCATCCGCAGCGCGCAACGCCGGTGGCGCGAATCCCGAGTCGGAGGCCGGCGGGCCGAGGGTCGTGACGACGCCGATCGGCGTGGCCCCCGGACCGATCACGAGCACGCGGCCACCCTGTCCGTCCACGACCCATGTGGTGTCGTGCGGGAGGGCAAGAAAGCGAAGGGCGCGCAGAAATTCACCGGGCCCGCGACCCTTCGCCCCGATCGGCGTCACGCGACCTGTGCCGAGGTTGGCGACAACGATGCGCTGCTCCCTCGTGTCGAGCACGATGACGCGGCCGTCGCTGAGCTCACGCACGGCGCCGATGTCGGAGAAGGGCTCGGCGAGTTGCGCGACCGCGGGACCGAGCTTGCGCTCAGGCAGCTGCGCCGGGATGGCACTGGTCAGGCACGGCGGCGCGAGGACCATCCACAGCATCAGGCGGCGTATCGTCATGCCGGATGATGGGGAGCGGTCCCTTGCTTTGTCAACTAGAAAACTAGTAGGTTCTTTTTGTAGCCATGAGCGTCGTACGCGATCAGGCGCGACCCGACAACCGGCCCGCCTGACCGCTTCTTCACGTCCGTCACCACCTGCGTCGTCCGGAGCGTCATGCGGGTGCCGGCCGGCAGCACGGTGTCGGCATCACCCACACCTGACGAGATGGCCGTCCCGGCCGCCGCGCCAGCGTACCGGGCTGACGGTCGAACGGCTCGACTACCGATGGACAGCGGCGAAGTACGCCGTGACATCCAGGATGAGCGGCGCACGCTCGATGGGAGGCTGCCACGTCAGGGTCGTGAGCAACACGTCGGGCTCCTCGTCACCAGGACGCCAGCGCTCCAGAAGTCGCGAGCCTGTGTCCACAATCCAGTACTCGGGAACGCCCTGCGACCCGTACAGGCGACGCTTCTGGTGTCGATCCGTTCGGGCCGTAGACGGCGACAGCACTTCGACGGCGAGCGTCAGAAGGCTCGCCCCACGTCCCCGCGGCAGCTCACGAAGATGCGACGAGGGCGCGACGAGCAGATCGGGCTGTACCTCGGTACGCGACGACCAGGTGACGTCAAAGGGAGCGAACACCGCTTCGAGATCCGTCCCGGTCAGGTAGGTGTGCAGAACAACGTGGAGCTCACCGATCGCCCGCTGGTGGACATGTGACGGCGATGGACTCACCAACAGTTCCCCGTCGATGATCTCGTAACGGTTACCGTCGTCGGGGAGTGCGTGGAGCATCTCCACGGTCCAGTCGCTGTGCTGCACGGGCATGGCCATAGCGTACGCTCGGCGGATGAGGTAGGGCAAGAGTGCACTCCTCACATCTAGCCGACTCCACGAGTGCCGGCGTCATCGATTCCTTGCCAGCAAGCGTCGTTAGATCACCGCGGCCGCTTGCTCGTCCGCCCCGCGGGGTCTACGCTTCTCCTCTGAGGTCATCGTCGCGTTCCTCTGGGTTCATGCGGAGCGGCTACGCCGCGGTGATGGTTGTCTTCCCCAGAGAAGCTAGACGATGGCCTTTTCACAGTCGCCAACGTCCACGGCATTTACGGCGCACGACTACATTGTCGAACCCCGCGACCGCGCTGCGCGTCACGTCCGCGCGAGTGTCCGGAGCTCCTGCAGCAGACGCACGGTCGCCCATGTATCGCGCTCGCAGTACCGGTGCAGATCCTGCCGCACCCGGTCCCGCTCCTCGAGAGGAATCCGGTCCGCCACGAACAACAACCGCGCGATCTCCACGCTCGCCACCAGGCCGTTCACGATCACCAGGTCGCTGTACGACAACTCCGGGACGAGCGCCGGCAACACGTACTTGATACTGAACGACCCCCGGAACGCCGGGTGATACACATTGTTCCGCACCACCGGCAGCAGGTCGATGAGCTTGCCCTCCAGCTCGAGCAGTTCCGCCGACAGCTGCGGCACGGACCTCGCCAGCGCGCGGATCTGCGTCTTCTCGAACGCCGAGTACATCACCACCTTCTTCGCGTGGCGCGTCGCCTGTACCAGCCGCTCCGCGACCACCGGTCGCGCGTCGAGAGGTCCTTCGGCGAGATACTGCTCGTGCCGGTAGGCGCCGTCGCCCCGCGACTCGTGGTAGCTGAACTGCGCCGGCGCCTGCCCCCAAGGGGCCATGGCCGGCCACACCGGCACCGCGCGCGCGATCGTCTCGAAGTCGAGAAAGCCTAACGGCTCGCAGTCGAAGGCCGCGAGATCCTGGCCCAAGGTCGCCTCGACGACGATCGCCTGGCTCTCGAGGGCGCGCAGCTGGCGGCGCGCGGCGTCGGGGAGTTTGGCACCGGCGGGCAGGTCGTCGATCCGGTGGATGCCCTTCGCCATGTAGGCGATCGTCTTCCTGGGCCCCACGTTGTAGAGCGTGGAGATGTGGCGGTCGTCGTTCGGCCAGCAGCGCTCGCGAAAGACGCACTCGCGCGGCTCGAAGCAATGCGCGCCGACGGGGACCTCCGGAATCGGGCCGTCGAGCACGGCCAGCATGCGGCCGGCGACCGCTGGGACGTCGGCGATGGCCGCCGGCACCTCCGCGGTCACGTCGGTGGTCGCGAACAGGTCTCCCACGTCGGGATGCAGAAACTCCCGGTTGAGGTGCATGATCCCCACCTGCGCGGGCCGCAGTCCATTGGCGGCGAGGACGTGGGCCTGCAGTGCGGCGTCCGGCACGTGCTCGTCTTTCCGTTCCGACGCGGACTTGACTTCGATGAGCCGCCACTCGCCGTGCTCCTTCAGCAGGACATCGGTGGCGACGACGACGCCATCCGCCTCGAAGGTGGCCTCGAACACCACATCGGCGCCCGTCGCGATGGCTTCCGCAGTTTGTCGAGCGGCCGCGGCCGGGTCGCGCCTTTCCTCGATGAGCACGCCCCCGGCGAACCGGTCACGCGCCAGCGCTCCTACGAGCCGCCCCTGATCGAACAGGTCCTGCAGCACCTTGTCGGGCTGCAGCTCCACCGCGTCGGGCTCGTGGTGCCGCCACCAGAGCAGTCGCAGGCACTGCAGTCCACTGAGAAAGTCGGTCTTGCTGAGGGTCACGTGAGACGCGTGTCCGGGGGGGGGAACCGGTGAACGATATCTCGCTGGACTGCACGGAGTCACTGCTTTGGCAGCCAACCAGATCAGCTTCCCAGGAGGAGGCGCTGGCGCGCCCAGCGCATCCACGGTGAATCGAGCGTCGCCGATGGCGCTGCCCTCAGAGCAGGCGCATCAGGTGCGACACATCGTCCACGGACTCGAGACCGCGAACGAGCCCCACGATCTGCTCCTTCACTGGCGACGACAAACTCGGCCCCGTCCACGCTTCGAACTTGGCCAGCAGCTCACGGTCGCTCAACGGATTGATGACCGAGCCTTTCGGGGCAACGAGCTCCCGTGCGTAGGTCTTTCCCTGTTTGGTCGTCAGCGTGAGCGACGAGGGACGGAAGTGGCTGGCGAATCCCTCCGGATTGAACTCCAGCGCCGGATCATACACGCAGTGGATCCTTGCCTGCAGGTCGGCGACGTCCCCTGCCGCGATTCGCTCCGGGGAGAAGCTTGCTTCCCCGACCTCGCCGTCCAACAGCGCACAGGCGGTGGCGTACGGAATGCTGAACTGACACCTCTTGTACGATGCATCCGCCGCCGTGGCCTCGAACAGAAACGCCTTCTTGTTCCCCGTGTGGATCCCGATGTCGGCGATGTCCGTCGGCGCGAACTCGTCGAGAGCCCTCAACTCGAGCGCGAGGTCGATCGCGCCGTGCAACGCACGGCAGCAGGGATAGGGCTTGATGTAGACGTTGAGGATCTCGAAGCCACCCCTGGACCCTGATCCCGGGAAGGCCGAGCCCAGCGTGACGCCCAGGTTATCCGCCGGGAGGGTGCGTGCGGTGTCGGCGTTCAGCGTCGCGGTCGCAGCGGCGCGGGCAATGAATCCCTGGGCGAGAAAGTCGTAGTCCGTGTCGTAGCGCTGACCCTTCACCGGCATCGGGAAGGTGAGACCAGCCAGCACCAGCGCACGACGAATCGAGTCGGGAGCGCTGCCCAATACCCTCGACATCATCCCTGCCACCGTGAAGCTGTAATCCATGCCGTCATGCCGCACGCGGGCTCGTGAGGCGACCTCGTAACCGGTCACGATGAGATCGAGGAGCGCGTGTCCGGGAAGGCGATGCTCCTCGGCGAGCGCCAGCGCGACTGGAAGGACGCATCGCCCAGGATGATTCGAGCCACCGTCGCGCCGGGCCAGACGCCGGCCGTCATTGCAATCGTGCACCTGGGCGAGGGCCGTGTTGGCGAACAACGCCTCGATCAGGCTGGCGCGCCGCCCGGTTCCGATCACCGTGCAGGGGCCCGTGGATCCAGTGGTCGTGGCGGTGGAGAGCAGCGGCTGCGCTTCGGCCTTTCGTGCCCCCATCACCATCCAGCTGATGCCGTCGAGCAGCAGTCGCTTGGCCTGTTGAACGACGTTAGGCGGGAGGGAGCCAGCTCTGTCACGCCGGACAAAAGTCGTGATGGCATCGAGCGCGTCCGTCATCAAAGGATTCCCTGTGCGGCGAGAGTGACTTCCACGCAGGACTATTTCGCCTCCGCCAGTGCATACAGCAGATCGACATAAAACTTCTCGACCGCCGCAAGCCCGGCGATCCTGGAACCCGCCGCCGGCTCGATGACCATGAACTCGTCTGGCGCGTGCGCGCCGGTGCCGAAGCCGATTCCGCCCATGACCATCGGCAGTTTGAGCACGTCGGTGAACACGTAGTAGGGAGCGCTGCCCGCCAGGCGCGGCGCGACAGCGGTCGCGAACCCCTGTGTGTTGTACGCGCTGATCACGGCCTGCACCACCGGCGCGCTGACCGACGTCTGGGCCGGAGGGGAGCCGC
>JBQTIW010000136.1:0-14031 GCA_052387735.1 Gemmatimonadaceae bacterium
CGACGTGGCAACCCAGGCGAACGCCGGTGCGCGCCACCATCGCGGCGGGGCGGATCACCACGGTGATACGCACGCTGCAGCGATATGTCGGTGATGCGGCAGGGCGGATCGGCGAGGAAGACCGCGCACTCGTGCTCACCGGCGGCTTCGCGCGCTATGTCAGCATCCCGATCAAGGACGCCGAGGAGTGGGACATCGTCGGCGCCGTGGTGCTGCGCGCCACCTGGACCCTTGGATCGACGTGGATCTGGCTGACACTCGGTCTCACGATGATCATCGGCTCCATACTCGTTATGCGCGGGATACGTCGGGCGGCGTCGGACCATGAGACGCCGCCCCATTTCCTGATCGTCGACGGTGTGACGATTCTCGCCATCGGCATGGCGGTGGTGGCCCTGCTCCTGCGCACCCACCTCGACGGCGCGCGCGAGCTGCTGCCCGTCGTCACTGGTGCGACGCGCTTCGATCCACTGGCCCTCCCCCTGCCTGACGGGCGCCTGGCGGCCGTGCTGCTGGCGATGGTGCTCGTGTCGGTCGCGGCGGCGCTGCTGTTGACGGCGTGGGCGGTGTCCCCGCGGCGCGCGCGCGCGGAGCGACGTACGGCGATGGCGGCCTGGGGGTTCCTGGCGCCGAGTGCCGTGCACCTGACGGTCTTCACCCTGGGGCCGCTGCTGTTTACCGCGTATCTGTCGCTCCATGACTGGGACCTTCTGTCGGCCGCGCGTCCGTTCGTTGGGTGGGGCAACTACCGCGAGCTCGTCGCCGATCCGCTCTTCTGGAACGCGTTAGGCAACACCGCGCTGTACTCCCTGTACGTGCCGGTCACCCTGGCGCTGGCGCTGGGCGCGGCGATCCTGCTCAACCAGCCGCTGCGCGGGGTGCGCGTGCTGCGGGCCATCGTCTTTCTGCCGACCATCGTTTCTTACGTGGCCATCGCCATGGTCTGGCAGTGGATGTACCACGCCGACTACGGACTGCTCAACTATGTGCTCACGTCCGTCGGCGGACCGGCAGTCGATTGGTTAGGCAGTCCCCGCACGGCGCTGCTGGCGGTGATGATCGTCTCCGCGTGGGTGCAGCTCGGTTACCAGATGATCGTCTACCTCGCGGGGCTGCAGGGCATTCCGGCGGGACTGCACGAAGCCGCGCGGCTGGATGGCGCGGGACCGTGGGCGCGGTTTCGGCGCATCACCGTGCCGCTGCTGCGTCCCGTGTCCCTGTATCTGTTGATTACCGGCATCATCTGGTCGTTTCAGGTATTTGCCCTGGTGTATGTGATGACCGAGGGTGGCCCGGTCCGCTCGACCGACGTGCTCGTCTACCAGATCTACCAGAACGCGTTCGAATTCCGGCGCATGGGATACGCGTCGGCGATCAGCTGGGTGCTGTTCGCCATTCTCGTGACGCTCACCGCCCTGCAGTGGCGCCTCCTCAACCGAACGGTCGACCATGCCGCGTGACGCCGCACGTCGCGTGCGCGTGAACCGGTGGACGGGGTACGCGGCCGCCGTCAGTGTCGCCACCGTGATGCTGGTGCCATTCCTGTGGATGGTCTCGACGGCGCTGATGAACGAGTTCGAAGTCCTGCAATACCCACCACCGCTGATTCCCGACGACCCGCAGTGGCGCAACTTTCCGCAGGCACTGACGGCGCTTCCCTTCGGCCGGTTTTTCGCGAACTCGTTCATCGTCGCGTTGTTCACGGTCACCGGGCAGGTGATCACCGGGGCGTTAGGGGGCTATGCGCTCGCCCGCTATCGCTTCGCCGGCCAACGCGCCGTGTTCGCCGCCTATCTTGGCGCGCTGATGATCCCCGGCATCGTGCTGCTCATCCCGCGATTCCTGCTCATCGACGCCCTGGGGGCGGTGGACACGATGGCCGGTCTCGTGTCGACCGAACTGGTCTCGGTGTGGGGCGTCTTCATGATGCGACAATTCTTCATCACCCTTCCACGCGAGACCGAGGACGCCGCCCGGATCGAGGGGGCGAGTGAGTGGACGATTTTCTGGCGGATCGCGGTCCCCCTGTCCAAACCAGCGCTCGCGACCTTCGCCTTGTTCGCGTTCATCGATGCCTGGAAGGCCTTTCTCTGGCCCCTGGTCGTCACGCGCTCCATGGGTCTGCGCACGGTCGAGGTGGGAATCGCCTCGTTCCATGGATTGTATTACGCCAACTGGCCATTCCAGATGGCGGCCGCCGTGACGGCGCTGCTGCCAGTGCTGATTGTGTTCCTGGTCACGCAGCGGCACTTCACAAGGGGGATTCAGTTGGCGGGGCTGAGGTGAGCTGAGAGCGCGGAACTGGGAGCGGGGAGGCCAGACCACGCACTCGACACGCTCCCGCTTCCCGCTCGCCGCTCCCGGCTCCTGTTACCTCCAGCCAGCCTCATCGGTCAATACGACCGGGGGCACTTCGCACGCGAATGTCCGGCGGGCCGCCCCCATTCCACTACTGGGGATTGGTCCATGGCAGCAACGCAACTGGACGTCGCCGTCAACCCGCTTGCCCTCATTGCGGACATCGCGGCGCGACTCAACGGCGATCAGGAGATCGTTCGCAAGAGCACGGAGGTGCTGGAGTGCACCGTGAAGGCGCTGGGTGGGTCGGAGTGCAGTCTCTGGCTCGCCACGCCTAACGCGCTGGTGTGCGCGGCGCGCGCGGGGGCCCGGGCGTCGACGGCCGACGAACTCGCGGCGCACTTCGAGTCCGGGGACGTGGACGCGGGGCCGATAGCGGTCCGGCGTCTGATGGCGGGATCGCGGCGCCTCGGCGCCCTCGTCCTCCGCGTCGACGGGGGCCTGAGCGGCGATGGTGCGGTGGCGTTCGCGGCCATCGCCAACATGCTCGCCCCGGTGTTGTCCTGGGCCGAGCAGACACGCCTGCTGGCCGCCGAGGTGGAGCGGCGCACGCGGGAGGTCGACGAGGAGCGGCGGTTCATCGACAAGGTCGTGGATTCGCTTCCGGTGAGCCTCTATGCCATTGACCGGGAGTACCGGATCAAGGCCTGGAACCGCACGCGTGAGGCCGGATCGCAAGGCGTGCAGCGAGAGAAGGCGTTAGGCAAGACGATTTTCGAGATTCTCCATCGCGCGCCCGCCGAGAAGCTGCGTCGGGACTTCGACGAAGTCTTTCGCACGGGACGCATTCAGCAGTTCAACATCGAGACGCGGGCGACGGGCGAGCCACGCACCTACCGCATCACCAAGATCCCGATGCAGATCGTGGAGGGCGAACCCGCCTCCCACGTGATCACGATCGGCGAAGACGTCACCGACTTCGCCGTGTCGCAGGAGCGATTCGCGCAGTCAGAGAAGCTGGCGGCGATGGGCCAGCTGGCGGCCGGCGTGATGCATGAAGTGAACAACCCGCTCGCCACGATTGCCGCCTGCGCCGAGAGTCTGGCGGCCCGCCTCGACGACCTGGAAGCAGACGGGGCGGACGTCCCAGCTCCTGCGCGTGAGACGTTGCGCATCATCGGGAGCGAGGTGGATCGCTGCAAGGGAATCGTCGGGAGCCTGCTCGACTTCAGCCGCCCGATCTCGAAGGACAAGACCCGCACCAGTGTGAACGCCACGATCGAGCAGACGCTGTCGTTGCTGAGACACCAGCCGCAGTTCAAGCGCCACTCGCTGCAGACCTTCCTCGAGCCCGACCTGCCCGAGGTGATGGCAAACGCGGAACAGCTTATGCAGGCACTGATCGTCATGCTGCAGAACGCCGCCGACGCCATGGAGCACGACGGGTCGATCACCGTGCGCACGCGACGCGGGCGATCCGCGCACGAAGCCATCGTCGCCGAAGTGATCGACGAGGGCAAGGGCATCGCCCGCACCGATCTACCGCACATCTTCGAACCGTTCTATACAACCAAGGGTCCGGGGCGAGGCACCGGACTCGGTCTATCCATCTGTTATTCCATCATCACCGGCCATGGAGGACGGATCGAGGTTGACAGCGCAGTTGGCGCCGGCAGCACGTTCCGCATGCTCCTGCCGGAAGGGGCTGAAGCATGACCGACCATCAGGCGCTCGACGCCTCGTCACACCACGCCGGCAGCAACGGGCGCTTGGAGCACGAGGCGCAGCTCATTGCCAACGTGCCGACGCTGGAAGAGCTGGAGCGCGTGCACATCCGGTATGTCCTGGAGCGCGTCCGCTGGCACCAGGGTCGCGCCGCGGCGGTTCTCGGCATATCCTCCAAGACCTTGTATCGCAAGATCCGCCAGTACGGATTCACACGCCCACACGGAATACCTAACGAGAGATGAAGGTTCTGGTCATCGAAGACGACCCCACGGTTGGCTCCTTCATCAAGCGAGGACTCGAGGAACAACGATGGGGCGTTTCACTGGTGACCGACGGGGAGGCGGGAGAGCGGGCGGCCGTAGAAGAGCCGTTCGACGTGGTGATTCTGGACATGCGACTCCCCGGCAAGTCCGGGCTGGACGTGCTGTCCGCCTTGCGGGCCAACGGGTTTGAAAAGCCGGTGCTGGTCCTGACCGCGCAGGACGCGGTTGACGCGAAGGTGGCGACCCTCCGGGCTGGTGCCGACGACTACGTCACCAAGCCATTCGCCTTCGAGGAGGTGCTGGCCAGAGTCGAAGCCCTGGCGCGCCGCCCGCGCGCCATGGTCAGTCCGGTCCTCCGGATCGCTGACCTGGAGGTGAACCGGGACACCCGCGAAGTCAGCCGCATGGGCGAGCCCATCGAGCTCACCCCCAAAGAGTTTGCCGTCCTCGAATACCTGATGCGGCACTCGGGCCGGGTCATGAGCCGGACACTGATCACCGAGTACGCGTGGGGATATCACTTCGACCCGGGGACGAACATCGTCGACGTGGTCATCAACCACCTGCGCAAGAAGATCGATGCCAAGCATGCGCGGAAGCTGATTACCACGGTGCGGGGAGTGGGGTACGTGGTGAAGTAGACGGATGGATGGAGAAACGGCCGGACGGCCGGACGGATGGACGGATGGCCGGGTTGTCGGGTAGACTGCTTCAAACGCCGGGCTGCGTCACGGTGCACCGGCGGTTGACTCTCTGATCGCAAGCTCCTTCCGTCTGTCCGCCTCCCATTGTGTCCTCGATAAAGACCCGCCTCGCCAATCGCTTCGCCGTGCTTGTTCTCGCGGCGGTGGCGATCTTTGCCACGACGGTCTACACGGCGCGGCGGACCGCTGCGTATGGCGAACTCGAGCGATTTGCGCGCCAGCGCGCCGATATGGCGCTCCAGCTGTTCCGCCAGGCCGGCACCGGGAACTTCATCGTTGGGGCGGGGGGCGCTGAGCCGATCGGCCTCCTCAAGAGTTCGCTGGACGCCATTCCCGGCTATCTCCTCGCGTTTTCTTCCGAAGGCCAGCGGGTGTACAGCTCCCCCCGAGTGCGTGCGCTGTCGGCATTTCTTCAGGGCGAGGAGATCAGTGAGCTGGCACGCGGTGACTTTGAGTCATTCGAGGCCGTGGTGCGCAAGGTCAAGGCGGGAAACACATCGGACAGATTCGAGCTGCGGAACGACCGCGGCATCCTGCTCGCAGTGCAGGACCTGGGGGGTCGGGTTGCGGTGGCGGGTGTATCGATTCAGGAGGCGAACACGTCGTGGAGGGAGATCCTGGGCGGCGCGTTGATCGCGCTCCCGTTCATCGTGCTGCTCGCCGTTGTCGGGGCGTATGTTCTTGCCGGCAACGTGCTCGAACCGGTGGACCGGATCCGCCAGGAGGTCGAGGCCATTACCGACGGCCGCAGCCTGCACAAACGCGTGGCCGTAGAGGGTGATGACGAGATGTCGCGCCTCACGACGACGCTCAACGCGATGATCGGGCGGCTCGAGACCTCATTCGGAGGGCTGCGCCGATTCACCGCCGACGCGAGCCATGAGCTGAAGACGCCCCTCACGGTGCTTCGTGCCGATGTGGAGCGTGCGATGAACGCGACACCCAACTCGACGGAGCAGGCCGTGGCGCTCGAGGAGGCGCTGCAGGAGACGGCGCGGATGGCCGCGCTCGTCGAGGCGCTGCTGACGCTCGCGCGCGCCGACGAAGGACGGTTCGACCTGCACCGCGAGCCCGTCGATCTCCGCGCCATCGCATCCGAGGTTCACGAGACGGGGCTCATTCTCGGCGAACCGAACGAGATCACAGTGACGATGCCGGAGGCCGAGGACGTCACCGTGCAGGGAGACCGGCTGCGGCTCCGCCAGCTGTTCATGAATCTCGTGGAGAATGCCATCAAGTACACGCCCAAAGGCGGCAAGGTGGACCTCTCCCTGAAGAAGGAAGGCGAGATGGTGCAGTTTGCCGTCCGGGACAGCGGCATTGGCATCGCCGCCGCCGATCTGCCTCATATCTTCGAGCGATTCTGGCGAGCAGACCCTGCGCGAACGCGGATCGCCGAACGGAGCGGGAACGGACTCGGCCTCGCCATCTGCCAGTGGATCGCACAAGCCCACGGCGGGCAGCTGACGGTTCAATCCCGCCTCCACCGCGGCAGTGTGTTTACCGCGATCCTTCCGATCGCTCCCGCTCTGGAGCCTGAGGCACCACCACGGATAGAGGAGCCCGCCGGCTCGAGCGGGTAGTGTCGACGTCGCTGTCGACCACGCGGATCAAGGCGAAATGCGCGTAACAATTCATCGCGCAATGCGTCATGGTGATCGATCATCAATCGCGTCATCGCGACCGCAGCGAGATTCAACGTCTTCCAGCGACGGCACATGCGCACGCGCACCTCGCGTATCTCCTGCGCGATTCGGCGCATCGTTTCCTAATTCCGCCGTAATGGAAATTTAATCGACCTGATATTCCCCGTTTAGACACGGGCCATAGAATCGTGCGCGTACGACACTCCCGTGTCCCTCAAAGGCGAGGTCTGGCACACGATGGCGATGTTCGCGAACCTGGTCGAGTCAAAAAAGAAGAAACAGCGCAGTACAGGTGGAACGGTTGCTTCGTTCGTTCTCCATGCCGGCCTGATCTCTCTCGCGGTGTACGCCACGGCGCACGCCGCGGTCGAGTTCGAGAAGCCCAAGCAGGAGAAAGTGGATTTCGTCGAAGTAAAGAAGGACGAGCCACCCCCACCCAAGGACGAGCCGCCGCCGCCACCACCTGATGTGGCCGCTCCTCCACCACCCAAGGGATTCCAGGTCCTGACCGCACCGGTGGAAATCCCTGACGTGCTCCCGGATATCGATCTGTCGAGAAAGATCACCGACGCCGAAGACTTTTCGGGCAAGGGCGTTCAGGGTGGCACCGCGAAGGGCACAGGCGACAAGCCGATCCAGACGGACCAGCCCTTCTTCGAATTCCAGGTGGAGAAGCCCGTGAGCGCGCTACCGGGCAGCTCGCCGCCGCGCTATCCCGACATTCTTCGTCAGGCAGGCGTCGAGGGCGAAGTCCTGGCCCAGTTTGTCGTGGACACCACCGGTCGCGCCGAGATGGCCTCCTATAAAGTGCTCAAGGCGTCGCACGAGCTGTTCGGGGTGGCGGTACGCAACGCCCTTCCCGGTATGCGCTTCATTCCCGCCGAAGTCGGCGGCCGCAAGGTTCGTCAGCTGGTACAGCAGCCGTTCTCCTTTGCCATTGCCAAGTAAACCCACCCTCGGAGCTGGTAACGTATGAATCTGAATCTGGCAGACATCTGGGCCCAGACGCCCATGTTCGGAAAGATCCTGTGGGGCGTCCTCGCCTTCATGTCGGTGTGGTCGATGTCGACCGCCATCGGCAAGCTGTGGTCGCTGCGCAAGGCTCAGAAGGAGACCATCAAGTTCGCCCCGGAGTTCTCGCAGTTCCTGGAAGAAGACAACCTTGGGGAAGCGATCAAGCTCGCGGAGAGCTACAAGAAGTCGCACGTCGCCCGCGTGCTTGGCGGCGCGCTGGCCGAAGTGAAGCCCCTCATCATGGACGGTTCGGTGACGGTCGCCGACATCAATACGGCGGAGCGGGCGGTCGAGCGTGAAATGCTGATGGAAATGGTCTCGCTCAAGCGCGGTCTGGCGATTCTCGCGACGGTCGGTTCGACCTCGCCGTTCGTCGGTCTGCTCGGCACGGTGTTCGGCATCATCAACGCCTTCGAAGGCATGGCTTCGTCAGGCGGCGCCGGTATCACGGCCATCGCCGCGGGCATCGCCGAAGCGCTGATCGCCACCGGGTTCGGTCTACTCGTCGCCATCCCCGCGGTGTGGTTCTACAACTACTTCACCACGAAGATCGACAACCTGTCGGCGGAAATGACGTACACGTCGAAGGAAATGATCGACTACCTGATCAAGGGCGTGTCGGGAGAGTTCGGCCGTTCACGGTTCACCCGCGAGTTCAACACGCAGGCTGCGGCCAACAGCCCGATCTCGCAGTAGTCACCGGCACATCCTCATTCAGGAGATTGCGTCATGGGTATGTCGGTAGGCGGTTCCTCGACAGGGGTGAAGGCCGAGCCCAATGTCGTGCCCATGATCGACGTCATGCTGGTGCTGCTCATCATCTTCATGGTGGTGACGCCGGCGATCACGGCGGGCTTTCAGGCCGTTGCCCCGGACGGGGTCAACCTGAAAGCCCATCCCGAGGAAGACCTCGATCAGGTGTTAGGCATCGACAAGTCCGGCTTGTACTACGTCAACAAGAGGCCGATGGAAATGTTCTCCGAGCCCGGCAAGGACCAGAACGAAAAGCTCGCGAACATCCTTCGGAACATTTACGACAAGCGCACGGTCGACAAGATCCTGTACGTCAAGGCCGACAAGGACCTCGACTTCGGCACGATTCTCGACGCGCTTGACATTGCGTCGAAGGCTGGAGTACGGGTCGTCGGTGCGGTATCGGATCAGCGCATCGGTACCGTATCCTCGGTGCCGGGCGACGATCCCGAACGCGGCAAATAGAGGAGAGACCTGACTATGAGTATGAGTGTTGGCGGCGCTACCGGCCAACTGCAGAACGAGCCGAACGTCGTCCCCATGATCGACATCATGCTCGTGCTGCTCATCATCTTCATGGTGATGCAGCCGCGGGTGCGACGGGCGATCGATCTACAGCTCCCCGATCCGACGCCGCAGGATATGCCCTCGACGCCGAATCCTGATCAGATCGTGCTCGAGGTCATGCCGAACGACCAGTACTTCATCAACAAGGAACCGATTCCCAAGGAGAACCTCGCCGGCCGGATCAAGTCGATCTACGACCCGCGCCCCGAGAAGATCATGTTTGTGAAGGGTGATCCCACGGTGAAATACCAGTCGGTGATCTGGGCGATGGATCAGGCCCGCGGAAACGGGGTCAAGGTCCTCGGCGTTACACCAAAGCAATAGTCGGGCGTAGAGCAGGCTGTGCCGAGTGGCGGACCCCGACCGGGTCCGCCACTTCGCGTTCGCAGGGCTGCCAGGAGTGAACCCTTTTTCTCACCCGGTCGTATTAGGTTGGGCGACAGAGGCCACGCGTGACGCTTCGAAGATCCACGTATTTTCCGGCTGAAGAGCTGCCTGACGAGTCAGGGAGTCGTCGGCGTGCCTATCGGCCGCCCGCCGGCATTCCCGCGCGAGACGATCATCGTCGCGAAGCGACGCTGGCTTCTCTGGCGCTGCATCTGTTCCTGATCATCCTGGCTGTGGCGCCCCCCCTCTGGCTCTCGCATTCGATCGATGCGACCCAGCAGCAGGGGCCGAGTGGTGACGGACGCATGGGCGGTGGGGGAGGGGGGAGCGGCGGCGACTGGAAGCGCGAGAGCCTGCGGTACTTCGCGATTCCGGAGGCTTCGAAGCCGGCCGCCGCGGTCCCGGACCCCATTCCTCCCCCGAAGCCGGAGGAGGTGAAGCCCCCGGAGCCTCCCACTCCAGTTCCCAAGGAGGAGCCGCCCAAGCCCGTCGAGGTCGACACGACGAGGGCGTCGAACGGTGCCGCGGCAGCCGCCGACAGCGGGAGGCCTGCCGGCACTGGCAAGGATGGAACCGCGGGCAACGGTCCGGGCACGGGTGGTGGGGTCGGCTCAGGCGTCGGGCCGGGCAGGGGTTCCGGAACAGGCCCCGGAACAGGCGCAGGGAACGACGATTCAATGGTGTTCCCGCCGACGGTGGTTGCCCTACCGATTCTCCCCCTCCCGGTACCGAACAAGGTGCGCCCGTACAAGCTGGTCGCGTATTTCGAGGTCGACACACTCGGGAACGCCAAGCTCCTGGCCTTCAATCCGTCCAACGATGGTGGATACAACCGGCGGATTCGCGAGATGCTGGGAGAGATCCGGTTCCGGCCCGCGGTGCGCGGCAATGGCCGCCCGGTCCTGGACACCGCAATCGTGACCGCCGAGGCGCCGCGCTCGTAACTCCAAATCACATAACGCTCTGGCCATTCACGTCGAGGCCGGGTATCTTTTCGCGACTTTGCCGACGTAAGAGTTACGGCGGTCAGGATCGCGGCGATGGCTGCCGCGTGATCGGCCGCCGTTTTTGTGTGTTTTCCACGGGCGCGATGTGCGCACTCGTCCCATGAGGGGCAGTCCCCCTCAAATTCTGCATGGAGAAACGCGTAATGCTGATTCGTTCGTCTCGGTGGGCTCTCTCACTTGTCGCGTTAGGCCTGGCGCTCGTTGGAGGCGCGACCGCGCTCGTGGCGCAGGCGCCCGTCCAGCCGCCGCGTGCGGGAGGTGAGGCCAACCTCGTCGTCCCCGACCTGTCGACGGCCAGTTTCTTCGGTGGCATTGCGGGACCCACGCTGCTCCTGAGCGGAATCGTGGTCTGCATCCTTGGCCTGCTGTTCGGGCTGATGATCTACACCAATCTCAAGGGGCTCCCCGTTCACCGCTCCATGCGCGAGGTCTCGGAGCTGATCTACGAGACCTGCAAGACGTACCTGCAGACACAGGGCAAGTTCATCATGGTCCTGTGGGTGTTCATCGGAGCCATCGTCGCGCTCTATTTCGGCGTCCTGGCCCCGACGATCGACCCGGCGACCGGCGCGGAGGTGCACGGATTCCCGATCTTCAAGGTGCTCATCATCCTGCTGTTCTCGCTCGTCGGGATCGCGGGGAGCTATGGGGTGGCGTGGTTCGGCATTCGCGTGAACACCTTCGCCAATTCGCGCACGGCGTTTGCGGCGCTCAAAGGCAAACCGTTCCCCTGCTACGCCATTCCGCTCAAGGCAGGCATGTCGATCGGCATGATGCTGATCTCGGTCGAGCTCCTGCTGATGCTGATGATCCTGCTGTTCATCCCCGGCGACTACGCAGGCCCCTGTTTCATCGGCTTCGCCATTGGCGAGTCGTTAGGGGCGGCGGCGCTGCGTATTGCGGGCGGCATCTTCACGAAGATCGCGGACATCGGCTCCGACCTCATGAAGATCGTCTTCAAGATCAAGGAAGATGACGCGCGCAATCCTGGGGTGATCGCCGATTGCACCGGCGACAACGCCGGTGACTCCGTGGGCCCCTCGGCAGATGGGTTCGAGACGTATGGCGTGACTGGCGTGGCGCTGATCTCGTTCATCCTGCTGGCCGTGACGCAGCCCGCCGTCCAGGTGCAGTTGCTCGTGTGGATTTTCATGATGCGCGTGTTCATGGTCATTGCCTCGGCCCTCTCGTATTTCATCAACGACGCGATGGCCAAGTCGCAGTACCAGAACGTCAGCAAGATGAACTTCGAGGCGCCGCTCACGCGGCTTGTGTGGCTCACCTCGCTCATCTCGGTCGCGATCACGTTTGTGGCGTCGAAGTTTCTGATCGGCAACATTGGCGGCGATCCCACGCTCTGGTGGAAGCTCTCGGCGATCATCACCTGCGGCACGCTGGCCGGGGCGATCATTCCCGAATTCGTGAAGGTCTTCACCTCCACCGAGTCGCGTCACACGCGCGAGGTCGTCACGTCGTCTCGCGAGGGTGGTGCGTCGCTCAACATCCTGTCGGGTCTCGTCGCCGGAAACTTCTCGGCCTACTGGTTAGGCATGTCCATCATGGCGCTGATGGCGATCAGCTACTGGGTATCGCTCCAGGGCCTCGGTGAGTTGATGCTCGCGCCGGCGGTCTTCGCATTCGGCCTCGTGGCGTTCGGCTTCCTGGGGATGGGGCCGGTGACCATCGCGGTGGATTCCTATGGGCCGGTCACCGACAACGCCCAGTCGATCTACGAATTGTCGACGATCGAGACGATTCCCGGAATCCAGGATGAGCTCAAGAAGGACTTCGGGTTCGAGCCTCATTTCGAGGAAGCCAAGACGCACCTCGAGGAGAATGACGGCGCCGGCAACACGTTCAAGGCGACGGCCAAGCCGGTGCTCATCGGAACAGCGGTTGTGGGCGCGACGACGATGATCTTCTCGATCGTCGTGTCGCTCACGCAGGGTCTGCAGCCCGAGTTTCTCTCCAACTTGTCGTTGCTGCACCCGCCGTTCCTGCTCGGCCTCATCACCGGTGGCGCGATCATCTACTGGTTCACGGGCGCATCGATGCAGGCAGTGACCACCGGTGCCTATCGCGCCGTGGAGTTCATCAAGGCGAACATCAGACTCGAAGGCGTGGAAAAGGCGTCGGTGGAGGACTCCAAGAAGGTAGTGGAGATCTGCACCCTGTATGCGCAGAAGGGGATGTTCAACATCTTCCTCGGCGTGTTCTTCAGCACCCTCGCCTTCGCGTTCATCGAGCCGTACTTCTTCATCGGCTACCTGGTCTCGATCGCGCTCTTCGGTCTCTATCAGGCCGTGTTCATGGCCAACGCCGGCGGCGCCTGGGACAACGCCAAGAAGGTGGTGGAAACGGAGCTCAAGGCCAAGGGCACGCCGCTGCATGACGCGACGGTGGTGGGGGACACGGTCGGCGATCCGTTCAAGGACACGTCGTCGGTCGCGCTCAACCCCGTGATCAAGTTCACCACGCTGTTCGGACTTCTTGCCGTGGAGCTGGCGGTGAGCCTGACGAATCAGCGTGGCGCCGGTTTGACGCACGCCCTGTCGGCGATCTTTCTTGTGATCAGCATGTACTTCGTCTACCGCTCCTTCTACGGCATGCGGATTCAGGTACAAGCGGGTCAGCGGGTGAGCGCGTGAGCGAGTAAGGACGTCCCATCGGGTCATCGGGTAATCGAGGGTCACACTTTCGCTTACCCGATGCTCGTTTCCGAAGATCTTGCGCCGTCGATCGCACGGCGCTCGCTTCCCGAACTCTTCTCCGATCGCATTGCCGATTCCCGTTGACCTGTTGGCATGACTTCCATCTTCGCCCGCAAATCCGTCGCCGATCTCCAGGCCGACGTTACACACGCCAGTGGCCTGCGACGAACGCTGACCAAGTGGCATCTGACCGCCCTTGGCGTGGGGGCGACGATCGGGGCGGGGATCTTCGCGACGACAGGCACGGCCATCGTCGGTGATGCGGCGCGGCCGGGGGCGGGGCCGGCGATCATCTTCTCGTTCCTCCTCACCGCCCTCGCCTGTGGGTTCGCCGCTCTATGTTACGCCGAGTTTGCGGCGATGGTGCCGATCGCCGGATCTGCGTACACGTATTCCTATGCCGCGTTAGGCGAGTTCGTCGCCTGGATCATCGGCTGGGACCTGATCGTCGAGTACGCCGTCGGGAACATCGGGGTGGCCATCGGCTGGTCGGGACACTTCCGGGAGCTGCTGTCCCACCTGGGCATCAGCATGCCCTCGTGGCTCTCCACCGACTACCGGAGCGCGCATGATGCGTTCAATGCGATCGCGGGAGGAGCCACGGATGCGCCAACCCAGTTCCTTGCCTCGGCGTGGTCGGGAGCGCCGCACCTGTTCGGGTTGCCGGTGATCATCAACCTCCCCGCGGCCCTGGTGGTGTTCGTGATGACCATCGTGCTCGTGAAGGGTATTCGGGAGTCCGCGACGTTCAACAACTGGATGGTGATGCTCAAGATCGGCATCATTCTCTTCTTCATCGCAGTCGGCGTCTTCCTGATCAACCCGTCGAATTGGACGAATCCCGACCTGGGCGGCTTCGCGCCCAACGGATTTGCCGGGGTCTCGGCGGCAGCAGCGATCATCTTCTTCGCGTACATCGGCTTCGATGCGGTGTCTACCGCGGCGGAGGAGGC
>JBQTIW010000137.1:0-11827 GCA_052387735.1 Gemmatimonadaceae bacterium
CGCCGGCCACGAACGGCGCAAAGGTGCGAATGATCGGGACGAAGCGCGCCAGGAAAATCGTCTTGCCGCCGTGCCTGACGAAGAACGCGTGGGTTCGATCGATGTGCGCCTTCTTCACGAGGGGTAGTCGCCCCGCCGCAGCGCGTTCACCAAAGATCGTGCCCATCCAGTAATTCACGGCGTCACCGGCGATCGCGCAGGCAATGAGGAGCACGAGGAGCACACCCACGTTGAGCCCGGCCGTGGTCGCCGCCAGCGCGCCCGTCGCAAAGAGCAACGAGTCACCGGGCAAGAATGGAGTTACCACCAGTCCCGTCTCGCAGAAGATGATGAGCGCGAGCACCACGTAGGTCCACGGCCCGGCCCACGCCACGAGCGCTGCCAGGTGGGCGTCCAGGTGGAGCACGTAATCGATCGCGGTCTGAAGGAATTCCATAGGAGCGGCTTCGGGCGTCAGGGAGAGACTAGGCTGCCGTGTTCCCCAGCAAGCGGAGTGCCGCGCGGACCGCGCCACGCACCGGAACCACGTTTTCGTCGTGCAGATGGGCGCCGGGTACCGCCGTCTTGAGACGGCTCACCAGCCGCTTGCGCAACAGCGAGCCCTTCGCCAACAGGCCGCCGCCTAACGCAAGCGGCACGCGCGCGCGCTCGTCCACGAACAGCTGTCGGGCCAGGGTGCGCGCATGCAGCACGAGCTCCTCCACGGCCAGCGTCACCAGCGAATTGGCGCGCAGGTCGCCCCCCTGCGCGACATCGATCACGACCGGCGCCAGTGACGCAAGCTCCGCCGGAGTGGCTCGCGCCGCCCAGGGGATCAGGTCGGAGACTTCGCTGACCGCAGTGGCCGTCAGCACCGCCCCGGACAGAGCGGTCTCCGGCTCTCGCCCGTCGTGGGCTGCCGTCACGACGCTCAGCGAACGACGACCGATCCACGCCCCGCTCCCTTCATCGCCGCACATGGGCCCCCATCCGCCGCAGCGTGCAAAGGCGCCGGTGGGCCCGCGGCCGTACGCCACCGATCCCGTGCCCGCTATCACCAGCACGCCGGGTCCGTCGCCAAAGGCGTCGTCGAGTCCGATCATGGCATCTGTGTGGATCATCACGTCTTCGGCTACCTCACGGGCAACCAGGGCCTGCCACAGCGACTCTCGCTCTGCCTCGCGACCTGCTCCCGCCACACCAGCACACAAGACCTTCGGTGTCACGTGCGTCATCTCGCACGAGGCCAGGGCATCGCGAACGGCCGCGGCAATGATGTCGGCGGAGCGTTCGGCCTCCCCGGGCCGAATGGCGCTTCCCGGCGCCTCGACGGTCACGATTTCCTGGCCCGCCTCGTCGGCGACCATCGCGCGGGTACGGGTGCCGCCGCCGTCAATGCCAACAACGATTGCCGTCACGCCGCCTTCCGTATCGAAGCGGCGGCCGCAACCGGGGGTGGTGCTAGATGTGTCAACGATGAGAGCATTCCGACCAGGACTGTGATTGATGTTCCGATGAGCACGTACCAGGGCCAGGCGATTCGGGCGAACGGGTCCAGGGTTTCGGCGAGCGAAGGATACGCGGCGGAGATCTGCCTGGCGAAGACCACGAACGTCATCGCCGCGATGCCCACGACAAGACCGGTGATCGCATCGCGCTGGGTGGCGCGGGCCCAGAAATTTCCGAGGAAGAACGTGCCGAGCAGGCCGCCGTAGGTGAACGAGGCAATGCCGAGCGCGACCACGACGACCGGCGTCCCAGTCTCCTTGAACAGCAGCGCGCCCCCCGTCAGCCCCACGCCCCAGATCAGCGCGAAGAGCTTGCCGGCCCGGAGTGTTCGCGGATCGTTAGGCGCGCGCCTGGTCAGTGGAAGGTAGATGTCGTGCGTGGTCGCAGCCGCCAGGGAGTTGATGGCCCCCGAGTGCGTACTCATCGTGGCGGCGATGATCGCTGCCACGATCAGGCCGACCAACCCCGCCGGCATGAACTCGATGATGAATGTGGGGAAGATCGCGTCTGGGGCGGCGAACGCCCGGCCCTGGTACAGCACGTAGAGGCCGACGCCGATGAACAGGAACAGCGTGAATTGCACGAACACTGCGATGCCGCTGCCGATGATCGCGCGCTGGGCATCGCGCAGACTACGCGACGAAAGCAGTCGTTGCACGATCAGCTGGTCGGCGCCATGCGATGCCATGGCCAGGAAGGCACCGCCCAGCAGCCCGGCGAACACCGTGTGCGGGCGGTCGAGCCCCGTGTAGAAGTCGATGGCCTCCAGTTTGCCCGCCGCTCGCGCCGTGTCGATGATCGCCGACCAGCCGCCATCCACGGCACGACCGATCAGCACGATCGCCGAGAGACCACCGACGATGTAGATGCTCGCCTGCAGAAGCTCCGTCCAGACCACAGCCTTCATGCCGCCGCGGTACGTGTAGATGACCGTCAGAACGCCCAGGATCACGATGGCCGCCGGCATGACGTACGTCCGCGGCAGGTTCTCACCGAGGATCAGCGCGATGGGGATGGCCGTGGCGAAGACGCGGACCGCGTCGGCCATCGCCCGCGTCACCATGAACACGACGCTCGTGAGACGCCGCGTCGCCAGTCCAAAGCGCTTCTCGAGCAGCGCGTACGCGGTGACGATCTCCCCCTGGTAGTACCTGGGGAGGAGAAGCGATGCGACCGAGATTCGGCCGATGATGTACCCGGCCGCCACCTGCAAAAACCCCAGGTTGCCGGTGTAAGCCAGTCCCGGAATCGAGATGAACGTCAGAGCGCTTGTTTCCGTGGCAACGATGGAAAACATCACGGCCCACCACGGGATCGCCCGGTCCGCCACGAAGTAGTCCTTGGCATCCGCCTGACGACGGCCAACCCAGATGCCGAGCGCGGTCACACCGGCGAGGTAGGCCACCAGCACGACCGCGTCGAGCAGGGTGAATCTGGCGCTCACGACCCTATCTCAGACGACGACATACGCCTCCATGGCGAAGTACTCGGCGAGCCCGAGCTTGTTGAGGATCTGCGCCGTGTCGCGGTTGCGCGCGTCGACCCGCTGCCAGAACTCGCGGTCATCCTGACCGGGGAACGGCGCCGAGTCCTTCTGCGACTGATGCTTGAAGATCGCCTGGATCTTGAGCTGCAGCTCCTCCTGGGAGAGGGGGACCAGATAGGTCGCCTCGGTCACCGGCCATTCCTGCCAGGCGCCTCGGTAGAGCCAGACCTCCGGCTGCGTGCGCAGCGTGCCGGCCGCGCGGATCTCCTGGAGCGCGGCCTCGATCGCCTCCTTGCACATGCGATGCGTCCCATGGGGATCGGAGAGATCGCCGGCCACGAACACGTACTGGGGCTGCAGTGCTTCGACGAGGCTGCGCACAATCGCCACATCGGCGGGACCAATGGGGTCCTTCCGCACCTTTCCTGTCTGGTAGAACGGGAGGTTCAGGAAGCGCGCGGCGTCGGCGGGAAGACCTAACGTCTCGATTCCGCTGACGGCCTCTGATTCCCGGATGATGCGTTTGATGTCCTGGATCTCCGAGCTGTCCACGTCGCCCGACGATTTGGTGTCGAGGAATGAGAGCACGCGGTCGTGCATCGCCCGCACAGATGCCACGTCGAGGTTGCGGGCCTTCGACAGCCTCACCAGGAAGTCCACGTAGCGCCGGACATCGTGATCGAACACTGCGATGTTGCCGCTCGTCATGTACGCGACCGTGACCTGGTTCTGGTTCTCCACCAGCTTGTGGAGAATGCCGCCCATGGAGATCACGTCGTCGTCGGGATGCGGTGAGAAGCAAATGACGCGCGCCTCGCGCGGCAGCTTGCTCTTGCCGCGGATCCTCGCGCCGAGCCGGTTGAATACGAGCCCATTCACGGCGCCAGGCGAGCCATAGTGCGCCACGAGCGACGACAGCTGGTGCTCCGCGTAGTCGCTCTGGGTGAGCTTGAGGATCGCGCGTTTGCTCGTGAGCGAAAGCCAGACTACCGCACGCTCGGCAAGCGTGTCATCCCACTCCACCGCATCGATCACCCACGGCGTGGCCACCCGAGTGAGGTCCGCCGCCGCGGCGCGATCGATGTAGAAGGTGCAGTTCTGGTGACCCTGAAGAAACGTCGCAGCGACTTCGAGATCGACCTCGCCTTCCACGGCACGTCGGACGATGGCCGCTTTGTGTTCCCCCGTGGCCAGGATCGCAATCTCGCGTGCCGAGAGAATGGTCGCGATGCCCATCGTTATCGCTTCGCGAGGGACATGCTCTTCGCCGAAGAAGTCGGCGGCAGCATCGCGCCTCGTGATGAGATCGAGCGTCACACGCCGGGTCACGCTGTCGCGACTCGACCCGGGCTCGTTGAACCCGATGTGGCCGGTTTTGCCGATGCCAAGGATCTGGAAGTCGATCCCGCCCGCTGCGGCGATCGCTGCCTCGTATGCAGAACAGGAGGCGCTCAGCTCACGCGACGGCACATCACCACGCGGGATGTGCACTGCGTCCTTCGGGATGTCGACGTGATGGAAGAAATTCTCCCACATGTACCCGTGGTACGAGTGCACGCTCTCCGGTGCCATGGGGAAATACTCGTCGAGATTGAACGTCACGACGTGCGCGAACGACAAACCCTGTTCACGGTGCAGCCGGATCAGCTCCCGGTACACACCGATTGGTGTGGAGCCGGTGGCCAGGCCAAGCACGCACGGTCGGCGTTCGTCCGCACGCGCGCGGATCAGGTCGGCAATGCGATGGGCCACCTCGCGCGCGACGCTTTCGTGATCGTCGAGCACGACCGACGGAATGCGCTCATGCGGCCACGCGCGGGCGGGAGTGAAAGGCGACGGCCCGCGATGAGAGGTGACATCGCGGGCCGCGCTCACTCCGGCGCCGGCGCTGGCCTCAACGCCTGCCGCCGGATCTGGCATCTTGCCGTTAGGCAGAGAACGACGAGCCGCAGCCGCAGCCGCCGGTCGAGTTCGGATTCTTGAAGGTGAATCCCGAGCCCTGCATCGACGACACGTAGTCGATCGTCACCTGGTTCAGGTATTGGGCCGAGAACGGATCGACGAACAACTTGAACCCTTGCTGGGTCAGGATGTAGTCATCGTCGGCCGGCTGGTCTTCGATCAGCAGCCCGTACTTGAAGCCGCTGCAACCGCCAGGCTGCACACTCACGCGCAGACCGCCGACGTCCGGAGATACGCCTTCCGCGTCCATGAACCGCTTGACCTCCGCAGCGGCCACCGACGTGACGACGACCCCAATTTCAGGCTGTACATTTGTGCTCACTGGTCCTCCATGGCCCCGAAGGGCGCTTCGACTGCTGAAAGGTAGCGCTCGCAAATCGTCTGGACAAGCGTGGTTAGCGTATGGCCTACAAGGTGTTATCCCGCGGGCTGCGAAGAAGTTTCCGACGGAACGACGTCAGGTATTGGAACGCACCGTCAGTGACTCCCGGTGCCGGCGCGGCTCCCCATGACCGCCATTGCCGCATCGGCGAGAGAAATCCGCACGTCTCCGATCTTGCGGTTCTCCCGCGTCGGATTCACCCGATTCGAGAGGAGGATCACGAACACGTCGCGCTCCGGATCCATCCAGATGGATGTGCCGGTAAAGCCGGTGTGGCCAAAAGCGCTCGGTGACATCCGGCGCCCACCCGAGTTCTGGCCGCTCGCGGTCTCCCAGCCCAGTGCGCGTGCGGAGAGCTCACGGTTCTGCACCGTCGTGAAGGTCCGGATCGTGGTCGACTCGAGCACGCGCACGCCGTCGAGAGAGCCGCCGTTCAGCATCATACGCGCGAATCGTGAGAGGTCCACTGCCGTCGAGAACAGTCCGGCGTGGGCCGACACTCCATCGAGCCGGAAGGCGTTCTCGTCATGTACTTCACCCCGGAGGTGGCGCTGGCGCCACGGATCCACCTCGGTCGGCGCAATCCGCGCACGGAGCGTCGCCGCGGGACGATAGAGGGTACTGCGCATGCCTAACGGTTCGAACAGCTGCTGCGCCAGGAAGCGGTCGAGCGGCTGACCCGAGACCCGCTCCACGATCTGGCCGAGCAGAATCGCGCCAAGGTCGCTGTACACCATGCGCTCACCCGGCGCTCGCTCCAGCGGCGTGCTGATCACCAGCCGAAGCGCGGCCTCTCGCGTTTCTGTCTCCTTGTACAGCGGCCGCCAGGCTGGCAATCCCGCCGAGTGCGTGAGGAGCTCGCGGACATGGACGCGATCCTTCCAGGGCCCGGTCCACTCCGGGAGATATCGCTGCACCGGCGCGTCGAGGTTGATCTTCCCCACCTGCGAGAGCTGCATCACCGCGCTGGTCAGCGCGATCACCTTCGTGAGCGACGCCAGGTCCCAGAGCGTGCGCTCGTCAGGCGCCGGCGCGCCGGCAGCCCAGTCGAGCGCTCCGACGGCCACCTTGCTCACGATTCCCGAGTGCGTGCCGATCAGGGCGATGGCCCCGGGGAATGCGCTGTCGCGCAGAGCGCGAGTCATGACTTGTGCGACGGTGTCCTGCAGTCGCCGGGCATCCACCCCTCGCGCGATCAGCTCGGAGGTCGGAACGGCCGTCAGTTCGGCGACCGTTGAGACCTGCCCAGTGGCGGTGCAGGCGGTCAGCTGGACGAGGAGTCCGATGCTCGTGACGAGCGGGCGATTCAAGCGGACGTCGACGAGTCGCAGGCTCATGACAAAAGACGCTTCAGGGGGAGTGAGGCTACCATCGCGAACGGTTGGCGGTGCAAAGCTCCTTGGCAAGGGTATACTTGGGTGAACGCGAGATCGTGCCTTCTTCGGCGGTCGCGAACCCCATTCGGGAGGAGACACATGCGAATTGCAGCGCTCGCTTTGCTGCTCACCGTTTCGGCGCCTGCATGTTCGAGAAAGGTCGTCGTCACCACACCGAGCTCCCCGTCGTCGGTCGCATTAAAGGTTTCGAACGATGCGACGCAGGCCGTGACGGTGTACATGCAGTCGGCAGGTACGGAATACACGATCGGGACTGTCCCGGCAAACCCGACCACCGTCCTTCCGGTCGCCCAGGTCCCAGCAGGTTCTACTGTTCGGCTGCGCGCCGCCCTGGCAGATGGTTCGCGCTCGTATACGCGTGATGGAGTCGTCCTGACAGGCACATTCGAGTGGAGGGTTCCGTAGGAGCTTGAAGGGTTGTTCAGGGCGACTAAGCGACGTAATTTCACGGACTTCGTTCGCCCCCACCCAGCGTCGGCGGTCTGCGCGCTGATCCTCGAACCTCCATCCATGGTCGCAACCTGGGAAGCCATCAAGCGCGGCTATCTGCGCCTTATTGCCCCGGTCGCTGACTGGATGGTCGCTCGTCGGATCAGTCCGAACGCCATCACCACCGTCGGCACCCTCTGCTCAATGACCGCTGGGGTCATCTACGCGACCGGGCATATTTCGGTCGCAGGGTGGGTATTGGGTGTGACCGCGATCTTCGACGTGCTCGACGGGACGGTCGCCCGGCGAACCGGGCGCTCGACGGTTTTCGGCGCCTTCTACGATTCCACGCTCGACCGGGTTGCGGATGGAGCGGTGCTCGGCGGGCTCATTGTTTTTTTCGCGCGCAACGAGGTGCACCAAGGCGTGCCGGGATGGACCGCCACACCGATGGTCGGCGTGTTGTTGATGGGGATCATCGGGACCTTCCTCACGTCGTATACGCGCGCACGTGCCGAGAGTCTCGGCATCGACGCCAAGGTCGGCATCCTGCAACGACCCGAGCGTGTCGTGCTGCTCTCAGCGCCGCAAGCCTTCTTTGGGCTCGCCCTCCATGGCTGGGTGCTCATCTCCATCTGCATCCTGCTGGCGCTCACGGCGTGGATCACCGCGGTGCAGCGCATCCGATTCGTCTACCGGGTAACGCGCAGCGTCCCGGAAGGCATTGCCGACGCCGCGCGATCAGCCGGCTCAGATGCCGCGCCGGCAAGTCCCGGTAGCGCGGCGACCTCTCTTTCTCGCTAGTCCGCTCTTCCTCCGGAGTCTTCGTATCGTGCAGGGATCGAACTTCCCCCCACCACGTGTCAGTCTTCGCCCGGCCTCGGGCAAACTCGGAATTCTCACTCCGGGCCTCGGGGCGGTCGCTACCACCTTCATCGCCGGCGTCGAGAGCATCAGGCGGGGGAAATCGAAACCGATCGGCTCGCTCACGCAGATGGCGACGATCCGTCTCGGCAAGCGAACGGAGGGTCGCTCGCCCCTGATCAAGGACTTCGTACCGCTCTCGGGGCTCGAGGACATCGTCTTCGGCGCCTGGGATCCGATTCCCGACGACGCGTATACGGCGGCGTTGAAGGCTGGGGTTCTGGAGAGCCGGGACCTGGAGCCGCTGGCCGGTTTTCTCCGGGGCATCGTGCCGATGCCGGCCGTGTTCGACTCGACGTATGTCACGCGCCTGACGAACACCACGAACGTCAAGAAAGGTGCAACGAAACGAGATCTGGCCGAACAGCTGCGCCAGGACATTCGCGACTTCAAGTCGACGTCCGGGGCGGATCGCTGTGTCGCGGTGTGGTGCGCGTCAACCGAGACGTTCATCAAGCCGGGACCCGCGCACGCAAGCATTGCCCAATTCGAAAGGGCGATGGCCGAGAACGACGAGGCGATTGCGCCGTCGATGCTATATGCGTGGGCCTGCATCATGGAGGGCGTTCCGTACTGCAATGGTGCGCCGAACCTGGCCGTGGATACGACAGCGCTCATCCAGCTCGCCAATGACAGGGGCGTGCCGATTTCCGGCAAGGACTTCAAGACCGGCCAGACGTGGATGAAGACGGTCATCGCGCCGGGACTCAAGGCGCGGATGCTCGGTCTCGCCGGCTGGTATTCGACGAACATTCTGGGGAACCGCGACGGCGAGGTGCTTGACGATCCCGCCTCGTTCAAGACCAAGGAAGAGTCCAAGCTCTCGGTGTTGCACACGATTCTGCAGCCGGAGATCTACCCGGACCTGTATCGTGACTTTTCACATGTCGTCCGCATCAACTACTACCCGCCACGGGGCGACAACAAGGAAGGCTGGGACAACATCGATATCGTCGGCTGGATGGGATATCCGATGCAGATCAAGGTGAACTTCCTCTGCCGCGATTCGATTCTCGCCGCGCCGATCGTCCTCGATCTGGCGTTGTTTTCCGACTTTGCCATGCGCGCGGGCATGAAGGGGATTCAGGAATGGCTGTCCTTCTACTACAAGAGCCCAATGGCGGCCCCCGGTCTGCAGCCGGAACACGACCTGTTCATCCAGCAGACGAAGCTCAAGAACACACTGCGACACCTGATGGGGGAGGAGCAAATCACGCATCTTGGCCTGGAGTACTACGCGTCGTGAGGACTGGCCGCGCGTTGGTGCTCATCGCGGCGGGGGCACTGGCCGCGTGCGGACCCACGGGTCCCGCGCCGCACCAGCGCATGTACACCGATGACCTCGCGATTCAGGTCTGGCTGAATCCCGTACCACCACGCGCCCTCGAGCAGATCCAGTTCCGCATGGTCGTGCGCGATAAGAAGACGGGTGAGCCGGTGGAAGGCGGCGAAGGACAGATCTTCGCTACCAACGAGGACCGCAAGAACATCGACAACGGCTTCACGAAGGCGCCCGAGCTCGGGACATACTACACGAAGCTGGTGTTCGTCACGGCCGGCACATGGGCGGTGGGGCTGCGGTTCCGTCGCGACTCCACCAAGGCCCTGCAGCGGGTGAACGACTGGATGCAGGAAGTCTATCCCGAGGCCACTCCGAGCGAGGACGCGAAGAAGTAACTCGTTATGCGACATTTTTACCGCACGCACCTCACGCCGGCCGAGGTCATGGATCTGGCCGACACGTTCTTTGCTCAGCTGGGACTCACGACGGTGACGTCGGCTCCGCGCTCGAGGGTATATCAGGGCGTCGTCGGCGCGCCCGAGCTTCCGTCGCGGATGCAGCTCGACGTGCGCGCCGAGGGTGGTCACTACACGTTCGTCGAGGTCACGACCGACCAGATCGGCGAGAGCCGGCTCGATCGGAACGTGAAGCGATTCTTCGTCGCACTGCATCGCCAGGACGATCCGCAGCACGCGCTCGAGGCAGCTTACTGATGGGGGGCAAGCGGGACGCGGGAGGCGGGAGACGGGAGGCGACCCGTCCCGCCTCTGATCGGCGTCGGACCAACGGGTCCGCCGCCGCGGTCGCCCGACCGTCGGACGCGCTGTCGCGAGAGCAGAAGCTCGAGCTGTACTACTGGATGCGGCTCACGCGCACGCTGGAGGAACGGCTCGTCGCCCTGTACCGGCAGACCAAGGTGGTGGGAGGCCTGTTCCGCTCGTTAGGCCAGGAGGCCGACGCGGTTGGCAGCTGCTTCGCGCTGGAGCGCCGCGACGTCATGTCACCGCTCATCCGGAACATGGGTGCGATGCTGGTAAAGGGCGCCACACCGCTCGAGATTCTCCGGCAGTACATGGCCAAGGGCGATTCACCCACACGGGGGCGCGAGCTCAACATTCACTTTGGCGATCTCGATCGCGGCTTCATCGGCCAGATCTCTCCGTTAGGCGATATGGTGCCGGTCATGGCCGGCGTCACGCTGACGTTCCGCATGCGCGGCGAGGACCGCGTGGGGCTCGTCTACGTTGGCGATGGCGCCACCTCCACGGGGGCCTTCCACGAAGGCATCAATTTCGCCGCGGTCCAGCGCTGTCCCCTTGTAGTGATCGTCGAGAGCAACGAATACGCGTACTCGACGCCCACCTCCAAGCAAACCGCCGCCAAACACATGATCGACAAGGCCCCCGGGTACGGCGTGCCCGGCCTTCAAGCCGACGGGAATGACGTGCTCGCGGTGTATGACGTGACCAAAGCCGCGGTGGACCGCGCCCGCGCCGGAGAAGGCGTGACGCTGGTCGAGCTCATCACCTACCGCCGGAAGGGACACGCCGAGCACGACAATCAGTCCTACGTCCCGGAAGGCGAAATCGAATGGTGGGCGGCGAACAACGATCCGCTTGATCGGTTTCAGAACGTGCTCACCACGCAGCTGGGCTTCACCGCCGCGGACATCGTGGCGATCGATGAGCGCGCTCGCCGGGACGTGGACGAGGCCACGGAAATCGCCGAAGCGTCCCCCTCTCCCGAGCCGCTGGATGGACTCACCGGGGTATACGCCGACCCGCCGACCGAGAGCCCACTCTGGTTCCGGGAGGGCACCACGGCGGCCGTCGAGAAGAATGAGCGCGCCGAAGGCTGGGGCACCTGGAGCACGAGATCCGGGGAGCCAGGGTGATGGCCGAGGTCACCTACCTCGAGGCGCTCCGGCAAGCGCTCTTTGACGAGATGGAACGCGACCCGAGTGTCTTTTGCATCGGCGAAGACATTGGCGCGTATGGTGGCGCGTTTAAGGTGACCGAAGGTCTCCTCGCCAGGTACGGTGAAGCGCGAGTGATCGATTCCCCCATCTCGGAGATCGGCATCGTGGGCGCGGCCGCGGGGGCGGCGCACATGGGGATGCGTCCGGTGGTCGAGATGCAGTTCATCGATTTCGTCGCCAACGCATACGACATCCTCACCAACTACGTGGCGACGGCCCGGTATCGCGCATTCCTGCCCTGCCCGATGGTCGTGCGCGGACCCAGCGGCGGCTACGTGCGCGGCGGCCCCTTTCACTCCCAGAATCCGGAAGCCGGCTTCATTCATACTCCGGGCCTCAAAGTCGTGTATCCTGCCACGGCCGAAGACGCCTACGGCCTGATGAAGGCGGCGATTCGTGATGACGACTGCGTGCTGATGTTCGAGCACAAGTATCTGTATCGTCGCATCAAGGGCGTGCTCCCACAGAACGACGGCGTCGTCCCCATCGGCAAGGCGCG
>JBQTIW010000138.1:0-5510 GCA_052387735.1 Gemmatimonadaceae bacterium
GCCTTCGTCATCTAAATCAAGGCGTCGCACACCTATCCCGCATACGATGACCCGCGGAGCCCGCTGGCGAAGGAGACCGGCGCCGATCGACGTCCGGCCTCGACCTGGCTGCCGGAGCTCGTCGACACCCTGCAGGCGCGCGGCATCTATTCCATCGCTCGCATCGTCGTGTTCAAGGATCGCATGCTGGCCGAGCGCAAGCCGGAGCTGGCCATCCGCCACGTCAATGGCAACATCTGGCGTGACAACAAGGGCGGTGCCTGGGTGAACCCGTACGACAAACGCGTCTGGGACTACAACATCGCGATCGCCCGCGAAGCGTTGGACATGGGTTTCTCGGAGCTCCAGTGGGACTACGTGCGCTTCCCGGATGTGACCGATCGGATGCGAACGGTGATCAGGTATCCCGGAAGCAATGGGAAGTCCCGCGCGGACAACATCCGGGACTTCATCGTGTACTCGAAACAGCAGCTGCGCCGCTACGACGTGCCGGTCACCGCGGATGTCTTTGGCCTCGTCACGCATGTGGAGGACGATCTGGGGATCGGGCAGCAGTGGGAACAGATCATTGCCGTGGCCGATGCCGTGCTGCCGATGATGTATCCGTCGCACTACGACCGCGGGCTGTACGGCTTCGAGCGGCCGCATGCGCAGCCGTACGAGATCGTCCGCATGGCCACGACGGACGCGGTGGAGCGCACCCGGTTCATGAAAGACTCGGCGAAGGTGACGGTCGGTGAGGTGATGCCGTTTCTGGAGGCGATGAGCATTCGCGGCCGGACGTACGGGCCTGACGAGCTCCGCCAGCAGATCCAGGGCGCCTACGACGCGGGAGCCAAGAGCTGGGCGCTCTGGAACCCGGCGTCGCGCTACGCGACGTTCGAGGACGCGTTGCGGCCCGAAACGGGAGGCCCATCACCGCTGGAACGGCGAGGTTGGAGGCCTCCGACGTGGGCCGTGCCGCGGGCGAGATTGAGCAAGGTCATCGTCAGGCGCGACCTGGCTGGGCGAGCGCCGGCGGGGAAACCTTGACGCTCCCGGACGCGGCCGGCCTCACGCACCGGCAGCGCACGGCAGGTCCCCGCGGCAGTTCTGAGGCCTACGACCCGAGCTGAGAGACCGCCGCGTACACCACACGGCCGAAGTCCGACCGGACTCGCGGACCCACGACGAACCGCGGAATCCCTGCGCGTCCGGCAAGCTCACCGAGCACCTCCACGGGAATCGGAAACGGCACCCACTGGTTCGCGTCGCGCCGATCGTACTCGATCACGAGAATCCGCCCGCCGTGCCTAACCAGCGGCCCGAGAGTCCGCAGCACTGCTTCTGGCTCCGCCAGGTAATGCAGGACGTTCGCCAACAGCGCTCCGTCGAGTCGCGGGAGGTCGCGGAGATCCGTGAGGTCGCCCACGTGAAGCGTGATGGCCGGGAGCGTGGCAGCGTCGACGTTGGCGAGGGTTCGCCGGAGCTCGTCGATGGCCGACGGGTTCCGATCCATCGCCACAAGCGAGCCGTTGACGCCCAGCGCTGTGGCTAACGGAATGGTGAAGCTCCCCGTCCCGCAGCCCAGGTCCGCCCACGACTCCCCAGGACGCGGAGCTCCGGACCCGAGGAGCGCGCGCCGGTCGCGGGCGTTCATCGCTCGCGCGACGAAACGCTCGGAGCACGACCGGCTTGGCAGCCCCCGCGGGAAACGCCGGGGGGCACAGGTCCGGCTCCCGTCGCGAGCGGCAATCGCCGGTCGCGGAACGACGATTTCGGCAGCAGTTTTCCTCCGCGATACGTAAGCGATGCAATGCTACGGCGGACATTGAGGCATTCGCCGAAAGGAATGCGAGCGAGATGTGGGTGGTTCCGACGTCAACCAGGAGACGGAATTCGAATGAGGAGTCGGGTAGTGCGAGCGCTGGCGAGGACGCTTCCAGCGGTCTTTGCTGTTGCAGCCTGCAGTACGGCAACCCGCCCAGCGGCTCAGTCGGGCGCCACACGCGGCCCGGGAATTCAGCGGAGCGGCTCCCCTGCCGCTTCCGCCATCCCCACGAACGCCGCCGACGTGTACTTCATGTCGGGCATGATCCCACACCACGCACAGGCGGTCCTCATCGCAGGGTGGGCGCCGTCGCACGGTGCGAGCGCGAGCCTCCAGCGGCTCGCCGAGCGGATCGTGGTGGGCCAACGGGACGAGATCGAGCTGATGCAGACCTGGCTGCGCGACCGCGGCCAGCCCGTGCCGGCGGCCAACGCGACGCACATGCGCATGACGATGGACGGCATGGAGCACGACATGCTCATGCCGGGCATGATGACGCCTGACGAGCTTGCACAGCTGGACCGCGCACGCGGTCCGGAATTCGACAAGCTCTTTCTCACGTTCATGATCAGGCACCACGAAGGCGCGATCACCATGGTCGACAAACTGTTTGGATCGCACGGCGCGGTGCAGGACGAGACGGTCTTCAGGTTTGCCTCCGACGTCTACGCCGATCAGACGACGGAGATCGATCGCATGCAGAAAATGCTCGATGACGTGCAATCGTCAGGCGGGCGAGTGCCGTGACCTGTCCCCGCTCCACCCGATGTCGCCGATCCCTCAACGGAGTCCCCACGTGAAACCGGAATCGTTCTTCGGCCGTCAGGGCGCACCACGCGCCGCCCTGATGGTGTCCGCCTCGTTCGCCGTGGGTCTGCTCTCCGTCGCCGGATGCGCGCCGTCGTCAGGCGGGGCTGCCGCTGCACCGCTGCCCGAGATGTCCGCCACCGCCCCCACACCCGATCCCCGGGTCGGGCTCAAGGCGGGCCGGAACGACGCGGGACAAGCGAAGTGGAACATGGAGCTCGTGTCCAACACTTTGCCCGCGGAAGGCTTCGTCGGTGTCACCAACTCCGACCTCGCGTTCACCGGCAACTACGTGTACCAGGGCAACTACAACGGCTTCATGGTCTGGGACGTCGCCAACCCGAAGAAGCCCGTGCTCAAGAAGGCATATCTCTGCCCAGCCTCGCAGAGCGACGTGTCGGTATACAAGAACCTGCTCTTCGTCTCGGGAGAGGGGGCGACCGGCCGCATCGACTGCGGCACGCAAGGCGTCCCCGACACGGTCAGCAAGGACCGGCTGCGCGGCATTCGTATCTTCGACGCAACGGACGTCACCAATCCCAGGTACATCGCGAACGTGCAGACCTGCCGTGGCTCCCACACCCACACGGTGGTGACGGACCCGAAGGACAAGGAGCACGTCTACATCTACGTCTCCGGCTCGGCGGGAGTACGGTCACCTAACGAGCTTGCGGGGTGCTCGGCGCTCGCCCCGGACCAGGATCCCAACTCGGCGCTGTTCCGGATCGAGGTGATCAAGGTCCCGCTGGCGCATCCTGAGCAGGCCAGGATCGTGAGCTCACCTCGCATCTTCAACAACCTGGCGGCAGCGCCGCGTCACGGTGAAATGCCGGCGGACGTCGCGGCAGCGCAGGCACGCGCCGCCAGTCGCCCCGGCGGCGGCCAGCGGCCGGGTGGCGGGGGCGGCGCGCGGACCGGTCCGACCCAGTGCCACGACATCACCGTCTATCCGGCGATCGGCCTGGCCGGCGGCGCGTGCGGTGGCTACGGGCTCCTGCTCGACATCAGCGATGTTGCCAACCCGGTTCGCATCGGGGCGGCCGCCGATTCGAACTTCTCGTTCTGGCACTCGGCGACGTTCAGCAACGACGGCTCGAAGGTGCTCTTCACCGACGAATGGGGGGGAGGTTCGGCGCCGCGCTGCCGCGCGACCGACAAGCCGGAGTGGGGGGCCAACGCGATCTTCACGATCGAAAACCGGCAGATGAAGTTCAAGAGCTACTACAAGCTCCCGGCCCCGCAGACGTCGCAGGAGAACTGCGTCGCGCACACCGGCTCGCTGATCCCGATCCCGGACCGTGAGGTGATGGTCCAGGGCTGGTATCAGGGCGGCATTTCGGTGTTTGACTGGACGGACCCGTCGCACCCGAAAGAGATCGCCTACTTCGATCGTGGCCCGGTGGATTCGACCCGGCTCGTCAGCGGCGGTTCCTGGTCCGTGTACTGGTACAACGGCCACATGATCAGCTCCGAGATCGCGCGCGGCCTCGACATGTTCGAGCTGACCCCGAGCGCGTTTCTCACGCAGAACGAGATCGATGCCGCGAAGACCGTGAAGTACGAGCAGCTCAACGCTCAGGAACAGCCGAAGATGGTCTGGCCGCCCAGCTTCGCGCTGGCGCGTGCATATGTCGACCAGCTCGAACGCAACAAGGGCATTCCGCCGTCGCGGATCGCGTCGGTGCGTACCGATCTGGCGAGCGCGGAGAAACTCCAGGGGCAGCAACGCCGCGACGCGCTGACGAACATGGCGACGCAGTTGCACCAGGAGGCGCGGGGCGCCGGCGATGAGCCGAAGATGCACAAACTGGCGGCTGCCTTGCAGGAACTGGCGGGCGTGGTGCCCTGATCGGACACGCCGAACGTGCACAGCCGCGCCCGGGAACACCCGGCGCGGCTTTCTGTGGGTCACACCTCCGACGATCGTGGTGTGGACGCCACCTGCGTCAGGGCTCGGCGCGCAGACGGACGGCCCACGACACGCCGGCAGACAGCGTCGGGGCACGAACGGTCTCGGTAAAGGGCATATACCGGTCGCAGCACGCCTCGACGTCCCGCGGCTTCCACCACACGGCCTGCGCGGCAAGGAACAGCCCCAGCGCTCCGCCGGGCCTCGGTGTGAATCTCAGATCCACTCCGATTCCCGGCCCCCAGTAGCCCTGGCTCGCTGAAAGCGCACGACCGCTTTGCGGCGCCCTGGTGTCGCTCGTGCCTTCTATCCAGTGCACGTCAGCGGCAACATCGAGTGCGATTCGTTCACGCCGCATGACGGTGCCAGCAACTCCGAGACGCAGATCCAACAGACGACCGTGATCTTCGAGCGACTCGGGAGCGCAGCCGGTCGGCGGAATCAGGCCGGCACACGGAATGCCCGTGCGCTCCTGCCGCGAACTGGCCGCCGACACACCGACGCGGAGCCCCAACCGATCGGAAGCAGGATACTGAAAGCCGAGGGACCAGCCCCTGGGATCTGCCCACAACGGATCGGACGTCCACGCCTGTACTGCGGCGAGACGCAGCTCCTGCGCGCCGAGCGCGGTTACGCTGGACATCGCGAGCAACAGCGCCGGGAGCAGCAGGGAACGGGACATCACAGTCGGACAGGGGTGGACGGGCGGGCGGGCGCACGGGCGCACAGGCGGACGGGCGGATGGGTGGACGGGCACCTGACCTTCAATGACGAGTGAGACTTGCGCGGGTACTCGAGTGCGCGCCCGGTGCCATTCGCGCGATGAGTCCCCGTGGGCGACCCCAGGGACCATTGGTCTCTGGGGGCGCCGAGACGTCCGCCTTCCTGTAGCGCGAGTCTAACCGGACTTTTTCAGATTCGGGTTCGTATCAAACTCCAGCTGCCCGATCTGGAAGCACTTGTCCCGCGGCTGCGGTGTCCACT
>JBQTIW010000139.1:0-31809 GCA_052387735.1 Gemmatimonadaceae bacterium
CAGAGACGAGAAACCTGAACTGGCCACGGGGACTTGGGCGCGGGAGGCAAGGGCTCGTACGAGGTCAGAAGTGCGTCCGTTTCAACCAGGCCCGCGCGCGTGAGGGTTATCAAATCCCTGCACGATCCATCGAAGCCCCGCAGGCTCGTCTGACGAAACCGGCCCCCGAGCGGGTGCCGTAGGGCGGACGACCTCGCCCGGGGCGTTGCATCCTCGTCGTCGCAGCCTCGATCGCCCTACAGGTGTCGGTGGGATTGCCTGACCACCGCCCTCCAGTCCGCGGGCCGGGGGCGCTGGCGGGTTGATCTCTACCTCGAGCTCCGATAGTCGAGGAAGCCCAATCCCTCCTGATCCGACCCGATCCGTCATATCCGCGCTCCAATCTCGACCAGCGTAGGTTTCCCACCCAGGCAGGCGAGCACATCGTCTGGCGCCAGGCCGGCTCTGGCGAGAGGTTCCTGTCAGCCGCGCACAGCTTCATTCAGGCAAGCCACTCAGGCCAACCGGTAACGACACCCCGTGATGCTTCGAAGTTTGGTAGCTGCAATCATCGCCACCGTGACGATGCTCCCCGTCTTCCCCGTTAGCGCACCGGCCCAGTCGGCACGCCAACCGGAGCCCGGCCAGCCGGTCATGCTCGTCACGGGGGCCACCAGTGGGCTCGGTCGCGAAGTCGCCTTGCGCCTCGCCGCCGGCGGTGCCCACGTGATTGCGCACGGTCGCGACACCGCGCGCGGGCGTGAGCTGGTCGACGAGATCGCGAGGTCCGGCAAGGGGAGCGCGCGGTTCTACGCGGCCGACCTTGCCTCCAACGACGACATCCGCCGCTTCGCCGCGGCGGTCCTTCGCGACTATCCCCGTCTGGACGTCCTGGTCAACAACGCCGGTGTCGGCTCAGTGCCGGCCGAGCGCGAGCTCACGAAGGAAGGGGTCGAGTATCGCATGCAGGTAAACTACCTGGCGGGCGTGCTGCTCACCCGGCTCCTGCTTCCACGATTGCAGGCCAGCACACCGGCGCGGATCGTCAACGTTTCGTCGCTCTCTGCAAGCCCCATCAACTTCGACGACGTGATGATGGCCAACGGGTTCTCCGGCGGTCGCGCCTATGGCCAGAGCAAGCTGTGCCAGGTGATGTTCACCTTCGACCTCGCCGCAGAGCTCGAGGGAAAGGGAGTGACAGTGAATGCGCTACATCCGGCGACGATGATGCCGACCGGGATGGTCCTGCGCGGAGGGTACACGCCCCGATCCACGATCGACGAAGGCGCCAGGGCCGTGCTCCACCTGGTGCTCGATCCGGGCGTCGGAAGCGGGCAGTTCTTCGTCGGCCAGTCGCTGGGGCGCGCCCACAGGCAAGCCTACGATGCCGACGCGCGGGCTCGCCTCAAGCGGATCAGCGAGGAGCTGGTCGGGCTTCGTTAGGCTGACCCAGTCAGTGAGCCTCCTCAGCCAGCTCCAGGCGACCCTCGGCGACCAGTACCAGATAGAACGGGAGCTCGGTGGTGGCGGCATGTCCCGCGTGTTCCTGGCCACAGAATCCGCACTCGGGCGCTCGGTCGTGATCAAGGTCGTCGCCCCCAATCTGGCGGAGGGGTTTTCGGCCGACCGCTTCACTCGCGAGGTGAAGGTCGCGGCTCGCCTGCAGCAGGCCAACATCGTCCCGCTCCTCAACGCGGGCGACGCGTCGGGGGTCGCGTACTATACGATGCCGTTCGTCGACGGCCTCTCGCTGCGCGCCCGCCTGACGAGTGGCCCGCTGTCCCTCGCGGACGCGACCAACGTGCTCCGCGACGTGGCCAAGGCGCTGAGCTACGCGCACGCGCAGTCTGTCGTCCATCGGGACATCAAGCCCGAGAACGTGCTGCTGTCGGGCGGAACCGCGATGGTCACAGACTTCGGTATTGCCAAGGCGCTCACCGCGTCGCGCACACACGACGACAGTGAGGGCTTCGCCACCGCGAGCGCTACGCTCACCTCCGCGGGGAGTTCGCTCGGCACGCCAGCCTACATGGCACCGGAGCAGGCGGTGGGCTCCGTGGTCGACCTCCGCGCCGACCTGTACGCGTGGGGCGTGATGGCGTACGAGCTGCTCACGGGGGGGCACCCGTTCGCCGGACGCACCACCGCGCAGCAGCTGATCGCCGCCCACATCGCCGAGACGCCGGCGCCAATCACGATGAAGCAGCCGGCGATCCCCGCCGCGCTGGCCTCGGTCGTAATGCGCTGCCTGGAGAAGGACCCGGAGCAGCGGCCGTCGTCGGCCACCGAGCTGCTCGCGCCCCTCGACAGCGTCGGCACGTCGGAGCCGCCATCGGTCGTCAGCGCCCGGCTCCCGGCGCCTAACGGGCGACGAACGAGGCTCGTCATCGGCATCGCAGCGACGCTGCTCGCGGTCGCGGCCGGCGGGTGGCTACTCACGCGCGACCAAACCGCGGGAAGCACCAATCCGGTAGCCGCGCCCAGCACAGGCGACGACAAGTCGCTGGCCGTGATTCCCTTCGAGTCCGCCGGCGGCGACACCGCAAACGCCTACTTCGCCGAAGGCATCGCCGACGAGCTCACCACCGCGCTCGCGCGCGTCCCCGGACTGCGGCTCGCCGGCCGCAACTCCGCGGCGCGCTTCAGGGGTCAGGGGGCGAGTGCCCCGGAGGTGGGCAAGGCGCTCAGTGTCGCCACGGTGCTCGCGGGCTCGCTCCGCCGGGCGGGGGATCGGGTGCGCGTCACGGCCGAGCTGACGAGTGCTGCCGACGGCCGCGTCCTCTGGCAGGACACCTTTGAGCGTCGCGTGGAGGACGTCTTCGCCGTGCAGGACGAGATCGCGTCGGCCATCGCCTCGGCCCTCCAGGTGCGGCTCGGCAACGGGGGCGCAACACCCGCCACCGCGTTAGGCACCACCGACTTCGAGGCGTACGACCTCTACCTGCGCGGGCTGCAACTCTATCGCAACCGTCGTGGCCCCGAGCTTCGCGAGGCGGAGCGGGTGCTGGAGCAGGCGATCGCCAAGGACCCGAAGTTCGCCCGGCCCTATGCGACCCTGGCGTCCACGCTCCTGGTGCAGCCGTACTACCTCGACATTCGCATGGGGAGCATCCTGCCACGCGCCCTTGCCGCCGCCGAGCGCGCCGTTGCCCTGGCCCCCGACCTGCCCGAGGCCCTGGCATCGCTCGGCCACGTGCACACCGAGTCGTTCCTGTGGAGTCAGGCAGAGACCGAACTGCGGAGCGCCTACGATCAAGCGCCGAACAACAGCGAGATCGGCTTCAGGCTCGGCTTCATGTACATCACATCGGGACGGTCGAGCCTCGCCATCCCCACGCTGGAGCAGGTCAGGCGCATCGACCCGTTCTACAGCATGCCGTCGATGTACCTCGCCTGGTCGCTCGGCATGGCGGGGCGCAACAGCGAGGCCATCGCCGAGGCCAGACGAGCCCTCGCGCTCGACCCGACCAACGAGGCCCTCAACAACGTCTACGCAAACACCCTCATGGCCGCCGGTGCGACCTCCGAGGCGATGGCCCACGCGCGTCGCCTTGCGGAAGTGACCACCAATCCGCGCCGCCTCGGCTTCTACGCCGCGGTGATCGGCCTGGGCGGCGGCGATGTCAGCGCCATCGCCCGGCGGATCGAGGCGTTCCCCGCGGACGGCTGGGGCGTGAATGCGGCGCACGCGTATCTCGCGCTCGCTCTCCGCGACACGGCCCGCGCGCTCCGCTATATGGAGAAAGCGGCCGCCGGCGATGGCGATCTGCTCCTGGCCCAGACCCTCAACTCCACCCTCTTCTCGCCGCTCGCCGGCAATCCGCGTTTTGCGAAGGTGTTGCGGCGCTACAACCTCGATGTGGCGGCGATCGGGTCGCCGCAGATGGGGCGTCCTCGATGAGTCTCGGTCACCTGGGACGCAGGGTTTCCCCTGGAACGGGTCGAGGATAGACTCCAGCCAATGACTGCGGCTGACCTCCCTGGTGCCGAACTGGTCGACCGCGGGTTACAGGACCTCGCCCGCGGCGTGACGTCAGTGGAGTCCCTCCTTGTGTCAATAGGAGCGCCGCGGCTGCGGGCGCTCGGCATCGAGGTTCCGGCCGGACTGGAGGAGCCCGAGCTGAAGCTCTACCTGGCGCTCGTCCCTCAGTTCGGCAATGCTGCCCATGGCCGGTACAACGCGCTCGTTCGCCTGCTGGTCAGCTTCCAGCGCGCCGCGGCATGCGCGAGGTAGCGGACAAGGCGCGCATCGAGGCCTTCCTCACGGCGTTCGCCCACGCTGCGACGACCGATACCGACGTCTTCCTGGTTGGTGGAACCTCGGCGGTGCTGTTGGGATGGCGCGCATCGACGATCGACATGGATCTCGTGATACGACCGGAGTCCGATGCCCTGCTGCGAGCGATTCCGGAGCTCAAGGAGCGATTGCAGGTGAACGTCGAGCTGGCGTCGCCGGATCTGTTCATCCCTGTCCCGCCAGGATGGGAGCAGCGGAGCCCGGCTATCACCCGGATCGGGCTTGTGACCTTCCGTCACTACGATTTCTGTGCGCAGGCGCTTGCCAAGATCGAGCGTGGTCACGCGCGCGACCTTGCCGACGTGCACGCGATGCTGGAACGCCGTCTCGTCACCGCTCACGAGCTGCGCGCCATGTTCGCGCGGATGGAACCCGAGCTGTACCGCTTCCCGGCGATCGACCCACCGTCGTTTCGAACGGCAGTGGAGGCGGTCCTCCCGCCCTGAGGGGCGACCTTTCGTCTCGAGCGGGAGCGCGACGGACTCGACTGGATATGACGTGCAGGCATGACGGCTGCATCCTTTGTATGCCCATGCGCGACCTTCCACGCCCGGTCGCCCGAAGATAGGCTTCGCCCCATGACACAGGTACGTATCATCGGCGTCCCGATGGACCTGGGCGCCTCTCGCCGCGGCGTCGACATGGGGCCGTCCGCCGTGCGCTATACCGACCTCCGCGACCGGATCGAGAAGCTCGGCCATACGGTCGAAGACACCGGCAACGTGCACGTGCCCTTCCGCGAAGATGCCGAGCGCGGCGCACAGCGCGGGGCGCGATACCTCGGCGCGATCACCGAGGTGTGCACCGACGTCGCGGTCCGCGTGCGCGCGGCGCTCGAGGCGAGTCAGATCCCTGTGGTCCTCGGTGGCGACCATGCCATCGCCGCCGGCTCCATTGCCGGGGCCGCCGCGCATCTGGCCACGACCGGAGAACGGCTTGGCGTCGTTTGGGTCGATGCCCATGCGGACCTCAACACGCCGGCAACGTCGCGATCGGGAAACGTACACGGCATGCCGCTCGCCGCGGTCCTCGGCAATGGAGACAAGGCGATGGCGAGCATCGGCGGTCCGCAGGGGGCCATCCGCGGAGCCGACCTTGCGTTGGTCGGCCTGAGGGACGTCGACCAGTCCGAGCGCCTGCACATCAGAGAATGGAGCCTCGCGGCCTTCACGATGCGCGCACTCGATGAGCGTGGTGTGCGCGCCGTGATGGAGGAGGCGATCACCATCGCCACGAGATCGACCGCGGGACTCTGGGTGTCGTTCGACATGGACGTGATCGACCCGGACGAGGCACCCGGAGTCGGCACGCCGGTTCCAGGGGGCATCACGTATCGTGAGGCGCACCTGGCGATGGAGATGCTGGCCGACACGGGGAAGCTCGTCGGCGTCGATATCGTCGAAGTCAATCCGGTCCTCGACCAGCGCAATCGCACCGCGGAAATCGCCTGCGAGCTGATCCTGAGCGCTCTCGGCAAGCGGATTCTCTGAACACACGGTTGACGGCGATGACGCACACCGCACCACTCCAGGGGGGACGGGGCCTCAAGGTCATCGATGGCGGTATGGCGACCGACCTGGCGGCGCGCGGCTTCGATGTCTCCGGGGATCTGTGGTCGGCCCAACTTCTGGTCGACGCGCCGGAGGCCATCGAGCTGGTGCACGACGATTACTTCGAGGCCGGCGCCGACGTTGCGATCACGGCAAGCTATCAGGCGAGCTACGAGGGATTCGCCGAGCGCGGACTCTCGTCGGAGGAGACGACACAGCTGCTCCACCGTTCGGTGACGCTCGCCAGGGCCGCGCGCGAGCGGTTTCGTATCCGGCATCCCGGAGCTGATACGTCGCTGCTCGTGGCCGCATCGGTGGGTCCCTTTGGGGCGACGCGCCACGACGGCTCGGAATACCGCGGGGACTACGGCCTCACCGAAGACGAACTGGTCACGTTCCATCGCAAGCGGTTCGAGGCCCTCGTTGCCGCGAGCCCGGACCTGCTGGCGTGCGAGACGATTCCGTCACTGCTCGAGGCGCGGGCGTTGTTGCGCCTGCTCCGCGCGCATCCGATCATGAGGGCGTGGTTCTCGTTCACCTGTCGCGACGAGCGACATGCCGCGGCGGGCGATGAGCTCGCGGCCTGCGCGCGGCTCCTCGACCCCGAGCCGCAGGTGGCGGCCATCGGAGCGAACTGCGTCGCGCCACAGTTGGTCGAATCCATCGTTCGCGAGTTCGGCGCCATGAGCGGCAAACCAGTTGTGGTGTACCCCAACTCGGGAGAGCGCTGGAATGCCGCCACACGGCGTTGGGAGGGAACGGGGGTCCACTTCCCGTCGTTTGTTCCTTCGTGGCTGGCAGCCGGCGCGTCGTGGATCGGTGGCTGCTGTCGCACCACGCCGCGCGACATCCGGGCGGTGCGCTCGATCGTCGACGCGTATGCGTGTTGACGGAGCGCTTCTTCACGAGGTACGCTGCTGATGACATCGGCCATGCGGTACGTTCCCCCTGATTTCTCGTCTGCTCCACTGGCGCAGGCGCCGGCCGCGCGCACGGTCCCGGCGGAGCGCGATGGCGTGCTCCCGGAGGGCTTTTTCGCGACCACCAACCTTCCGACCTACGTGAAGGGAGCCGAGGGGACCTGGACGATGCCTCGCGAGCCGCGCATGGACGGCGTGCTGGTGCGCGATGCGGCCGGCGCGTGGTGGGTGCGCGAGGGGCGTCGCGTGAGGCAGGGCGACGCGGTGGTCGTCGGTCGCGCCGAGGATGGCAGCGAGGGAGTGCTCGTGCACGCGCGCGGATTTCAGCTGGACGAGGGCGCCCACGGCGACTTCCACTTCATGTCGAGCCAGGTCTCGCGAGAGAAGCCCATCGACTATCGGCAGATTGCCCGGATGCTCGTCGACGAGAAACGCCGGGGCGGATACGTGCTCTGGGTGACCGGGCCGGCGCTCGTGCACTCGCGGGCGCGGGACAACCTCGTCGGGGTCATTCGCAACGGGTTCGTGCAGGTGTTGCTGGCCGGCAACGCGGTCGCCGTCCACGACATCGAGGCGGCGATCGTCGGCACCACGTTAGGCATGACGAGTACGGGAGAGCCGACCGAGAACGGACACGCCGCGCACATGCGCGCCATCAATGCCGTTCGCCGTGCGGGATCGATCGCGAAGGCGGTACAGGACGGCACCCTCAGCGACGGGATCATGCACGCCTGCGTGGTCGAGGAGGTCCCCTTCGTGCTGGGCGGTTCCTTGCGCGATGACGGTCCCCTCCCCGACGTGATCACCGACGCCGTTGCCGCGCAGGACGCGACGCGTGAGCACACCAAACGCGCCACGATGGCGGTGATGATCGCGACGGCGCTGCACTCGATCGCCGTGGGCAACATGCTGCCCGCGTACTACGACGATCCGCAGCGAGGAATCGTCGAGCTGCCGACGATTTGCGTGGATGCGAGCGAGTTTCTGGTGAGTAAGCTGAAAGACCGGGGCACGCACCAGGCGGTTGGCGTGGTGACCAACGCCCAGGACTTCATGAGCATCCTGCAGGCGGCCGTGCAGCGCGAGGTGCAGGTGGAGCGAGGGTAGACGGCCCTACCGGCCCCAATGTGCCCCTGGCCGACTGACGCGTCGTGAACTCGACGATTGATACCACAACCGCACCACCGTATGCCCACCACTGAGCCGAAAGACGCGATCCCGATCCTCGAGGTGCACGACGTAGAGAGTGCGGTCCGGTTCTATGTTGATCGACTTGGGTTGATCACCGCAGTCGTCAGCACGTTGCTCATCGCGCGGGCAGCCGACAATCAAGCGTCGCTCGATGCGGGCAACGGCGTCGCTCACGCCGCATCTCGTTAGGTGGAGCCTCGAGGATGCCTCGCATGCAGCTTGTCGAGCTCGAGGATCTTGCATGGTGGCCGAGACCCGTGCGCGATCTGGCCACGGACTATCTCCACTTCATGGAAGCGCGCCTCGCGCTGCATCGTCCGGTGGTCGCACCACTGGCCGAAGCACTTCGAACGTGCGGCGCACGTCATCTCGTCGACCTGTGCGCCGGTGCAAGTGGGCCAGTGCCGGCGTTGCTCGACGCACTTCGCCTGAATGGCCTGAACGTTTCGGCGACGCTGACCGATCTCTATCCAAACGTCGAGACACTCGCGCGCGTGGCAGCAGAGTCCGGGGGTGTGATCACGTTCGAAACCGAGCCGGTCGACGCGCAAGCAGTTCCGCGCCGGTTGCGTGGTTTCCGTACGGTATTCAACGCCTTTCACCACTTTTCTCCGGCCATGGCGCTCGCGGTGCTGTGCGACGCGCGAGCAGCCGGGCAGCCCATCGGCGTGTTCGAGATTCCGCAGCGCGCACTCGCAACCACGATACCGCTGCTCGTGACCCCGCTCTTCGTGTGGGCAGCGACGCCCTTCATTCGCCCGTTCCGGTGGCGACGCCTCCTGTGGACGTACGTGATTCCTCTCGTACCGTTGACGTGCTGGTGGGATGGGCTTGTTTCGCAACTGCGAGCGTACGAGCCCTCTGAGCTGACCGACCTGGCCGCGCAGGTACCTCAGGGGTTTACGTGGCGCTCCGGCCGCGTTCCTATCGGAAATACGCCCGGCCGGCTGACCTATTTGATTGGGCTTCCGAGGAATGCCCGCTGACCGGGCGGAGCCCTGACTACCGTTGAATTGCGTCACACGTAGGACAGGACATGCAGGTAAATCCGTATCTGAGCTTCAACGGACAGTGCGAAACAGCGTTCAAGGTCGTGCATCGGAAATGACGACGCGTCAGTCGCGAGGGGTCATTGGAGTCATCGCATTGCTGACCCGGTTCGGCACGATCGACATCGTCGCGAGAGATGGTTCCCTCGCGTACCGCTGGGGTGTTCTCGACGGACCGACCGAGGTGTTCGACGCGGAGAAGGATCAGTTGCGTATCGAGATCGCCGGATCGGGGAGCGTGGTCTCGTTTCGCGTCGAGGGCGCCGGACCCGCGAAGTCGCTTGATCTGACCGGAGCGACCTTCGTGCGCAAGTGAGAGTCGGCTAGCTCGCGGCAGGAGCACCGAGCACCGGACTGGCATCACGGGGCGCCGCTGCATGTGCTATCATGATCGCTGAGTCGCTCCACACCGGAAGGAGCTTACATGCGCCCATCTCTCCTCTTCGTGCTGGCCGTGCCCGCGGGACTCGCCGCGCAAGGTTCGACTCCATCGCGCACGCCGGCCGTTCCTCGCGCCATCCGTGAAATCCGCGAGGCGGACCTCAAGCGTGATCTCTTTGCGATGGCCTCCCCTGCCATGCGCGGGCGGGAAGGAGGGACGCTCGACGAGATGAAGGCCTCTATCTGGGTCGCCCAGCGGTATCAGCGCATCGGCCTCCAACCCGCCGGGGACGACGGCACCTGGTTCCAGTGGTTCAACGTCGTGCGCACCAGGGTCTCGCTGGCGGCAAGCCGTGCCACCATCGCTGGTCAGTCGATGTCACTCTTCACCGACATCATCCCGCTCAGCGTCGCGCCGGTGGAAGCGTCGGGTCCAGTGCTCTGGCTCGCCGACCCGACCGACACCACGGTCGACGTGCGCGGGCGCATCGTCGCCACGGCGCTTCGAGCACCGGCGCCTGGCACCATCCGGCCCTACAGCTACCCTGCAGGCTCGCGCTATGCGACGGCCGCTATCACCGGCACGACGGCACGCCTGACGAGGCGAGGCGCCGCCGCGGTGCTGCTGGTGGCGGATGCGACCGTGGACGCTGACTTCGAGGCGCTGGCGGTCCAGCGGGTACGTGGGGACTACGACGTGGACCGCGCGACTCCGCGGGCCGCCGGCGGATCGGATCGCATCGCGCCTGTACCGGCACTCGGCGCCGGCCCGACGCCGGGCTTCATGGTGCGCTCGCGCATGGCTACGACGTTGCAGCAGGGGGCCGAGGTGGCGCTGGCCATCCGACTCGAGCGGTTCGAGGTCCCGTCGGTGAACGTCATCGGCGCGTTGCGCGGTACCGACCCGCTCCTTCGTGACGAGTACGTGCTCTACAGCTCACACCAGGACGCCAACGGCGTGCGCCTGCTCGTACCGGGCGACTCGGTGCTGGCGGGAGCCGACGACAACGCCTCCGTGAGCGTCGCCGAGTTTGCCGCGGCTCGTGCCTTTGTGGCCCAGCGCCCGAAGCGTTCCCTCCTCTTCGTCCACCACGGTGCGGAGGAGCGCGGCCTGCTGGGATCACGCTACCACTCCGCGCATCCCGTGGTGCCGGTCGGGAAGATCGTCGCGGTGCTCAACGGCGACATGATCGGCCGCAACCACCCCGATACCGCGACGCTGCTCGGCGCGCAGCCTCCGCATCGCAGCTCGACCGAACTGGTGCAGATGGCCCTCAGGGCAAACGCAGTGACGAGTCGCTTCGTGCTCGACACGCTCTGGGACCGCCCGACGCACACCGAGGGCTGGTTCTTCCGCAGCGACCACCTGCCGTACGCGCGGCTGGGGATCCCGTCGCTCATGTACAGCACCAACCTCCACGACGACTACCATACCGCGAACGACGTCCCCGAACGGATCGACTACGCCAAGCTGACGCGGATGGCGCGGTGGATGTACCTCACCGGGTGGTACGTGGCCAACGCGACGAAGCGGCCGGCGGTGGACGCCGGGTTTCAGCTGGAGCGGTGATGGCGGATCGTGCACGTCAGGAACACAAGGGAGACACGATGCCGCTCGACGATCGAATTCGCATGACGTACGCCGTCGGTGGAACTCAGTACGTCGCGGTGCTCGCCGGACCACCAGTCCTCTTCGCCGACGACAGCGCAGGGGGCCGGACGATTGCTGGTGTTTGCCATGACCTCACCACCGCTCAGGTGCGTTTGATCCAGGCGTATGTGCTCGACCAGGCGCGGCTTGGAACGGCCGCACCGAGTCCTTCTCGTTAGGGCATCCCGATGGGTACTGCGACCCTCCGTACGATTGCCGTCGCCGGCATTGTCGCACTCGGCACGGCGCCAACAGTCCCCGCACAAGTCACCACGCGCGTCGCGCCGGCGCCCACGACGGCTGCCCAGCGTCGGGCGTTGCTGCGCGCGCCGACCCGCGCCTTCTGGTCCACCCGCGCCCCCGATACCGTCACCGCCGACATTGAAACGTCCCGCGGCATCATCACCCTCGAGCTCCTGCGCGAGTGGGCCCCGCATGGCGTCGATCGCTTCTACAACCTGGCCCGCGCCGGCTACTTCGACGACTCGCGCTTCTATCGCGTCGTCTACGGCTTCATCGCGCAATTCGGTATCGCCGGTGACCCGGCGATCGCGCGACTCTGGAACCAGCGCAAGATCCGCCCCGACTCCGTGCGCACACCTAACGCGCGCGGCACGATCAGCTACGCCCAGTACAAGCCCACCGATCGCACCACCAACCTCTTCATCAACCTGCGCGACAACCCGAGCCTCGACTCGCTCGGCTTCGCCCCGATCGGGCGGGTGGTGCAGGGGATGGAGGTCGCCGACAGCCTCTATGCGCGATACGGCGAGCTGACCATGGAGAAGCCGCCGCTCGGCGACGCGAGGCGGCTGTACCGGGAGTCCAACAGATACATGGACGCCGAGTATCCGAAGCTCGACCGCATCCTCAAGGTCACGATCCGCCAGGACTCGATCGGCCGCCCGTAGCGGACTACCTTCCGCGCATGGTCGACGCCCTGCCCCACCTCGCCGCAGCCCTGTCCGGACGCTGGTTCGCGCGTCGCCGCGGGGGCGCGATCATCGCACTGGCAACGCTGTCGTGGGCTCCAGCCGCTGGCGCGCAGTCTCCAACCGTAGACGGCCCGCCTCCGCCGGTGCCGCCGGAGGTCATCACGCGCAACGCCTCTGGCCAGGCGACCGTCCGCGCCATCAAGCTCACGGCACCGCTCAAGCTGGACGGCCAGCTCGACGAGGACGTCTACGCACGGGAGAAGCCGTTCGGCGGGTTGATCCAGGTCGCGCCGCGATACGGCGAGCCCCAAACGGAGCGCAGCGACTTGTGGATCACCTACGACGACCGGAACATCTATCTGTCGTGCCGGTGCTTCGACTCGGCGCCGCCCGAAGAGTGGATCGTCAACGAGCTCCGGCGCGACACCGGCGGACTGCGCAACAATGATCACATCGGCGTCATGTTCGACACCTTTTACGACCGCCGCAGCGGGTTCGCGTTCTATACGAATCCGTTGGGCGCGCGCGCCGACTACTCCGTGGTGGACGAGGGAGGCTCCAACACCGATTGGAACCCGGTGTGGACCTCGAAGACTGGTCGCTTCGACGGCGGCTGGATCGTCGAGATGGCGGTCCCCTTGAAGTCGCTCCGCTATCGAGCGGGCACGAACCAGGTCTGGGGCATTCAGCTGCGACGCTCCGTCCGGCGCAAGAACGAGTGGGGGTACCTGACACCGGTGCCCCAGAGCCTGGCCGGGCCGCAGGCACTGAACCGCATCTCGTCAGCGGGCACGCTTGTCGGCCTCGATCTCCCGCCCGCCGGCAGAAACATCGAGCTCAAGCCGTATGTCGTATCGCGCCTGACGACCGATCGGGTGCGGACTCCCGTCGTGTCCAACGACGTTGGCGGTGAAATCGGCGGCGACATCAAGTACGCCATCACGCCGAACCTCACCGCGGACGTGACGATCAACACCGATTTCGCGCAGGTGGAGATCGACGAGCAGCAGGTCAACCTCACGCGCTTCAGCCTGTTTTTTCCCGAAAAGCGGGACTTCTTCCTCGAGGGACGTGGGATCTTCGACTTCGCTCGCGGGGGCGTTGGCGCGACTGGTGGGATCGGTACCACCGATACGCCGTACCTCTTCTACACGCGCCGCATCGGCCTCAACGGCGGACGCGTCATCCCGATCGACGCAGGGGGCCGCCTAACGGGGAAGCTCGGTCCGTACGCCATCGGCCTCATGAACATCCAGGCCGGGAGCGAGGCGGTCTCGCGCACGGAGCCGACCAATTTCACGGTGGTTCGGCTCAAGCGCGACGTGCTGCGCCGGAGCGCGATCGGACCGATGGCCACCAACCGCTCCGTGTCTGCGGCGGATTCGGGCTCGAACCAGGCGTACGGCCTCGACGGTTCCTTCTCGTTCTTCCAGGATCTTGCCTTGGGCGGCTACTGGGCGCGCACCGCATCGACGGGCCGGCCTGGAGACGATCAGAGCTACCAGGGGCGTCTCGACTACAACGCCGATCGCTTCGGAGCCAGGGCGGAATTCCTGTCGGTCGGCCGGAACTTCAACCCGGAGGTCGGCTTTACTCGCCGCACTGACTTCAGCCGGTCGTTCGCGGAATTGCGCTTCAGCCCGCGGCCGAGTCGCCTCAGGAGTGTTCGCAAGTTCACGTGGACCGGATCGGGAGAGTACATCGTGAACGGCGCGGGCTCGGTCGACGCGCGAGTGTGGAAGGCGCACTTCGGCACCGAGTTCGAGAACAGCGACCAACTGTCGCTCGACGTGACGCAAGACTACGAGATGCTGCGCCAGCCGTTTACGCCTGCGGGCGCTCCCACCCCCATCGCGCCGGGCGGCTACACCTTCGGCGACGTGGCGGCGTCGTACGCGTTCGGCGCGCAGCGGCGCGCCTCCGGGACGATCGCCGTACGGGCCGGCGCGTACTACGATGGTACGATCAGGAGCGTGACCGTCGGTCCCGGCGGCATGTCACCAGGCCGGGTGTCGATTCTCAAGCAACTGTCTCTGGAGCCGACGTTTTCGCTCACGCGCATCGCGCTGCCTAACGAAACCTTTACTGCCAGGCTGGCGCGCGCGCGGGTGGACTACGGCTTCTCGCCGCTCATGTTCGCCAGCGGGCTGCTGCAGTACAACTCCGCCGACCGTGCCTTCAGCACCAACCTGCGTTTTCGCTGGGAGTACGCGCCGGGCAGCGAGATATTCCTCGTGTATACCGACGAGCGCGACACGACCGACGACCGATTGGCCACACCGACCACGATTCGCGGGCTCAAGAACCGCGCGTTCGTCGTGAAGGTCAATCGCCTCCTGCGGTTCTGAGGCCGCAGCCTGAACGTTCGCGGCGACGGAGGCGTTAGGCATTTCCCCGGCCCGGTTCGTGGTATTCCGCGCGTCCGCGGTCATCGTCGCCGGCGGAGGACAGTTCAGCCGCTGGGAGTACCGGCACGAGCATCGTGCGACAGCAGCTCGCGGGTCGAGATCAGGTACTCGATCGCGTCGGCGAGGTGTTCCTCGGCGATGTGATGATCACCACGCTCCACGCGGAGGCGGTGTGCCTTCATCAGGACGTCCGTTGCGCGGAAGCCTTCGGGGGCCTCGAACTTGTAGCACGCCAGCTCGATCTTGAGGCCGTTCGGATCCTTGAGGTAGATCGAGTTCATGAAGCCACGATCGCGCTCGATGAATTCGATCCCGCGTTCAGCCAGGCGCACCGGTGCCAGGGTGAACGTGGCGCGCGAGACGTTGAAGGCCAGGTGATCGACGCACCCGATCTCGCGCGGCGCTGGGCGGCCGGCGTCCGCACGCGATTCGTTGGTGAAGACGGTGAGGAGCCGCCCGTCGCCCGGATCGAAGTAGAGGTGGCTCTCGTCCGCCTTTCCGAGGTTGGGTTGCTCGAGCACGAAGGGCATGCCGAGCACACCCTCCCAGAAGTCGATCGCGCTCTGCCGGGTGGACCCCACGATCGTGGTATGGTGGACGCCCTGCACCTGGATTCTCTGCATGCCGACTCCTGCTGCGCGTGATGGATGCTGCCACCGCGACGACGGTCGGGCCTGCCGCCACCTCGCGGCGCGTGACGAGCGGACCGCTCTCATGAAAAGGATGCGGGGGCTCGCGCAAACGTGCAAATGGCATTGCGCGCGAGGCGGCCGTGTCGCCGAGCGCGGGCGGACGACTGGGGTCGGCGCCCCGCCACCGCCAGGCGCCCCCAGCCCATCGGCCAGCACTGGACTGTTACCGGCGAGGAATGGCGCCATGTATTTCCGCCACGCCGTTGGCGTTGGCGCTGACGATATCGCCGGGAGCATTTATCACCATCTGCGCGCTCGCCCGTTTGTGCGCGAACGCGGGCGAGCTGGCGTTGCAGCAGACGCCACGACAGAATACGCGATCATGACCGAGCAGCCACCGGCTGGCTTCGACCGCGCCATTACCGACTACTACGAGCGCACCCCCGAGGAGTCGCGGCTCGAGCACGGCGCCTTCCGGCTGGAGGAGGCGCGGACTCGTGAGCTGATCGAGCGCCACGCCCCGGACCCTCCGGCGGAGGCGCTGGACGTCGGCGGAGCCGCCGGCGCTTATGCCATCTGGTTGGCCGAGCGAGGGTACGCCGTGCATTTGCTCGACGCCACACCGCGACTCGTGGAGGAGGCCCGTCGGCGGAGCTCTCGTGCGGCGCGCGGTCTAGTGTCGTGTCGCGTGGCCGACGCGCGTGCGCTTCCGGTCGCGGACGACTCCTTCGATCTCGTGCTTCTGCTCGGTCCACTCTACCACCTGGTCGACGCGGCAGACCGCCAGACCGCGCTTCGTGAGGTGACTCGCGTCTTGCGTCCCGGCGGCGTTCTCCTCGCGGCCGGAATCACTCGCTTCGCCTCCGCCCTGGATGGCCTCTCCCGTGATCTCCTGGGGGACGACCGCTTCATGTGCATCGTCGAGCAGGATATCCGCGACGGGCAGCACCGCAATCCGACTGAGCGCCTCGACTACTTCACCACCGCCTATTTCCATGAGCCGGCGGAGCTGCGCACCGAGGTGGAGAATGCCGGTCTGGCTCTCGAGCGTCTCTACGGCATCGAGGGACCGGGCTGGATCCTGCCTGACCTGGCCGAGCGGTGGAACGATCCCGAACGGCGCGCAGCGCTCTTGCGAGTCGCGCGCCTGCTGGAAGCGGAGCCCTCGGTGCTCGGGTGCAGTGCGCATCTGCTGGCGGTGGGTCGCAAGCCGACATCGGCTGGTCCACCTGCTGCCTAGCGTTTGGTCGCAACGGATGATCTTCGCTGGAGCCCTCGCTGCCGGGCCGGTGGGTCGTACACGGTACGGCGACATCTTCTACAACAACGCGGCCCGCGTCCTCCGCCTCACCGAGGCTGAGATCGCCCGCCATCATGGAAGATGATGACTGCCCAGCGCTACGCAGCCCAGGCCAACTGGGACTCATTGGTCAGCGTGTATTCCGCCGACTCCTCGTTTCGCTTCTTCGAGAGTGGTGCGCTCCAGTATCCGAGCGCCACTGCCATCCGGGAAGCACTCCGGGCGGTTCCTCGCGGGACCCGGATCGAAACTCGATACGACCAGACCCAGATCATGCCTCTCGCGCCGCGGCTGGCCCACGTCTCGACTCTCTTTCACACGGAGTTCGTCGGCACGGCGGGCAGTGAGTTTTCGTTTGGTGGCGCTGTCACGATGTTGTGGCGCCATGAATCGGTTGGCTGGCGTATCCTCTTCGGGCACTCCTCGGCGCCCGTACCTCGCGGCTCGTAGAATGGCAAGCGCGCGGACGCGCCGTGGTCGATGGATATCGTGAACAGAGGTCTCTACGTCGTGATGGGCGTCTCCGGTTCCGGGAAGAGCCGTATCGGCGCTGCACTCGCCCGTGCGCTCGGCATCACCTTCCTCGAAGGGGATGAGTATCACCCCGTCGAGAATGTGGAGCGCATGTCGTCAGGCATTCCACTCACCGACGACGACCGCCTGCCTTGGCTTCGCTCACTGGCCCTCCACATCCATAAAGCGAAGGATGCTCGTACTGGGTTGGTCATGGCCTGTTCCGCGCTCAACCGATCCTACCGGGACATCCTTCGCGTTCCCGCGCCCGAGCTGCGCTTCGTATTCCTCAAAGGCGAACGAGCGCTGATCGCCGAACGGCTCACCGGCCGGCGCGGACACTTCATGTCGACGTCCCTGTTGGAGAGCCAGTTTGCCGCGCTCGAGGAGCCATTGCCTGACGAGCATGCGTGGGTGTGCGACATCAGGGAGGCGCCACAGGATCTCGTTGCCGCTCTCGTGGCCCGCGCGCTGGCATGACGCCCGATACTCGCCTGCTCCTCTACGCGCTGGTCGCGGTGATCGCACTCATCGTGCTCATCGCGCGGTTCAAGCTGCATCCCCTTCTCGCGCTGATCTTCGTATCGCTGGCCATGGGCGTGGCGGCCGGGATGCCCCCGGCGGCTGCGGTCAAGGCGTTTCAGGACGGCGTGGGCAACACACTGGGTTTCATCGCCATCGTCGTCGGACTCGGCACGATGCTCGGCAAGTTGATGGCGGAGTCCGGCGCTGCCACGCGCATCGCGACCACGCTCATCGCCCGCTTCGGCTACGCCCGAGTGCACTGGGCCATCATGGTCGTCGCCTTCATCGTTGGGATCCCGGTCTTCTTTCAGGTGGGGTTCGTCCTCCTCATTCCGCTCGTGTTCACCATCGCGCGCCACACCGGGATGTCGCTCGTCAAGGTCGGCATCCCGCTGGTCGCCGGGCTTTCCGTGGTGCACGGGTTGTTGCCGCCACATCCGGCGGCAATGCTCGCAGTCAGTGCCTACGGCGCCGACGTCGGGCGCACGATTCTCTTAGGGCTGCTCGTCGGTCTGCCGATTGCTTCGTTGGCGGGGCCCATCTTCGCCGCGTGGATTGCACCGCGCATCGTGCTGCCGGCGGACAATCCGCTCGCGCGACAGCTCGGCGGTGTCCCGGTGCAGGAGACGCCGGGTTTCGCGATCTCCGTCTTCACGGTGTTGATCCCCGTATTCCTGATGCTGCTCGCGAGCGTTGCTGCCACCACGCTCGATCCGGCAAGCTCCTTGCGCGCGGCGTTGCAGTTCGCCGGCCACCCGATCGTCGCGCTGCTGCTCGCCCTGTCGTTCTCGTTCTGGTCGCTGCGGTCGCCGCGTCGCTTCACACGAGAAGAGGTGATGAAGTTCTGCAATGACTGCCTGGGCCCGACCGCCACGATCCTGCTGGTGATCGGCGCCGGTGGTGGCTTCAACCAGGTGTTGCTGCAGAGCGGCGTGGGCGGCGCCATCGCCAACCTGGCGAAGGAAACCGATGCCTCGGTGCTCGTTCTGGCCTGGACCGTGGCGGCGCTCATGCGCGTGGCGACCGGATCGGCGACAGTGGCGATGACGACCGCCGCCGGCATCGTCGCACCCATCGCGGCGGCCATGCCTGGGACAAACGCGGAACTGCTGGTGCTCGCGACGGGGGCCGGATCCCTGATCCTCTCGCACGTGAACGACGCCGGCTTCTGGCTCATCAAGGAGTTCTTCAACATGACCGTCCCGCAGACGCTCAAGACGTGGACGGTGGCGGAGACGATCGTCGCCATCGCGGGACTGGGAATGACGCTGCTGCTGAGTCTAGTGCTCTGAGCTCCAGCTCGGAGTCCAACGCTTTCTGCCGGAGGACCTGCATGCGAACAGACAGTCGTGGACTCGTTGGACGATCACCCTCCTGGCGTCTCGTCGGTGTCGCAGACACCCATCGACTTCGACGACGTGATGATGACGAAGGGGTACTATGGGGGACGCGGCTACGCACAGAGCTAGCTCGCGCAGGTGATGATGACCATCGCGCACTCGCAGGGACGCTGAGGCGCGGGAGAGGCTGCGGGTGCTTAGCGAACGGCTGGCGGGGGAGAAGTAAGGCCGGTCCACCCCGCGCGTCTCGCCGGCTCTCATCGCCCACCTTCCTCGTCGAATCCGAATGTCGTCTGGACGACCTTGGCGTACTTGATCGGGCCGGCCTGGGCCTGCGCTATCGTTTCGTCGCGCCACTTCCGGACTCGGGATCGAGGGGACTCATCCGGCGTGGAGCCGTCTTTGTACAACTCGCATCGCCGAGTCGCACCGGGCGACTGCGCGAGGCTTTCCGTACGCAGAAAGGCAGTCCATTTGTCCGTAACGTCACGACGGCAGGCGGCCACCTGGGACCCGCACTCCTGTTCGAAGATGTCCGACGCGTAGATCGTTTTGTTCGCGGAATCGAAGGCGATGCAGGCTGCGTGATACGTCTCCGCGCCGAACGGCAGCACGAAACCGCCGAGTATCCAGAAGTGGCGTAGCACGGTGCCTCCCGGTCAGGGGTTCAGGTTCCCAATAATGAGCATCCCAATGGCAACGCGCTACAGGAACAGGAGCATGTGCGAGTCTCGCGCCAGGTGCAGCGAAACGAGCGCGAGCCGGGGTCTCGTGTCGTTTTGCACTCGAGGACAACGACACTGGGCACCTGCATTCGCAGGTGATCAGAGGGCGAATCCGAGGTCCGTCCTCTCGAGGACACGGGGCCTGCCTGACGAGCCGCCCGCCTAACGCTGCTGGACGAGCACGAAACGCTCGCCGTCGGGGGACACGTCGTACATGGTGTTGGGGCCGCCGGCGTACGGCGCCCGGAACAGCACATTGCGAGCCTCCACGGTCGGCGTGGCGCCCCCGGCCGCACCGAGTTGCAGCGCCACCAGCGCCCCGTCGCTCCAGTAGTACAACTCCCGCCCGTCGCCGCGCCACACGGGATGCACGCCGCCGCCTGACGAGATCAGCACGCGCCGCCCCGGGCGCGGATACGAGTCGAGGTACACTTCCTCGCGTCCCGACTCGTCTGACGTGTAGGCGACCCAGCGACCGTCGGGGGAGATACGCGCCGCCGTCTCGTCCGCCAGGGTGGCGGCGTAGGGTTGTGCCGTCGACCCATCGGCCGGCTGCACGAGGATGTCACGCTTCCGATCGTCGGTCTGCTCCGTGACGAGCAACGCGCTGCCGTCGCGCAGCCAGTCGCTCGCGAACTGCGTCCCACCGCGTATGGCGAGGGGGTGTGCCGCGGCGTCGCCGAGCGCGCGCACCAGCAGGTCCTTTCCGCCGGGGGCGCTCACCGAGTACGCCACCTGCGACCCGTCCGCGTTCCACTGCGGATCGTTGGAGTCCGCGTCGTCATCGGTCAGGCGCTTCGTGAGCGCGCCCTCGAGGTCCGTCACCCAAAGGTCACTCGTGCTCCGGAATCCATCGAACGCGCCGTAGGCCACCCGCCGGCCATCGGGCGAGAAGCGCGGCGTCCACGGTCGTGTCGCCGCGATCGTTCGCTGCGGGCGGCCCGCGCGGTCGACCACGGTGAGCGACCCGCCTTCCTTCGTCGGCGCCCATCGCTGGTTCGACGTGAAGGCGGCCGGTTGCGCGAGGTCGGCCCCCGGGCTCGACGTGCGCTGGGGAAGCACATAGCGGTCCACCACCGACCCTCCGGCGAGACCGACGACGAGCATAACGAGAGCGGCGTACACCGCGGCACGCGCGGACACGAGGCGTCCCCGTGGTGGCGCGTCCTGTGCCTGGTCGACTGGAGGCCCCGCCAGCGCCGCGGCGAAGGCCGCCGCGCTCGGGAATCGGTCCTCCGGTCGTTGCTGCAGCGCACGCCGCACCGCGGTGTCGAGAAACGGCGCTACCTCGGGACGCCGCGCCACGAGTGGCGTCGCCTGCGCCGACGCCGCGTGCGGCGTCTTCCCCACGAGCATTTCGTACAGCACGGCACCAAGCGCATAGACGTCGGCGCGCTCGTCGACGGCGCGCTGGCCGTCGGCCTGCTCCGGCGCCATGTACTGCGGTGTACCGATCATGATCCCTGTGCGCGTCAGGCGCTCGCCTCCGGCGTGCTCCAGCGCGAGCGCGATGCCGAAGTCGGCGACCACGGCGTGACCGTCCTGCAGCAAAACGTTCTCCGGCTTGACGTCGCGGTGCACCACCCCGTGACGGTGCGCGTACTCCAGCGCGTCCGCGACCTGACGCGCGAACTGCAGTGCGGTATCCACTGGCAGCGGCCCCTCGCGCGCCAGCCGCGTGCGCAGCGTCTCACCTTCGACGAATGGCATGACGTACCACAGCAGCCCATCCGCGTTCCCGGAGTCGAACAGCGGCAGGATGTGCGGGTGCTGCAGCGATGCGGTGACACGGATCTCCTCGAGGAACCGCTCGGAACCCACTGCGGCGGCCACCTCCTCGCGAAGCACCTTGATCGCCACGCGACGGTCGTGTCTCAGGTCGCGCGCGAGGTACACCGTCGCCATCCCGCCCTGCGCGAGCTCGCACTCGATCGTGTAGTGCCCCTCGAGCACTCCGGCGAGCCGCCTGGCGGGCGGTGTCAGGATCTCGGGCGCGTCAGGCGATTCGCCGACCGGCCGCTCGAGGAAATCGTCCCCGGCGCGATCGTGCGCGGCGAGGAGTGACGCGACCTCACTCCAGAGGGCGTCATCGCCGGCGCATGCTTTGGCAATGTAGGTAGCACGCGCCGACGGCTCGCAGGCCAGCGCCCCCTGGAGAATGCTGTCGACCGCACCCCACCGCTCCGGCGTCATGCGTCGAGCTCGCGGCGAAGCCACATGCGCGCGACGGCCCACTCGCGACCGATCGTCGCCTGTGAGACGCCGAGCACCGCTGCGGCTTCGGGGATACTGAGACCTGCGAAGTACCGCAGGTCCACGAGCCGCGCCTTCTGCGGATCGAGCACAGCGAGGCGCGAGAGCGCGTCATCCAGCGCGATCATGTCCACCGCATCGAGCGGAGTCTCCTCTCGTCGACCCGCGAGTACATCGACGTCGCCGAGCGAGACCTGGACCGCGCCGCCGGCCCGCTTGAGTGCCCGACGCGTGCGCGCATGGTCTACCAGCACACGACGCATCATCTGCGCGGCGAGGGCAAAGAACTGTGTGCGGCTTTCCCAGCGCACGCTGTGCTGGTCACCGAGTCGCAGCCAGGCCTCATGCACCAGCGCGGTAGGTTGGAGCGTGTGGCCGTCGTCCTCGCGGCGCAGTGCGAGCTGTGCCTGCCGGCGAAGCTCCGCGTACACCAACCGCACGAGCGCGTCACTTGCCTGCGCATCGCCCGCTCCCCATGCGCGCAGCAGCTCGGTCACGGCAGGTTCCGCCCCCGCCGGTAAACCGGCGGCGGCCGATGATCCGGTCGAGGGACTCGAAGCGATCTCGGGCGGCGTACTGGGCATTTGGCTTTCGCGACGGGGGTAGGGCTGCCCATTGGACAGGCCAGGACATGAGTGGGTTTGGTCGCGTTCTTCGCGCTATCGGATGGGCGCTCTCCGCGCCCGTTCCGACCCATGGAGGATGTCATGTTTACGCAGCCTATCCGTACCCTCGTTTCACTCATCGCCACGACGACCGTCGCACTTGCCCCCGGCGCTTGTGCGCGGGCGCCGTTCGGTTCGTCGCTCGATCGGCCGACACCGGCGTCGCGCGTCATCCGATTCGACAACGAGTCCGGCGAGCGCGTGCACGTCTACCTCATCGGCGAACAGAGCCAGTGGTTGCTCGGCCGCGTCGATCCGGGGGCGATCGCGACGCTGCGGATTCCCGAAGCTTCGCTCGCCCGGAACATGGGGTTCGTTCGGCTGGCGGTGCTCGCGGACCAGCGCATAACGCTGCAGGCGGCCGACGATCCGCACGCCTCGTCGACAATTGCGCAACCGATGTCGGCTATCCTGTCACATCAGTGGAGGTTTGCGCAGGGACAGGTCGCTCCGCGGTTGGGTGGGCGCCGGAGGGAGGTTCGCCGCGAGTGAGGGGTTGGCTCGCGTTGCCGGGGACTTCATCGTGGCGCTCTGAAGAGTTGAGTCTGTGCGACAAGATGAAGATTCAATGCGGCTGATTGTCGGATGGTGCCGTCAGGCGTCTAGGGTCTGAAGATTCCGGGATCGTGGAGCGTCCCATTCCACGGACGCAGCCACACCGTGCCGTTCCACGCGTGTGCCAGATATCTGTTGATCGCTTCCATCTCCGCCGGTGTGTACTGGCTGCGATGGCATGCGAACTCTTCGCGTCCCGCCGCCAGGTCCCGCTCCTCGAACGGCACGCGCACGGTCAGCAGCGCCTCCGCCATACCGTTCACGGTAGGTGCTGCGGCCGGTGCGGTCCGCAGTCGCTCCGTCGGCAGTGACGCATACAGCAGGTCCACGTTCGCGTACCGAGCGTCGCCCTGCACGATCTGGGTCACGACATCGCCTACCAGCCGGTGATCGGGATGTCCGGTGCCTCCCTCCGGACCGAAGGTGATGATCGCCGCCGGCCCGAGCGAATCGATGATCGGCACCAGCGCCGACCGCAGTTTGCCCAGCACATCGAACGATGCGAGGCCGCCGTCGGGAAGACCGAGCAGGTGCAGCTGTCGCACGCTGAGCCGGCTGGCCGCGCAACGCGCCTCCTTCGCGCGGGCGGCAGCCAGCTCCGCTCCGGCAGAGATGCGGGCGAAGTCGCGAACGCCCTTCGAACCATCGGTCGCGATTACGAGATGGGTCTCGCGTCCCTCCCTCGCGAGTCGCGACAGCAACGGGCCGATGACGCGTTCGTCGTCGGGGTGCGCGAAGACGGCGACCACGGGTCGCCGTTCCTGAGCCGGTGCCGAGAGCGGGACACCCAAGGCCAGTGCCACGGCGGCGAAGGCATGTATGGTGAGGCGCATCCTGTACACTGCGGTCTGGACCGGCGATGCGCGAGACCACACACACCGCCGCTGGTGCCGGCACGCGCCGCGGCTGCCTAACGCGTTGCCGTTGGGTGTCGTCATCTCGCTTGGGTCCACCGCTCCTCATCGCCATGGCATCCTAACGATGCACGACTCCGACCGGGTGGCTCCCACCGCGCCTCGCACGGTGGCGTTCGCCCAAGTCCCTCAGGTGGCGGCATCCTCCCCTTTGGGCCGCACACCGAGCAGTTCGTAGTACTTCGCCTTCGGCTCGCCCGTCCACCCATTGACGCCGTGGCTCGGGAGCCACCAGATGTGCACGTAGGCCGCCGCAACCCCCAGCAGTCCGATCACCGCGTAGGCAACCCACCGCAGCCCCGCCTGGGACAACGCCACGGTCACTCCCAGCAGCAACGCGACCTTCAGCAACCGTCGCACCTTGGGTCGGTGCTCCTCGAAGTGGCCGAACAGGATATTGCCGACCGCGAAGATACTCATGACCACGGCGACATCGAACCACGCTGATTGAGTGCTCCACATCGGTCGCAATCTCCCGGCACCGTGAACGGCGCATCGACCGGTTTGTCCTGCGTCGTGAGCTCCGTGTACGTTGGGGCGAAACCGAGGAGAAGGCAAATGTGCGGATGGGGACCGCGTTCGTGGTTCTTGCGGCGGCGAGGATTCGCGCCTGGCGGGCCGATGACCAGGCTGCGTTTGGGCAACGCGGGCTACAGGCCCAGGATGAACACGGGCGCAAGCGCGGCGAGCCCCGCGCCGACTTGCAGCGCCAGCACGTAGACCGCCTGCCGCGGAGCCCGCGGCAGCCAAACGACCGCAAACCACATCACGACCGGCAGTTGCATCCCCATCAGCAGCTGCCAGATATGAGCGGCGGTCCCTTCGTCGGCCTCGTGGACGACGCCGAACCTCGCAACCGTAATGAGCACCAGGAGGAGGGCCGCGGTTGACATCGCGACCGGCAGGAAGGCGCTCGGGTGCTTCATGATCGTGGAGAACGTGAGTCGCTGGGCGAACGTCGCTGTCATCGGGTCTCCTCGCTCGCCGCGGTCATAGTCCGAACTGTCGGAGGTGATGGTCGGTATGCTTGTAGGCCCAACGCTGCCAATCGCGCAGCGACATCGTGCCAAAGAACCCGTGGGCGGGTTCAATTGCCTCAGGGCGCGCCGTCGCGAGCCCGCGGGTCGCCTCGAGTACTCGCTGCAGATCCGTGGCGAACTCCGACGGACGAGTGCCCGCGAGCCGCGGGTCGTGCGCGGGATTCGTCTGCCATCCATGCGGCCAGCGGACCGGCGTCCACAGGCCGAGCCACTTGACCACCGGTCGGCGACGCGGGGGGACTGGCCGATCCCGCGGTCGAATCCGCAGGACCATTTCCGCGGCGTCACCAAGGTGGCAAAGCATCTCGTGAGGGGTGAGCGTGCCCCAACGTCGCTCGCTTTCCGGTCTGAGCGCAGTGAGGCGTTCGGTCAGCGACTGCACGACTCTGGGATCAGCGACGGTCTTCACGCGATGGCTACGCCGGATATGATCACCTGCAACGGTCCGCCTAACGTCCTGTTGAACGACGATGCTCACCACATCCGGTTTCGGCTCCACCCTTGTCAGGGAGTCACTGGCCGCGTAACAGCTTCGTCAGGAGTGTTGGGGCAGGCGAGTCGCTGCAGCTCAGCCTCACGGGCACGAACGGCTCGCGTCGCTCGCCTCCGTGCCATGTTCCACTGGCTCCAGGTACGGGCCATCCTCGCGCGTCTCTCGCCTGTCCATCGATCGAGAAGGATCGCTGCGGCGGCACAACGGTCGGCTGGAACTGCCGTGTCGACCGCGACATCCGGTGCTGTCAATGCGGACACCAGCGCCGGCACCGCGTCTCCACCTAACGAGGCGACGTACCGCAAATCGGGTCCTGCCGCCCCGGTACGCCCCGCGTCACCACGCGCCAGGTTTGCCCGAGCCACCAGCGCGTCGGGGTTGAGCAAGTTGAGCGTGAAGAGTACGACAAACCCGCTGACCACCAGTCCTGTTGCAAAGGGACGCGGACGGGAGCGCAGCACGGTCAATGCGAGCCACACGAACACCATCGCCAACCATATCATGAACGCCGTGGCGTACAGCCTGTCCGCCGAGATGCCGTAGTACTGCACATACAGTTGCATGCGCGCGCCGGCCGAGATCATGATGGCGCCGAGCAGCGTCTTGAGCGACAGCGCGAGCCGCCGATAGAAACGGAGCGTGCGGACATCTGAAGCCGGAATGAGTGCGTGCGCGCCGAGGAGCACCGGGAGCAGCAGGCCGGCCACGCCCGTCAACTCGAAGAAGCCGCGCCTCGCGTAATCGGCGTAGCCGAGGCCAGTCGTCCTGAGCACGAGCGCCTCGCCACCGAACAACCAACCTATCTGCACGACGACAAACGCCGCGAACAGCACGTTCAGGGCGCCGAGTGCGACCGTCACGTCCGTGGCGCCCAGTGTGAGTGGGAATGGCGTTGGAGTGCCGACGGCGCCGGGGCGCGCCAGGAGTGCGTGCCGCAGCCACCCAGCTACCACCCATGCGAAGAACCCGGCGATGACGACGTGCGAGAGTGCGACCTCGAGGTCCACGTCCGGGAACGTGAAGAACGATCCGAATATCGGGTCCGCTTGCGTGAGGAGAAGCGTGAAGACGAGGAGTACGGGTGCAGTGATCACCAGCGCCTTGCCGATCCGCCGGACGCTCCCGTCGTTTGCCGGGCGGAGTGCGGTGTGGAGCTCCGCGTCGCGCAGCAGTAACGGGACGACGCCAGTGGCGACATCGAGACCGGTGCCGAACGCGGCTCGAATCAGGTCGCGGACGCGCGCGAGGGCGAGGCCGGGCACGGGGATGGCGCTGATGCTGATGGCGAGCAGCACGAGCGCGGTGAGCATTGCCAGCACATCGAAGAACTGGAGCATCTCCGCGTCGCGCCACGACAGGCCGGCGGCAAAGAGTACGGCGACTCCGAGCCAGATGCCGCTCTCGCGCGAGAGTGGGCGGGCGGACTGCCGCACGAGAGCGATGGTGATGGTGGCGAACAGCGCCATCCATACCAGGAGACCCAGCCCCCATGGTTCGTTTCGGAGTAGCGGGTCAGCGAGGACGCCGAGGAGTACCGCACCTAGCAGCGCACGTCGTGCGACAAGGGCGCGCGTGGATGGGATGGTAGACTCGGGCACAGCCGGTTCGGTGGTAGGGACGTTCGATGCCTCTGTTGAAGCGGCGCCCGTCGCCAGGACTGAATGTGGGTTACGCATGGAGTCTCGGCGTTATGCAGAGAACTTTATCATGCAAAGCCGCGTGGCGCAAGAGACCGCTCCGTATTACTGCGGATTCCCTTTCACGCAAATCCGATAGATTCTCTCGGCATTCGAGGAAGGCATATCTCGGCTGTCATCACGGTTTTCATGTCAGAGGCATCGACCGAATGATCATTGTCACTGTTTTCGCGCTCCTAGTGCAGCAAGCAACAGCTCAGGCGCCGACGGACACCAATCCCACTCGGACGTCGAAAGACACCACACGACTGAGCTCGATCTTCATCAGAGAGCCGGCGCGTCGCGCGCACCCCTATGGCTCCAGCTGGAGCGCGACTGCGCTGAAGGTTGGCACGCCTCTGCGCGATACTCCATTGTCCCTCGCGGTCGTGACGAAGGCAAGCATCCGTGATCAGTCGATGCTTTCGATGGCGGACGCGCTGCGCTACGTACCGGGCGTAACCATGGGGCAGGGCGAGGGACATCGGGATGCGCCGACGATCCGCGGCAATTCATCGACTGCCGATTTCTTTGTCGACGGCGTGCGCGACGACGCGCAGTATTTCCGCGACCTGTATAACGTGGAGCGCGTCGAGGCGCTCGGCGGTGCAAACGCGATGACCTTCGGCCGCGGCGGCGGAGGCGGCGTAATCAACCGCGTCACGAAACGCGCGCAGTTCGCGTCGGTGAGGGATCTCACGATCGAGGGCGGGGCCTTCGGTCACGGTCGTGGCACGATGGACGTCGGTGGCGCGCTGGGATCGCGTCTCGCCGCGCGGCTGAACGGACTGTATCAACATTCCGGGAATTTCCGGGACGCATTCGTCAACACGCGTGTCGGTGTAAGCCCGCAAGCAAGCGTGGCGATCACTCCGGCAACCACGGCCCACTTCGGCGCGGAGTTCTTCTCGGACGAGCGCACGGTGGATCGCGGCCTGCCCTCGTTCCAGGGACGGCCGTCGGCCGCGCCACTGTCGCTGTTCTTTGGAAACCCCGACTCGAGCTACTCGGAGGCACGGGTGCTCGGCGCGGACGCGATCATCGAACATATCGTGAGCGACCGCGCCGCGCTGCGCAGCCAATTCCGATTCACGCGCTACAACAAGTTTTATCAGAACGTGTATCCCCGCAGCGCCGTCGACTCGAGCGGATCGACCGTGAGTCTCGCGGCCTACAACAACGACGCGTACCGCAGCAACGTCTTCAGCCAGAACGAGCTCGCGCTACGTCTGCCCGCGGGCCGGTTCCCCCAGACGTTCCTGGTCGGCGTAGAGCTCGGCCGTCAGGCAACCGACAACGTGCGTTTGACGGGCTACTTCAACGGCGCGTCGACATCGTTGAGCGTGCCATTCCAGGCGCCGACGGTCACCACACCGGTCGAGTTTCGCCCGTCCGCGTCGGACGCGAACAATTATGTCCTCGCGAACGTGGTCTCGGTGTACGCGCAGGATCAGCTGTGGCTGACGCGCAAACTCCAGGCAACACTGGGCGTGCGGGTCGAGCGCTTCGACCTCAACTATCGGAACAATCGCGCGCCGCAGAAACTCACGCGCCGCGATAACATGGTGTCACCACGCGCCGGTCTGGTATTCAAGCCCGTCGAAACGCTCTCGCTGTATTCGAGTCTGAGCGTGTCACATCTGCCGAGCTCGGGGGATCAGTTCGCCGCGTTGACGCCGACGACACAGGCACTCGAGCCGGAACGATTCACGAACCGGGAAGTCGGCTTCAAGTGGACCGTGCGTCCGACATTGTCGCTGAACGCGGCGCTGTACCAGCTCGATCGCACGAACTCAGCGGCGCCCTCGGCGTTGGATCCGGGTGTGTACGTCCTGACAGGCCGTCAGAGGACCACTGGGTACGAGGTGTCGCTCAATGGGCAAGTCCTACAAAACTGGGACGTCGTGGGCATGTTTGCATCCCAGAGCGCCGAGATCGTGAGCCGCACTTTGGCGGCATCGGAAGGCGCGATCGTTCCCCTCGTGCCGCGCCACAGCGCTTCATTATGGAACCGGGTGCAGGTGCTCCGCGCGTTTGGCCTCGGCCTTGGAACACTGTACCAGAGCGACGTGTTCGCGGCTATCGACAACACGGTAAAGCTGCCGGGATTCTGGCGCTTTGACGGAGCGGTGTATGTCACTGCCCTCCGGCACGCGACCGTCCAGGTCAACGTGGAGAATCTGTTCGATCGGACGTATTACGCCACGTCCCACGGAAACAACAACATCATGCCGGGGGCACCCAGGCTGGTGCGCGTCTCTCTGACGACAAAACTGCCATGAGCGCGCGGTCATATCCGTAGTTCTACGGATTCGCCGGGAGGGCTTCGGGCGTTTTCTTACCGACGTGTCTATCGTGGCCGTAGGGTGCAGCCATTCGAGCGCACCGCTCGCCGTTCTCGAGCCCCTCAGCATTCCGACGAGCCAGCTCGCCGGGCTCCTGGCGCGACTGAAATCGGTCACGCGTGAAGCGCTGGTATTGTCAACCTGCAACCGCACGGAGCTCTACGCGGTAGTCGGGCACGCGGTATCGGGCGCAGAGCTCCTGCTGCAGGTGCTTGCCGAGCGTATCGGCAGTCGCACGGACGATTTGCGCCCGCACTTGTACGTGCACGCCGACACGGATGCGGTGCGGCACGCGCTGCGCGTCGCGAGTGGGCTGGACTCCATGGTCCTTGGTGAAGATCAGATCCAGGCACAGTGGAAACGAGCGCTGGCACACGCACGCGTGTCGCACACGCTGGGGCCCGTACTGGAGCGACTGGGGGCTGCCGCGCTGAGGTGCGGCAAACGGATCCGCACGTTCACCGGGATTGGACGACACACCATTTCCCTGGAGTCACTCGCGCTCCGGGCGGCGGCTGATCGGCTGGGAAGCCTGGAGAGCCGCGACATACTCCTGATCGGCACGGGAGAATCAGCCGGGCTGATCGCCCGACACCTGCGCAAGGTGTCCGGAGTGACGATCACGGTCGCGAGCCGGTCCCTGGACAAAGCGGAGGAGTTCGCGCGCCGCGTCGACGGGATCGCTGTGCGGATGGACGATCTGCCGCATGTGCTCACGCGCGCCGACGCCGTGTTCTGCTGTACATCTGCACCTCACGCGGTGCTGGCTTCGAGGGACTTGCAGGAGCGCGTTGCCGTGCGACTCGGCGCGCCGCTCGTGTGCGTGGATCTCGGGATGCCTCGAGACATAGACGACTCCGTCGCCAGTGTCGCGGGCACGTTTGTGGTCTCGCTGCATGACCTCTCGGCACTTGCGGAAACGCACCGGGAGGAGCGCCGGCAGCACTTGCCGGCCGCGGAAGCGATCGTCCATGGCGAAGTCGCCAGGTTTCTGGAGTGGCAGACGGCGCGCGGGAACGCGGCGACCATCGGCCGCTTGCAGGCGCACGCGCAGGAGATCGCGGAGACCGAGCTGTCTCATGCGCAGGCGCGCCTCGCCTCGCTGTCCCCGCGCGACCGCGAGGTCGTCACAGCGATGGCGCGTCGCATCGTCAAGAAACTGATGCACACCCCCATCGGGGTGCTGAAGCAACACCCCGAGGCGGAGAACATCGCGCTCGCGTTGGAGTGCGCGTTCGGATTGGCGCGCGCCACGCAGGCGCTCGAGCGTCATTTGCCCGCCCGGCCGGAGGCGTCGGACGGGGCGAGTCGACTCGAGGAAGCCGCGTCATGAGCAATGGACGACCGACGGACGCCGAGCGAACCTCTGCTGAGTCACAAGCGCAGTTCGTTCAATACCTGTTTCTCAAGGTCGATGCGCAGTGGCGTCGTCTCGACGAAGTCGAGCGCGAAGAGGGACGTGCGGACTTTGTGCGCGCGGTGTGTGACGCGAAGAGCGACGTCACGACCTACAGTTACAGTACCCTCGGCCTGAAGGTCGGAGCGGAGGTGATGCTGTGGTGGAAAGCGACGTCGCCGGACGCGGCGCAGCAGCTCACCAGCAAGATTCTTCAAACCGGGCTCGGTCGCTACTGCGAGATCAGCCATTCGCTCTGGGGCTTCACGCGTCCCTCCGTGTACACCAAGCGCCGCTCCGCGCAGGAGCACGCGCTCGACGAGCCGACGCGTCTTCGCTACCTGATCGTGTACCCGTTCGTGAAGACGATCGACTGGTACTTGATGAGCCGCGACGTCCGTCAGGGCATGATGAACGAGCATATGCGCATTGGACACGATTTTGAGGACGTCCGACAGGTGTTGTTGTACACCACGGGGCTGGACGATCAGGAATTCATCGTCGCGTACGAGGCGGACCGGCTCGAACGCCATCAGGAGCTGGTGATCGCCTTACGCTCTACCGAGGCGCGGCGCTACACGCTCCGCGATACTCCCATCTTCACCGCCATTTATCGCCCGTTGGAGGAAGCGCTTGCCCTCGTCGGCTGATACCAGCGTGCTCGCGCGCGCGGCGCGACGCGAGCCGACAGAATACACGCCCGTGTGGTTCATGCGACAGGCAGGGCGCATCCTGCCCGAGTACCGGGCGGTGCGCGAAAAGCATTCGCTGATCGAGGTCTGCCGGCAGCCCGAGCTGTGCGCCGAAGTCACGCTGCAGCCGCTGCGACGCATGGCGGTGGATGGGGCGGTGTTGTTCGCCGACATCATGCTTCCGCTTGTGGGCATCGGCGTGGAGCTCGAGCTGGTAGACGATGTCGGTCCCGTGATTCGCCGTCCGATACGCGATGCCGCCGGCATACAGACGTTACGTCCTATGGTGCCGGAGCAGGACGTCCCGTTCGTCCTCGAAACGATCGAGCTCGTTAAGAAGGAGATCGCGCCCAGGCGGGCGGTCATCGGCTTCGCGGGCGGTCC
>JBQTIW010000140.1:0-23209 GCA_052387735.1 Gemmatimonadaceae bacterium
CACTTCTCGAACTTCGAGGAGCATGCGAGAATCCTCACCACCGGTTCATCTGACGCGCTTGCCGCCCTGGATGACCGCCGTCACGTCGCGCATCACGGTCATGTCGTGGAGAGGATCTCCGCGCACCAGAATGATGTCGGCGAGGCGACCCGCCGCCAACACGCCGATGCGGTCCTCGGCGCGGAGAAACCTCGCCGGCCAAAGGGTTGCCGATTGGAGGATTTCCATCGGCGGCACGCCGAGCTCACGCCACTTCACCATCTCCCGCCACGTTGCGTCACTGTGGAACATCGCAGGAATGCCGGCATCGGTCCCGATCATCATGCGCACGCCCGTCCTCCGCAGCTGCTGGAACTTGTCGGGTAGGAGCGGGATACGGGACGGAAACAGCGCGTAGTACGGCAACTGTGAAATCGCCGAGAGCGACCGGCGGATTTCCGTCGCCATCTCCGGCGGCATACCCGCGCGCCACGCCGGATCGTCGAGACGTTCGGGAAACACCGTCCCCGCCTCGAACAGCGCGTAGAGCGGCGAGAGCGTAGGCGTCCAGTAGAGCGCCGAGTTCCGCTCGCGCAACTTCTGCAGCACGTCGTCCGCATAACCGGGAGCGGTGCCAAGTCCCGTGTGCTCGAAGCCATCGACACCCGCCTCGAGACCGATGCGGATCTCGTCCATGCGGTGCGCGTGCGCGACGACCGGCTTGCCGTTGCGGTGAGCGGTCTCCACCACCGCTCGCACTTCCTCGCGCGTCATCTGGTCCTGGTCGATCAGTTTGACGAAGTCGACACCGGCGTCCACGATGTGCTGGACCTTTTGTCTCGCGTCGTCCGCGCCGTTGACACCCCAGCGCAGGTCGCGCTCGTAGTCCTCATAGGGCGCATGCTGGATGAACGGACCGGATACGAACAGTCGCGGGCCTGGGATTTCCCCAGCCGCAATCCGCCGCTTGACCGTGAGGATGTCATCCAGTCGGGCGCCGAGATCCCGCGCCGACGTCACCCCCGCCATGAGGAGTTGCTTCGCGGCAATTGGCATCACCAGGTCGGCGTCCCGCTTTCCGTAGAGTGCATCCCATCGCCTGTAATCGCCGTGCCCCAGGATGTGGAGATGTACGTGCATGTCGATCAGCCCAGGCAGCACCGTCATGCCGTTGGCGTCGATCACCGTGGTACCGGGAGGCACCAGCAGATCGCCCTGGCGTCCGACCGCGATGATGCGTTCGCCGGCAATGAGGATCACGCCGTTCTCGATGACGGGACCGCCGTAACCATCGATGATGCGGCCGCCAACGACGGCCATCGTCGGCGTGGACTGGGCGAGGCCAGGGGCCGGCGCAACAAGGAGCCCCGTGACAGCGAGGCAGACCAGACTGCAGGAAGCTCGCGCAGCCCGGGATGCGTCGGAGAAACTGTCCCGGGTCGAGGGTGTTTGTCGGGCCACTCGTGCGTCTCGTGCCTCGCGCTTGACAGCCGGTTTCATCGGTTCCTGACCGTTGCTGGCCCCGTCGCCAATTCGGTTCGAATACGGTCCAGTATTACCGCTACGGGCTCGACACCATCGATGCCCGACACGCTTCGCCCTGCCTGCCAGTAGTCGCGCTCCGCGTCGCCACGGGCGTTGGAGCGTTTGAGCGAGATGATCGATCGCAACGCGTAGATCGATCGCATCCAGTGTTTGGTCCTGCGGCCGCGAAACATCCACCGTGCAATCGTGCCGGCCTTGAGTCCCATGCGCTGGATGTAGGGGGTGTTGATGACTGCGACGGGAACGCCCGTCAGGCGCTCAGTGAGGACGATGTCGTCTGCGGTTGCGGACACGATCGCTTGCTTGTACGACTCGTGCGCATTGCACTCGGTGGTCGCGATGAAGCGCGTGCCCATCTGCACGCCGGCGTATCCCAGGTCGAGGACGTCCTGGACGTCGGCGGCAGTGGCCACGCCTCCGGCGCAGACGACGGGCAGGCCGACGGGCGCGAGCTCATGCATCAGCTCCTAGGCGGAACGTGAACCGGCGTGGCCGCCCGCCCGCCGATTCACCGCAATCAGCCCGTCGACGCCACCGTCCAACCCCTTCTGCGCCCACTTCCGCTCTGTGACGTCGTGATACACGACGCCCCCCGCCGCGTGCGCCACGTCCGCCACCCAGCGCGGATTACCTAACGAGGTCACGAAGAAGCGTACCCCTTCCTCGAGGGCGATGTTCACCCACCGGACCATGCGCTCATGGTATGCCCGCGAACTGGCCTCGATCAGCGCGTTCATCCCGATCGGCCGGCCGCCGGCCAGCCGATACATCAGCCGGATGCCTTCCCGATAGTCATGTCCGTGGACATAGGTGAGGGAGATCGGTTGGAACACTCCCAGGGCGCCGGTGGCGGAGGCGGCTCCCACCAACTCGGGATTGCTGCAAGGATACATGGCTCCGCACATGACCGGCAGGTCGATCCCGGCATGCCGAGTGAGCGGCGTCTCGCGCGGTGGGGCGAACGTGTGCGGGGGCGTCATGCCGGCGCTCAACGAACGGCGTGTGCGGCGGGCGTCGACGGCGCGGTCTCGCGGTGCGGCTGAACCTTCCATGTCACCCGGGCGCGCGCCACCAGGTCGCCGCTGGCGTCGAACAGCTCCGCCTCGGGGTGCAGCGCTGTTGGCGCGTCAATCGGCGGTAGCGTCACCGTGGCACGACCGGTGATCGTGCCGCGCGCCTTCTTGAGGTAGTCGATCTCCAGCCGCGTGACGATACCACGGGTGCCGTGAGGCAGCGCGGTGAGCATGGCCGTGCCGCTCACGAATTCGGCCATGTTTGCCAACGCCACCGCGTGAATGGACCGCAGGTGGTTCCGTACGCCGCGCCGATCGTGAAGCGTGACGACCGCGCGCCCCGGCTCGAGCGACTCGATGCGCGCACCGAGCGCACCAGTATACGGCACCATCTGCCCCATCACTTTGTTGAACAGCCACCGGCCTCCAGGCAGCGGAGCGAGACGTCGCCACAGGGAGAGGATTCGGGTGCCGGGAGCGTCGTTGGACGTCATGGCCGTCAGAAAAGTGTTATTGGTGAAAGTAGCACCGTGCAAAGGCGGCGCAGTAGCGCGCCCTCCAACGTCTGGCTCGATATCCTGTCCCTCGCCGCCGCACTCACCGCCCCGCTGACTGCCGCCAACGTCGTCTCACAAATGGCGTAGAAACCGCTCGGGGTCTTGGAGGAATTCCCGCGTGAGTGTCACGTGCTCGAGCGACTCGTAAGGCATCAGTCGAATCGGCGTCTCGTCGAACGAATGGATCGCGGCATCCGGGAATGCCAGCAGGATGGGTGAGTGCGTGGCGATGATGAACTGCGCATCCTGCTCGAGCATGTCCTTCATCAACGCGATGAAGCCCAATTGACTCTGCGGAGAGAGCGGCGCCTCGGGCTCGTCCAGAAGATAGAGTCCCCCGGGCACAAACCGGCTCTGAAAGAGCTTGAGAAAGCTCTGTCCATGCGAATTTGCATCCAGGTCGACGCCGTATCGGCGCTCCATGTCCGCCAAGGACGCGTGGATGGGGCCCGCGCGAAGACGCCGCGCGTAGTCCGACGCGTTCGCGTAGTCCTCAGCCACCTGGCCGAGCTCGGCGAGGAAGTCTGCCCGCATGCGGGCGAGCGTTTTGGTGAAGCCGAAAAAATCCTCGGCGCGCAGAAAAAAGCCGCGCGTGGCCCGCCGATTCCAGCTCAGCGTCAGGCCGTCTCCAAGTTCCCGTTGCGCACTGAGCGTAGCGTCGGTGCGGGTTTCCACGCTCCCGACAGTGGGCAGCCGGGCGGCGGCGGCAATGCCTTCCAGCAACGTGGATTTGCCTGACCCGTTCTCCCCGACGAAGAAGGTGACCGGGGTGGAGAACGCCAGGTGCGACAGCTCGCGGACTGCAGGGACGGTGAACGGAAAGCGATCGGGCGCCTCGGTCCCGCGCTTTCTGTAAATGCTGCGTAGATGGATCATCGAGGATACATTCCCGCGCCCGACGGCCGGGAGTGGCGACTGGACAATGCCGGAGAACCTCAATGACCATCATGCGCTTCGCAACTCTTCTCGCTGGCCTCACGACGGTCGGCGGCGGCCTTCACGCCCAAGTGGCCAAGCCATTCACACCGGCTGATTGGTACAAGGTCACCTCCGTGGCCGCACCCGCATTGTCACCGGACGGCAGGCACGTGGCGTTTACCGTGACGACCGTTCGTGAGGGGGAGAACAAGCGCCACAGTGAAGTATGGGTGGCGCCAACTGGCGGTGGAGCGGCGCAGCGCTTCACGAGTCCAGGGTACGAGAGCACCAACCCCCGCTGGTCGCCTGACGGGACCTACCTGCTGTTCGCATCGCAGCGTGCGGGGTCACGCGGCCGCACCTGGGGCCTTCGGATGGACCAGCCCTCCGGAGAAGCCATCGAGATCGATCAGTATCCAGCGGGCTCGATGCCCACCGACAAGAAGTTCGCCGTGTGGAGCGAGGCCGCGGCGGCGGATTCATCCGGCGCCGCGCGACAGGACGCGTTCAAGGACATGCAGCCGTTGGCCAGGCCGCCGTTCGGCTCGATTACGAGCCCGCTCGATCCCAAGCGATTCGATGGCCGACACGTCACCGAGATGCGCTACAAGTCGAACGGTCCGGGCTTCCTGCCCGGTCCTCGCGAAAAGCGCGTGTACCGCGCCACCCAGATCTGGACGCAGACATTCGAGGTTGGTGCGAAGAAGCGCATGATCGATAGCACCGCGTATTCGCGGCGCAATGCTGCTGTCTCGCCCGATGGCCGCTGGATTGCGTTCGTCGCGGATGCAACGCTGCGTCCCGATTCCGTGGTCGAAGCCGAGCGGGATTCGCTCGCGCGCCTGCCGTACGACGCCAGGCGCGACGAGGCGCCGCGCAACGATGCCGACATCTTCGTCATTCCTGTCGGCGGAGGAAGCCCCCGGCGTGTGACGACGTCGTTGGGCGCCGAGGGCGACATCGCGTGGTCTCCGGATGGGAAGTGGATCTCCTTCACTGCGGCGCCAAGTCGAGTGAGTTCGCAGCGGCTCTACGTGGTGGCGTCGGACGGCGGGACGCCGGTCAACTTGTTAGGTGAGTGGGTATACGAGCCGGACGGCTACGAGTGGCTTCCCAGCGGCAGGATTGCCATGTCCGCGTCGATCGGCGGGCGGTCCGGCTACCATCTCATCGATCCGGTGACCAGGGACATGAAGGAAGTGCTCGGCGGGCGTCGCCGCATGAACGGCTTCAGCACGAACGCCGCGGGGACGCAGGTGGCGTTCGTCGCCACGAGTGTGGACAAACCGACCGAAGTATTCATCGCCAACGTCGACGGCTCCAACGAGCGAAAGCTGACGACCTTCAATGACGACCTCCGCTCGAAGGTCGCGTTCTCGGACGCCGAGCGCTTTACCTTCAAGAGCGTCGGCAATCTGGAGATCGAAGGCTGGCTGATGAAGCCGTATGGATACGACCCGTCTCGGAAGTATCCCGCGGTGCTGTACATCCACGGCGGCCCGCACAGCGCCTACGGAGAAAACTGGTTCGACGAATTCCAGAACCTCGCCGGCGCCGGAATGTTCGTGATCTTCACCAACCCGCGAGGCTCGTCAGGGTACGGCGCCAAGTTCACGTATGCCACGCGCGGCCGCTGGTTCGCTGAGGACTACCAGGACCTCATGAAGGCGGTGGACGTCGTTTCCAGGCGACCCGACGTCGATTCCACGCGCCTGGGCGTCACGGGTGGTTCGTATGGCGGCGTCATGACGGCGTGGGTCACAGCCAAGACGACGCGCTTCAAAGCGGCGCAGGCCGACCGCATGATCTCCAACTGGTGGTCGTGGTATGGAACATCGGATGCACAGGGACTGACCGAGTTCGAGTTCTATGGCAAGCCGTGGGACAATCCGGTGCTCTACGACACGCTCTCGCCGATCCGCTACATCAGGAAGGTGAAGACGCCGACGCTGATCGTGCAGTCCGAAGAGGACCATCGCACCCCGATGACCGACGCTGAGCAGTGGTTCATCGGACTCAAGAAACAGGGGACGCCCGTCGAGTTGATCCGCTATCCCCGCTCGACTCATGATCTGTCGCGGACGGGTGAACCCTGGCTGCTGGTGGATCGGCTCGGTCGCCTGCGCCAGTGGTTTGCGTTCTGGCTCAAGCCGGAGGGCGCAGCGACTGCTTCGCAGTAAGGGGTGAACGGGACAGGGGCACCGCGGAAGGGTGCGTGGGGCAACGAAGAAACGGGTCAGCCGGTGATCGCCAGGTCGTGATCGTCATCGCTCTGGTCGTGGCGCAGGCCGCTGCGCTGGCGCTGTTGCTGGTGCGGCTGTCTACGGGCAGACATCGTCGTCCGCCCGTACCACCTTTGCCGGCAGGGATCGACGACACCTCGGTGACGGTGCTCCTGCCCTCGTACAACGAGGCGCGGCGCATCGCGCCGTGCCTTGCCGCCCTCGGACGTCAGGGATCGCCGGTCCACCAGATCATCGTCGTGGACTCTCGCTCGGACGACGGCACTGATGATCTGGTGCGCGCCGCGGCGCGACAGGACCCCCGCATAACGATGATCAACGATCCGCCGCTGCCCGTCGGTTGGGTCGGAAAGGTGTGGGCCCTGCAACACGGACTCCGCTACGCAACCGGTGAGTGGGTCCTGGGCGTGGACGCCGATACAGAGTCTCAGCCGGGAATGGTGGCAGGCGCCGTAGCCGCGGCACGCGAGTACCGGTATGACGTCGTCTCCTTTGCTCCGCGTTTTGCCGACATGTCGGCAACCGAGCAGTGGCTGCAGCCATCGATGCTGCTCACCCTGGTCTACCGGTTTGGTGCTGCAGGCATACGCGATTCAAACGCCGATCGCCTGATGGCAAACGGCCAGTGCTTTCTCGCCAGGCGGGACGTCCTGCAGGCACACGGCGGATACGAGGTGGCACGCACCTCATGGGCTGACGACGTCTCCCTTGCGCGGTACCTCGCCCGGCGCGGCGTGCGCGTTGGGTTCCTCGACGGCGCCCACCTGTACGACGTCAGAGCCTACACTGGCGTTGTGCACATGTGGCGCGAGTGGGGACGTTCCTTCGATCTCTCGGATGCGACCACCAGATCGACGCAGTGGCTCGACGTCGCGTTCATTCTGCTTGCCCAGGGACTCCCGCTCGGCATTGTCGGCCTGTTTCTCGCGGGGTTGCTGCGCGCCGATGACGGCTGGTCGCGCGCGCTTGTCGCGCTCAATGGCGTCCTCCTGGCAATCCGGCTGCTCATGGTGTTCGCGTTACGAGACAGCTACCGACGCCGCACGATCGGGTTCTGGCTCTCGCCGCTGTCGGACCCCATCGCCGTGTTGCGCCTGCTGCTCTCCACGGTGCGACGACCGCGTCAGTGGCGCGGACGTCGCTTCGCCGTCAGCCCCGTCGCTCCGCGTGCGCCGAGACCTGACGAGCCGTCGTCGTAACAAAGCTCCGTCGCCGTCTTGCACTCTGTTGGCGGAACTTGTTACGTGACCGTGACCGGTTCTTGACGGTCCGTCCTCCGGGCACGCCGAAACGCTTGAACAGCGGAGCGCCGGTTCATGTCGCAGGCCCGACCAAGACGTGTATTGCTCGTCGCGGTGTGCATGGGAGGAGCCATCACAGCGTGCGCGTCGCAGCGTGCCCCGTTGTCGAGCCACGCCGCGCGCTGCGAGTCCCCGGTGCGCTGGTCGGCGGTCGAGCGGTCACCTCGCGTAGTTCGCGTCTGGCTCGAGCTGCCGTCGAGGGTCGGATCAGGGTGGAAGCTCGACCGCGAGACTCGCCTCACCCGGGCGCTCGGGACCTGGAATCAGCTCCGGCTTCCGGTCCGATTTGCGCCGGCAGCCTCGTACATCGCGGCCGACGTGGTGGTGACGGTGATCCCGCGACTCCCGCTCGACACCGTCACGGCGGTCAGCGCCAACAGGGCAGGGGTCACGCACCTCGTCTACGGAGCGCAGGGCGACATCGTCCGGGCTCGCGTATTCATCGCGGAGTCGACGCCGGCCGGCTACCCCTACAGCGTGCCGGATCAAATGGCCACGTTGTTGCACGAGCTTGGACATTCCATCGGGCTGCCCCATGCCGTTGATCCCCTCGCCCTGATGAGCGCGCAACCGGTCGTCGAGGAACCCACGCCATCCGACGCCGTGTTCGCGCGGTCGTGGTATCAACCGGGTGCCGCGTGCGCATCGCGCGGGATTGCCGCAGCGCGAGATCGCAGTTCTACACGTGCTTCACCTCGGTGACCAGTTTCGCCAAGCTCTGCTTGGCGTCGCCGAACAGCATGGATGTTTTCGGCATGTAGAACAGCTGGTTCTCGATTCCAGCAAATCCCGCCGCCATTGAACGCTTGAGCACGATGGTGCTCTTCGCCCTGTCCACGTCGAGGATGGGCATTCCGTAGATCGGGCTCGACGCATCGCTGCGGGCCGCGGGGTTCACCACGTCGTTCGCGCCGATCACGAGCACGACGTCGGTGGCCTCGAACTGCGAGTTGATCTCCTCCATATCGTACAGGCGGTCATAGGGTACGTTGGCTTCGGCGAGCAGCACGTTCATGTGCCCCGGCATGCGGCCAGCCACCGGGTGAATTGCATACCGCACGTCACCGCCGCGCTTCTCCACGAGCTCGGCGAGCTCGCGCACCACGTGCTGCGCCTGAGCGACGGCCATGCCGTAGCCCGGTACGACGATGACGCGCCGAGCGTACGCAATCTGCACGGCGGCGTCTTCAACGGTGACGGAGCGAACCGACCCGGTCGTGGCCGTGCCGGAGGGGAGAGCGCCGCCCTCACTGCCAAACGCGCCAAAGACAACCGACCGGAAGGATCGGTTCATGGCTTTGCTCATCAGGACCGACAGGATGACGCCCGACGCGCCGTCGAGCGCGCCGCAGATGATCAGGATCATGTTGCCCAGCGCGAACCCGGTGGCCGCGGACGCGAGACCGGCGTAGGAATTGAGCAAGGCGATCACGACCGGCATGTCGGCGCCGCCGATTGGAAGCACGAGCGAGAACCCGATCACGCACGCGAGGGCGATCAGGCCGTAAAAGAGCCGCGCGTCGTGCGGGTTCAGTATGAGGGCCACGAGCAGGCCGATCGCCACGGCGACGAGAGCCAGGTTGACGACGTTCTGGCCCTTGAACGTGATCGGGCGACCGGGGAGGATCTCCTGCAGCTTGCCGAAGGCGATCAGGCTCCCGCACACGGTGAGAGCGCCTAACGTGACCTCCAGTCCGAGGGCACCCGTCGTGAACCGGCTGAGCCCTGCCGCCGCGGCTCCGTGAAAGGCATGATGATACTCGGCGACGCCGACCAGTGTGGCCGCCGATGCGCCGAAGGTCTGCGCGATGGCGATGCGCTGAGGCATCGCGGTCATCGGCACCCACATGCCCAGTGGATACCCGACGATGGTGCCAACGGCGAGGCCGATCCCGATCCAGGTATAGGTCAGGATCTGGGCCGAGGCCAGCGTGCCGATGATCGCCAGCAACATGCCGACCGCGGCGATCTGGATGCCGCGCCTGGCCTTGTCCGGTTGCGTGAGTCCGCGGAGCCCGACGACGAAAGCGATGGACGCGAGGACGTACGTGAACTGAATCGCCAGCTCGCGGCCGGGAAGCGTGGTCATGGCGTCCTATTTCCCGTGGCCTTTGGGCTGGCCCGCGTCCCGCCTGAACATGCTCAGCATCCGGTTGGTGATGAGGAATCCGCCGACCACGTTGATCATCGCGGTCACCACGGCGATGAATCCCAGGATCGTCGCCAGGCGCCCGTACTGCCCTCCCGCAGCGATCAGAGAGCCTACAAGCGAAATGCCAGCGATGGCGTTCGTGGCGCTCATCAGCGGCGTGTGCAGGAGCGCTGGAACGCGGCTGATCAGCTGGTAGCCGAGGAATGCTGCCAGAATGAAGACGTAGATCTGCAGGATGATGGTCATGACGGTCTGAAGGCTGGCTAGACGCGCGGCTGGCCCGCGTGCGTGAGGCACATCGGACCCACGATCTCGTCATCGAGGTTGATCGTGATGGCGCCGTCGGTGATCATGTGTTGCAACAGGGTCAGGACGTTCTTGGAGAACATGACCGACGCGTGGAAGGGAACGGTGCTCGGCAGGTTGACGGCGCCCACGATCTGCACGCCCCCGACGTCGCGCGTTTCACCGGCGATCGTGAGCTCGCAGTTGCCGCCCGTCTCGGAGGCGAGATCCACGATCACGGCGCCGGGCTTCATCGCGGCGACCATGTCGCGGGTGATGAGGCGCGGGGCGGGCTTTCCGGGGATTTGCGCCGTCGTGATGACCAGATCCTGCTCCTTGAGGTGCGCGGCCAGCGCGTCCATCGTCCGCTGGCGCTCGTCGTCGGTCTGGGCGCGGGCATAGCCACCGGCCGCCTCGGCGTCGCTGGACGGCTCGGGCCCCACGAAGGTCGCGCCTAACGACATCACCTGCTCTCGTGCGGCGGCCCGGATGTCGAATCCCGAGACCGCCGCGCCCAGCCGGCGCGCCGTGGCGATCGCCATCAACCCGGCGACGCCGGCGCCGATGACGAAGGCTTTGGCCGGAGGAATGTTGCCGGCCGCGGTCGTGAGCATTGGCAGGATCTTCGCGCTGTGTGACGCGCCGATCAGCGCGGCCTTGTATCCGGCGATCGTCGCCTGCGAGGACAGAATGTCCATCGACTGTGCGCGCGTGATGCGCGGCACGCGGTCCAGCGACAGGGCCGTGACCTGGTGCCGCGTGAGGCACTCGAGAAGGGCGGTGCTCGTCGCGGCGGGGAGGAGAGCGATGAGGATCTGCCCGGAGTGCATGATCTCACATTCGCCGAGCGACGGCTTCTGCACCTTCACGATGACGTCGCAGTCGGCCAACACAGCGCCACAATCGTCGACGAGCTCCGCTCCGGCAGCGGCGTACGCGTCGTCCGGACAGAAGGCCGGCACGCCGGCACCGCGTTGGACCCGCACCTGGAGGCCGGTTTTCGTCAGGCGGCCGACGCTCTCCGGGACCAGACCAACGCGCCGTTCACCGGGCGCGCTCTCCCGGGGGACCCCGATCCGCATGCGTGCACTCCTTGTCGACAGGACGGCGGAATGTCGGTTGGTGCACGCGGGAATACAAGGACAGGCGGTAGGCGATAGGCGCTCGGCGGTCGTCGCCGGACGCGTTGTGTCGCAATCCGTTCAGCGGGCCCACCGCCGATCGCCCATCCCTATCGCCTCACGCTAGTTAGGCATCACGGAATCCAGCCCGTGTACAGCAGTCGATTTGGCGACCCCGGGCCGGCGCCGGTGACGATGCCTGCTGTCGCGTTCGCGCGGATCGCGTTGTGGACGCCAAAGGCGTTCAACAGGGGAAATGCCTGCCGGACCAATGCCGCGGTACCGGTCACGTGGGACGCCGCCATCGAGGTTCCGCTGAGGACCATCGTCGCCACGTTCGACGTGTGCCAGCTGCTCCGGATGTTGATGCCGGGCGCGAAGAGATCGAGGCAGGGTCCGAAGTTCGCAAAGGGCGCCCGCGCGTCCGCGGTCGTCGTCGCACTCACGGTCAACGCGTTCGCGGCGCTGGCCGGCGAAAAGCCACATGCGTTGGAGTTGGAGCTGCCGGCCGACACCGCCGTTGCCACGTTCTGCGTGACGAGGTTGTTCACCGCTGCATTGATCGCGGCCGAAAAAGGGCCTCCGAGCGTGAGACTCGCCACCGCCGGATTGATCTTGTTGGCGGCGACCCAGTTGATGCCGGCGATCACGCCGGCCCACGTCCCGGACCCGTTGCAATTCAACACGCGCACCGGGTGGAGCCACACCTTCTTGGCGACGCCGTGCCTGGTGCCGCCCACCGTTCCGGCGATGTGCGTGCCGTGACCGTTGCAGTCGTTCGTCCCAATCCCGTCGACGATCGTGGTGAAGCCACCGATCACACGGGGAGCCAGATCGGCGTGCGAGGGGCGGATTCCAGTGTCAATGATGTAGGCGTGCACGCCTGCCCCGGTCTTGTTGTACACATAAGCGTTGTTCAACGGTAGGAAACGCTGATCGATGCGATCCAGTCCCCACGAGGGCGGAAAGAACTGCACGGCGTTGGCCGTCACTTCGCCATTGCGTTCGACGATCGCCACGTCCGCGCGCCGCGCCAGGTCGGCGGCGAGACCAGCGGGCAGGTCGGCCAAGAACCCCTTGAGTGCATGCTCCCACGTGTCGAGAAGGCGTCCGCCGCGTGCCGTGACCAGGGTCGCCGCAGCGGTCTGCACGTCCGATACGTCATCTTTCAGTACCACGATGTACTCTCCCCCGGCGTCGAGTGTGCCGGCGGATGTCTGCGGAGCCGTGTCGATCCAACGCGATTGCCGCGGCGCCGATGGATCGCTGCAGGCCGCGAACGCGAGCACGCCGAGTACGGCGAGACCGATGGTGATAGGGTGCTGCATAGTCCCTCCTCGGGAGCAATGGTGGGCAACACACCGAGCTGTCCGATGCACCCGGCGCTCGGCAGGGCTTCTGGAGCAGGGAGCGGTCGCGGGTGGTGGGTGGAAGCTGGCCACCCACCACGACGTCGCGCTTCTCGCTCTAGTTAGGCATCACGGAATCCAGCCCGTGTAGAGCAGCCGGTTCGGTGAGCCCGCCCCCGGGTTGAACACCACGCCAACGGTGGCCTGCGCGCGGATCGCGTTCTGCACGGCGAAGGCGTTCAGCGCAGGGAATGCCTCCCGCACCAGCGCCGCCGATCCCGCGACGTGAGGTGAAGCCATCGACGTGCCACTCAAAACGGCCGTCGCGACATTCGACGTGTTCCAGTCACTGCGGATGCTCACGCCGGGCGCGAACAGGTCGAGGCACGCACCGAAGTTCGAGAAACCCGCGCGCCAGTCGTTGATCGCGGTCGCGCCGACGGTGAGGGGATTGGCCGCACTCGCCGGCGAGAAGGCGCAGGCGTTGGCGTTGGAGTTACCTGCAGCCACTGCGGTCGCGACGTTCTGGTTCACCAGGTTGTTCACGGCGGCGTTGACGGCGGCCGAGAGTCCGCCACCCAGGCTCAGGTTCGCAACGGCTGGACTGATCTTGTTGGCGGCGACCCAGTTGATGCCGGCGATCACGCCGGCCCAGGTGCCGGAGCCGGCGCAGTTCAATACGCGCACCGGATGCAGCCACACGCGCTTGGCGACACCGTAGAGGTGGCCTCCGACTGTGCCGGCGACGTGCGTGCCATGGCCGTTACAGTCGTTGGTGCCGAAGCCATCGAAAATGGTCGTGACACCGCCGAGGACGCGACCACCAAAGTCCACGTGCGTGGGACGGATGCCGGTGTCGATGATGTACGCATGGACGCCCAGGCCGGTCTTGTTGTAGATGTAGGCGTTGTTGAGAGGCAGAAAGCGCTGGTCGATGCGATTCAGTCCCCACGACGGCGGATTCAGCTGCACGGCATTCGCAAAGACGGAATCGTTCTTCTCCACGATGGCCACGTCCGAGCGTCGGGCCAGATCCGCAGCGAGTCCCGCGGGCATATCCGCAAAGAACCCTTTGAGCGCGTGCTGCCAGGTATCGCGAATGCGGCCCCCACGGGCGGTGACGAGCGCGGTGGCGGCCGCCGTCTGCACATCGGTCACTTCATCCTCGAGGACGACGATGTATTCTCCCGCTGCGGCGAGGGGCTGGACTTCAGCCTGGGGTGGTGGAGCGGTGTCGGTGAGGCGCGGACCGGGGCGCGGTGCGGCTGGATCGTTGCAGGCGGCCAGAGCGGCCAGGCCCAGGACGACGAGTCCGGTGGTATTGCGGTACTGCATACTCCCTCCTCGGGAAAATTCGGCAGGCGACACGCCGAGTCGCTGGTGCTTCCGTGCACCCGAATGGCGCTCAGCGCGCCCGTCCCGCCGGAGACAGGCGCGTTCACCGGAGGGCCGGCGCCCAGTCGCCTCGTTAGGTCCCGTCGGCGGGAGCACCGGCAAACGCCGATCTTCCCCCGCGCGACGGACATTTCACGAGGATGCGAGGCAACGGATTGTTGGAAGGGCGCGCCGGATCTGCGCTGTCACCCGGGCGAGGAGCGATCGGCTCCTGAGGGGTTCGCCGCGGGACCTGCAGACCACGATGGTGTTCGGAACATCCACTCCGTGCAGCGCAACGGTAGGACCGTCACGTTCGCTTGAATACTCGGGGGACTACGAGGTGCCGCGGTCTTCGGGTGACGATTTGTCTTCGGGAGACGAGCAGATGCGGCGAAATCGACGCGTAGCGCTTGCCATCACCCGGTTACCCGACTCGCAGATCACCTCGGCAGATACTTGGCTGGTATCTCGTTCCCGGGTCGCTCGCTGTCCCAGAAGATCGAGACCACCCACCAGCGGTCCCCGTCCTTGAGCAGCTGTATCGAATTGACGCCGCGCGCGAAGGGCTTTTCGCTCAGGTCGGCGGTGCGACGCGACTCGTACGTGCTGAACGCGTGCAGCACGTTGCCGTACTGCTCCGTGACACGGTGGATCTCACGTTCGAAGAACCCGCTCGCTTCCAGCTGTGCCCCGCCGCGCCGCACGTAGTCGTCAGCGCTCAACACCAGTACGCTGGCTCCGGGCGCGCCGGCGCGTGGTACGGCCGGCATCAACCGCGCGTTCGGCACGAACAGGGATCGGAACCGGTTCCAATCGCGCTTCACGCCGGCACCGCCGGAGATCGCGTCGTACAGCGCCTTGAGAATCGCATCGACCGAGCCGACGTCAGCCGGATTCGCCGCCGGGCGGGGCAGCGTGTCGGGAGACGGCGCGGCCGGACGAGCAGCGACCTGGGCACCGGCAGACACCGACGTGCTGCACATGACGGCTAGGGCGAGGCGGATCAACGAAATGCGCATGGTGGCAGAGGCTGAGGGCAACATGACTCGATAACCTACTGGGATCACGGCCGCCAAGACACCAACCGGGGACGGCCCGAACCCGGCGAGGGAGGATCCGCTCGCCAGATCCGGCGCTCGACATTACCGCGCACTGACCCGCCCGCTCACCGCTCGCGTTATGGTCGGTACGTCACGCTCACATACGGGCGCAATCGCTCGTCGTACGGTTGGTCGAGGGAGTATCCGATCCCGAACCTGATCCGCGTCGCGGGGAGCCTGGCGAACCCGATGGCGGGAACGTTCAGTTCGTCCTCCACGCCGAACAGGCGCTGATAGCGGGTGATGCTGTCGCCGGCCGCCACCCATATCGCGTAAGGCTGGACGCCAAAGGCACGCAGCGACGCCCGGTACAGCTCGAACTTCTGGCCGGCGGCGTATCCGACGGGGACCGAGGGCAACGACACCCGCTGGCTGAGATAGGCCTGGTCGATGAAGGGCAGGTAAGCGCCGCCGACGGCAAACTGCTCGTACGCGATACCGAAATCTCCCGGCTCCGGCGCCGTGACGGTACCCCGGGTGCCCTCCAGGCGCAGCGATCGGCGGGAACCGCCTAACGTGAGCGCACCGGTGACCGTGCGCCGCGACCACGACTCGCCACTGGTGCTCCCTTCGGCCACCGCCACCGCCACCTGCGGGGTCATGGTGAAGCCCCGCGTCGTGAGGGACAGGCGCGTCCCGAGCTCGCCAAAGCCCAGCGCCCGCGACGCGCCGTCCAGCTGATTGCCGTCGACCTTGCCCACGCTGCCACCGGCACGCGTCACCCAGCCCCATGCCGCTTTGTCCCGCTGGTGCTTCACCGCGAGGCCAAGCCCGGTGTAGCGCGAGTCGATGTTGAGGGACGCAAACGTGCCCGACCGCTGTTTGGACGGGGCGTGATCGCCGTACCAGATCCCCGACTCCAGCTGGATCGGGCTCGTGCGCAGCGCCGTCATCGCCGAGCCGCCACGCCAGGCACCGCGCTGCCCGTACGCGCCCTGGAAAACCGTACTCCATTTCCCCACGGGATCCACCGATGCGAGCATCAGGCTTCCCATGTCGCCATCTGGACCGAAGCTCACGCCGGGCAGGATGCGCCAGCCGCGCGGACCCAGCGCGTAGGCCGCCGGCCCCTGCACAGGACCGGCGCGGAAGGCATGGCCCGCGTTAGGCACACGGCGTGCCGCGGGAGCCAGTCGTGGGTCGATCGCCACCACACGGTCGGCCGTGCCCGTGCCCCGGAGCGTCACGCGACGCACATCGGAACCGCGGGCGTGCAGGTTGAGGAACCAGACGCGTCCGTCGGGGCCGGCATCCGGCGCTGCGGCGCCGCCGGTGACGCGCGTCAGCGTCCGGGTCTCGCCTGACGCGGGATCCACGACTTCGATGTTGGCGATGCCACCGGCCTCACTGACCAGCACCACCCGCCCGTCGGCGGTCCAGCTGGGGGAATAGCGCCCGGCGCCGTCCGCTAGTTCCAGCCGCTGTTCGGCACCAGTCCGCGCGTCGACAATGGACACGCCCCACTGTCCGTCGCGCTGGACCGATGCTGCGATACGCCGCGCGTCGGGTGACAGCCGCGCGCGGTGCCATACCACGAAAGGTGATCCGCCAGCGATGCGCGTCCACGAGCCCCGCTCGAGGTCTACGCGCACGAGGTCACAGACGCCGCCGGAGCAGCGCACGCCCACCGCGGACTTGCCGTCGGGCGCGGGATCGGCAGACCGGATCCCTGCCCCCCGGGTCACACGGCGCGCGCCACCGGACTTGCGGTTCCAGATGAACAGATCCGGACGCGAGGCGCCATCGCCCAATGGCTCGTCGCGGGAGACGAGCAGCCGCTCGCCGTCGCCGAACCAGCGTGGTGCGTCGTGACCGCGTCCGCGAGACGGGTAGAGCGTGGCCAGCGCGCGCTTGCGCGGCGGGAATGAATCGAACGGCGCGACGTCGAGGGGATCGGCTTCCACCTGACGCCGTCGCGCCCAGGCGGTGCTGCTATCCACGCCTTCGTCGGCCGTGCTCCAGACGACCACGCGGGGGGGCGCCGTGTTCGACCGCACGACGATGGCCAGCATGGAGCCGTCGCGGGAGACGGCGGGATCGCCGGTTCCCCAGGCCATGCGCTGCACCAGGTCGCCTTCCACGAGTCCGGCTTGCCGCAGCGTTTTTCTCACCTCGAGCGCCTTCTCGAACACTTCCGTGTAGAAGGTGCCGTACAACTCCTCGGGAGCCGCCCCATAGACGCCGCGGAATGCGTCATTGAAGGACCGCCGCTGCTTCGCGCTCATGCGGCGCCACAGGTGTTTGAGCGACTCGTCGCCCTTTCTTGCTGCGAGCCATTCCAGGAATGCCGATCCGGCGAGGTATCGCATGGCGCCGCCGAGGTACGGCCCCGTGTTGTTGAGCTCCCGGTACTTGGGGAGCTGTCCCTCCAGCGCCCATTGCCGCAGGACGGCGGGACGCCCGACGCTGTTGGGGCGCCCGTTCCCCGTTAGGCGCCCTTCGATGTATGTGGCATAGCCCTCGATGACCCAGGCCGGCGACTTGCGGGCGACGGGCCCGATGCGCGCCGGCAGGAGTCGCCAGAGGAACCGCTCCCCACCGTTGCGCGAGGCCACGGTGAGGTGCGCGATGTGCCCGTATTCATGGATCGCGAGCATTTCTCCCCAACCACGGTGTGCGCCAAACGTCGGCCCCGGGGAAGGCGGTGTGGGCCACAGAAAGATCGTCGGGGAGTCGAGCAGCGGAACGGCGAAGCCGTTGGCGATGTTGCTCGGATCCTCCACCATGACGGTGGTGCGCGTTGGCGGCTTGCTGCCGACGAGATCATGCACGGCGGCAGCGTAGCTCTCCATCCGTTCCGCGATCGGGTGCACCCAGGCGCGCATCTCGGCCGGGTAGTGAATGCGAAAGGACGTCGTGGTCATCGTTTCCCACGGCTGCGCCGGGCGCGTCAAGTACTGCGCGTTGGCGAGCGTGGCAACAGCGGCGATCCCGCACAGGGACCGCACACAGGTGCGGACGATCATGAGTGGACGAGTCCGGGTGGGTCTGTCACACGCCAGACGGCGTCCTCACGCCGTCCGTTGCGCTACCCGTGGAAACTAGCGAGCCGAGCCGTCAGGACTCCCGCTGTGCATCACCGGCCAACTGTGATCTCGCACCTCCGGCCATCGCCTTGAGGCGGGCCACGCGAATGGCCATGGGCGGGTGGCTCGCCAGGAAGCCGGCGACCGCGGTGCGACGACCGAGCGGATCGGCAATGCAGAGGTGGGCGCTGCCTCGCTTGATCTTCGTCGTGGGCGCGGCGGCGTGCTCGATCTTGCCTAACGCCGAGGCGAGGGCGAGCGGGTTCCGCGTGAACTGCGCGCTCATCGCGTCGGCGAGGTACTCGCGGTTGCGCGAGACCGACATTGCGAGCAGGCGCGTGATGAGCGGCGCGAGGAGCCAGCTCACGATCCAGAGGACCAGGGCGACGACCAGGAGGGGATTGCCGCCCTTCTTGCCCGACAGTCGCGAGCTACCCATCCCGACCCGTCCGCTGCCTCGCATGACACGCCACATGCCGTCGCCGATGAGGGCCACAGCACCGACGAGGGCGGCCAGGAGCGTCATGAGGCGGACATCCAGGTTCTTGACATGGCCCATCTCATGGCCGATCACCGCCTGCACCTCGTCGCGACTCAACGAGTCGAGCAGCCCTTGCGTCACGGCAATGTGTGCGGTGTGCTCGTCGTGACCGGTGGCAAAGGCGTTGGGATCCTCGTCAGGCACGATCCACGTCCGGGGGCGCGGCAGCCCGCTGGCGACGGTCATTTCGTCCACGACGTTCACGAACAGCTGTTCGGCGTCGGTCTGCGGGTCGATGATCTCCCTGGCACTGGTCGACCACAGCACTTTCTCCGGCCCGGCCTTCCACGCGTAGGCAGCGACGCCCGCGGCGACGAGACTGAGCGCCATCCCGAACCAGGGGAACGCGTGGTGGTAGCCGCCCTCCGGTACGGTGCGCGTGGCCTCGAAGAGGATCCAGTCGCCGCCGAATCCCAGCCAGGCGAAGAAGAGCACGAAGACGACGACGATCCAGCGGGAGCGAGATCGGTTGCGCTGTTGCTGGGAGAACAGGTCCAGTGCAACGTCCATGGTGAATTGGTTAGCGAACGACAAACCACGGAAGCACGAAAAGCCCGAGTCCGACCGCGCTCGGTCTGGGGCTTCTCGTGCCGCTCGGGTTTCGCGTATGGCGGCGGCTAGCGCTCAACCGTGGGCTGTTGCGGTGGCTAAAGCTCAACCTTCGGCACGGCTCGCTCCGCCGCATCCTCGATCTCCCACAACTCCACCATCGCCGCCCCGGCGAACCCCGCGATGAACGCCGTCGGAATCTGCCGCTGCTTCGTGTTGTACTGGGTGGCAACGTCGTTGTAGTGCTGGCGGGCAAAGGTAATCCTGTTTTCCGTGGATGTCAGCTCTTCCTGTAGTTGCGCGATGTTGCCCGTCGCCTTGAGGTCGGGATAGGCCTCGACCACTGCGAGCAGGCGAGAGAGCGCTCCCGTGAGTTGCCCCTCGGCCGCCGCTGTTTCGCGAACCCCGGCACCTGACGACTCGACCTGGATCGCCGTGTTGCGCGCGGCGACCACCGCCTCGAGTGTCTCTCGCTCGAAGTTCATGGCCCCCTTCACCGTGCTGATCAGGTTCGGAATCAGGTCGTGACGGCGCTTGAGCTGCACGTCGATCTGCTTCCAGCCGTTTGCCACCTGGTTCTTCAGCGCGACGAGTCCGTTGTACGCCCCCACGAACCAGAGCACGAGGACCACCAAGAGCACGAGAAAGACCCACTGCATGGTAGAACTCCGGTGAAGAGACCCTTGAACAACTCGTGGGACGGAGCACTGAGCCCGCGTCCCACGCTGCCACTACGACCGATGGCCCCGACTGGTGTCAGGCTCTCCTCGCTTTCCGCTCTTTCACGGCGTCCATCACCCAGGTCATCGGAATGAGGAAGAGTGGTGTGAGAAAATGGCCAAGGAGCAGGTTGACCCAGGTCAGCGCCAGAAAGAAGGCGCCGAGTCCCAAGCCCGCCCAGAGCGTCCCCAATGGTCCGTGTGTTTCCACGAGATGCCTCGGCAAGGTGGTATGACGGCTGCGAAAGATAGGCCTGCAGCGGACTGCTCGGTAGCGTGGAGAGGCGACGATCGGCCGCAGGCGCAAGCGATGTTAACGAGCGCCTCGGAGCGCCGGCCAAACGCCCCACCGCCGACCCTCGTGCTTCAGGTACATTCCTGCGTGGCCGAAACCGACCCCCGCCGTGCAGTTGAGCTGCTGCTCCGTGAGCACCGGGGGCTGCTCCTCGCGGTATCGGGTGGGCTCGATTCGATGTGCCTGCTGGAGCTGGCCTTCCGCTGTCGGCGACCCGACTCGAGGATCGACGTCGCGACATTCGATCACCGATCCGGCCCGCACGGCGCGGCGGCAGTGGAACTGGTCCGTCGCGTCGCCACCGCCAGGGGTCTCCCCTTTTGCGCCGGGATCGCGGCGACGCCGGCCGATTCAGAAGCTGCCTGGCGCCACGCGCGCTGGACATTCCTGCGCGCCGTGGCGGCAGAGCGCAACGCCGTTATTGTCACCGCGCACACCATGGATGATCATCTCGAAACCGTGGTGATGCGAATTCTCCGACGAACCGGGACACGCGGCCTCGCCGGGTTGTTGGTCCCGGTCACCGGGGTGGCTCGGCCGCTCGTGAATGTCGCCCGCGCGACACTCGAGCGCTTTGCCTCCGAGGCGCAGGTGCGCTGGATCGACGATCCGACGAATCGTTCGTTCCGACACGTTCGCAATCGTGTGCGCCTCGACCTGCTTCCCGCCTTACGCATGGCGGTTCCGACCTTGCCTGACGACCTGATGGCCCTCAGTTGCAGAGCGGCCGAGTGGCGTCGCTACGTCGACCGGCTTTCATCCCGATGGCTGAAGAGCGCCAATGCCGAGTCGCTATCGGTCGGGGACGGAATCCTTCGCGACCTCCCATTCGACCAGCGAGCGATCGCCTGGCAGTCGGTCCTTGCCCAGAATGGGATCGTGCTCGATCACCGCGGATTGTCGCGCATCGCGAGTCTCGACGGCAGCAGCCGAACCGGTCATCGGGTGCAGCTCTCCGGCGGATGGCAGGCTACCCGGCTGCGGGGCGAGGTGATCATCGAGCCCTTGCGGCAGGCGCCGCTCTCGGCCGTAGAACTTCACCCTGGGGCCAGCACCCCCTTTGGTCCTTGGGTGTTTCGCTCGGGCGACCCGGCACAGCTGCCACGCGTGTCGGAGCCGACCCCATGGGAGGTATGGGTGCCGGCAGACTGCCGGCTGGTGGTGCGTGAATGGGCGCCGGGGGATCGCCTCAGGCTCAGAGGTTCAACCCGCCGCGTGACGCGCTTCCTCGCCGAGGCTGGAATCGCCGGACCGCAGCGCAGGGGGTGGCCCGTGGTGACCGCAAACGGCGAGATTGTGTGGGTTCCAGGAGTGCGCCGCGCACATGCGGCACCCGTTCGGTCCGGCAGACCGGTTTGCCGACTGGTGTGTGAGCGCCTCAGCAGTTGACCCGCGCCTTCAGGGACGCAACGTCAAACGGGTGGTCTTCAGCCCAGAGGACATTCAGCGACGCGTCCGGGAACTTGGTCAGCAGATAACCGACTCGTATCCCGACGGAGATCTCCTCGTCCTTGGGTTGCTCAAGGGCAGCTTCATCTTTGTCAGCGACCTCGTGCGGAGCATCATGCGGCCGCTCCAGGTCGACTTCCTGGTTGTTGCCTCGTACGGCACGGAGATGGTGTCGAGCGGCACAGTGCGCCTGGTGTACGATCCGGAAACGCAGTTGGAGGGTAAACACATTCTGCTGGTGGAAGACATCGTCGATTCTGGCCGCACGCTCAGCCGGGTCATGGGGGTGTTGGGAGAGCGGCAGCCGCGGTCGATCGAGGTGTGCGCCCTGCTCGACAAGCATGTCTCGACCTTCCTGCCGCATCCGGCGCGATTTGTCGGGTTCGATGCCCCCAACGAGTTTCTTGTGGGGTATGGATTGGATCATGCAGAAAACTTTCGTCATTTGCCGTACGTAGCGAGTTTGCAGTAGCATCAGCCGAGTCACATGCCTCCCATTCCTCCGAAGAAGCAGTTCAGCTGGGGTCGTCTCTCTAAGGGTCTGTCGTTCTGGATTCTGGTGATTCTGATTCCGGTCGCCATCATCCAGTTCTCCGGTGCGCGCGGTGAGCCAGCCGTGTCCATCGAGTATTGGCAGTATCGTGCCGAGCTGGAAAAGGACAACATCGTGAAAGCCACCGTACAGGGTGGCAAGCAGGTCACGGGCGAGTTCAAGCAGAAGGTCATGGTCAACGGACGGCAGTCGTCCAAGTTCGTGACCAAGCTTCCGATGAAAGACTCGGAAGACGAGGTGAAGGCCCTGCTCGACAAGAAGGTGCTGGTTGGCGCGCAGGACGAGCGACCGTCGGTTGCGGGCTTCCTCATCACGATCCTCCCGTACGTCATTTTCATCGGTCTGTGGATTTTCCTCTTCCGGCAGATCCAGGCGGGAGGGGCCAAGGCGTTCTCGTTCGGGAAGTCCAAGGCGAAGCTGCTGACCGGTGATACGCCCAAGGTCACCTTCGCCGATGTCGCGGGGTGTGACGAGGCCAAGGTGGAACTGCAGGAGATCATCGAATTCCTGAAGGACCCGCAGAAATTCACCAAGCTTGGTGGCCGGCTCCCCAAAGGCGCGCTGCTGGTTGGGCCGCCGGGGACCGGGAAGACGCTGCTGGCGAGGGCCGTCGCCGGTGAGGCGGGCCGTCCGTTCTTCTCGATGTCCGGGTCGGACTTCGTGGAGATGTTCGTGGGTGTTGGTGCGTCACGAGTCCGCGACCTGTTCGAACAGGGGAAGGCAAACGCGCCGTGCATCATCTTCATCGACGAAATCGACGCGGTCGGCCGCCATCGCGGGGCCGGATTGGGTGGTGGGCACGACGAACGCGAACAGACGCTCAACCAGCTGCTCGTGGAGATGGATGGCTTCGAGTCGAATGACGGTGTCATTCTGATCGCCGCCACCACCCGTCCCGACGTGCTGGACCCGGCGCTGCTGCGCCCGGGCCGGTTCGACCGGCAGATCGTCGTGGATGCGCCCGACCTCCGGGGTCGCGAAGGGATCCTGCGGGTGCACATGCGCAACAAGCCAATCGCCGACGACGTCGACATCACGGCGGTGGCGCGTGGCACGCCGGGCATGGCGGGCGCGGAGCTGGCCAACCTGGTCAACGAGGCGGCGCTCCTGGCCGCGCGGCGGGGCAAGCGCATGGTC
>JBQTIW010000141.1:0-4101 GCA_052387735.1 Gemmatimonadaceae bacterium
GTACTGCTCAGCCACGTGGCCAAGGGCGTACGTCGACGCAAAGGTGATCGCGGCTCCTACGGCGATGCCGGCCGCTCCGCCTAACAGTCCGCCCAGCAGGCCGCCGGCCACGCCGCCGAGTGTCTGCCGAACGACGCGCTCCATGACCTGCGCCGCCGCCCCGATCCCAAGCGCCGCGGCGAGATCCTTCGCCTGTGACATGTCGAGCGGCTGTCCGTTGCGCTGTCCGATCGTATAGACGAGCCGCAGCTGCAGTGGAAGTATGCTGAGGGTCGCCAGTCGGTCGGGAAGCAGCTCGCACGCAGCGGTGAGCATCGCCTGATCGAGAATGAGCGTGCCCGGATCGTCCGTGGTCGCCCTGGCACCTATCGGGAGTGGGGCGGACACGGTGCCGACCACCGCGGCAACAGACGGGGCGTCGCCCGGGGTTCCCAGCGCTTCCTGCAACCGGTCCAGGAAGGCAGACTCGGTCCCGTTAGGTGGACCGTCCGCGTGACAGACGGCGGCGGCCGTTTCGTATGCGATGCGCCGGGCCTCCGCGTCGGAAAGCTTCGTGGCGAGCGTGGCGACATCCAGATCGGTTCCAGCCGGCCCGTCGGCTGACTGCAACATCTCGCGCACGCCGAGCCGGGCCGCGGCGTCGACGACGCTGGCGCGTTCCGCCTCGCTCTGGTCGCCATCCGCGGTCGCCGCCAGCGCCGCGATCGCGAGAATCGTCTCAGCGTCGTTTCTGGTCATCAGGAAAGTCCGGGAATCGGGGCCACTGAATCGTAGATCAGTGGAGTTCCCCTGGCGACTGGCACGCAGCACGGCGGTTGATCTCGGATCCGCAATGTCGAGTCCCCATCCCGAACCCGAACTACGCCTGGCCTGGCTCTCCATTCGTCGGTGAACCGTCCGCCTGTTCATCGCGCGTTCCTGCCTTCGCGAGCGACGCCTCGAGGTGTTTCGTCAGTGTTACGCTCCCGCCAACAAGGTCGCCCCAGCGAAACTCCGGGCCGTTTCGCTTGCCTTTTTCAACGATCTTGAGACTGGCTGGCGACAGCGTGACGGTGTATGCGACACCATCGATCTCAATCTCCCGCTTGAGCGCCTTATCGAGTTTTGTAGTCATCGATCGGGATTGTGTCGGGTCCGTGTGCGATGCACTCGACTCCGCCGCGGTGCGCGGCAAAGGTCGGTACTTCATGGTACCAGCAATTACTGCCACGGTGCCAAACGGCGTCGATTGTTGGCCCAAGGGCGGTCCTCGGGATCCGGCCTGGCAGGGTGAGCCGTACCGGGCTCAGGTCACTCATGAACCCGGCGCGCCCATCGGAATAGGGCGCCAGGTCATTGGGGTTCACTCGTGGCCGTTGAGGGATTTGCGGCTTATTGTGGAGCGGTAGGCCGCCCTGACGAGGTGCCGATCAGGCCTCCGCGTGGACGGGGCGCAGCGAACCGGGGGGACGCAGAGGAGTCAGACCATGCCGCAGAACATCGCACGATCGCGCGTCCGGCTCATTCTGCTGCTCAGCGCACTGGTTGCTTCGGTTGAGACGTGCGCGAAGTCCGATGGCGAGCGCGCCAGCGGCGAAGCACGCGAAAGCACCGACGAGCGTGCAACCACCGACGAACGCACGAGTGTGGTTGAAGCCGCGAGCATCGTGGTGAACGGTGTGGCGCTGTCTGCGTGGACCGTGCGCCAGCTGCAGCAGGTGTATCCAGTCGCGATTGCGCCCGGACGCTATTGGTACGACCCGATCTCGGGTGCGTACGGGCGCGAGGGTGAAGCGATTGGTGGGCAGATGATCGCTGGCCTGTCGCTCGGTGGCCCGCTCAACGCTGACGCGTCCCGCGGGACGTCGGGGGTTTTCATTAACGGGCGGCAGATAACCGCTGGAGAAAAGACCTACATCGAACTGCTCTGCCAGACGCCGGTGGCAGCTGCCCGCTATTGGATCATGTCGAACGGTGTCGGCGGATTTGAAGGGGGGCCTCCCTTCTTCAACCTTGGGCAGTGTCCGGGCGTGCCGCAGCAGAATAGCGGAGGGCGTTCGATGTCCAGGACATTCTGTGACGCGAACGGTGCCTGTACAACGAGCGGGATCCTCGGGAGCATTCTCACGACGCCTTGAGGCCGTGTAGGTCACACCCGTTGTGTGCATCGTCAGGCGGCGTCCGAGGACGGAACGGTCACCGCCGTCCTGCCGTTGCCAGAGGTGCTCGCTTATCACGGCGCCGGACGATATCGGCCATACGAGGCCATTGTCACAGACTCGGCCGTGGCGTCCGGCCTGCGCAAAGGGAGTATTCAGCTTCGCGCAGAAGCCGATGCGATTGGAGATCCGCGCGGCATCCGATTCAGGCCGAGTGACGATTGCCGTCGTCCCCACGGCACCGCTGAGCAGGGGATAGCGAGCCGACCGCACTCGGTCCAACGTTAGGCGACGGAACGCCTCACCTACTTGCGCAGGTCCTTTCGCGTCGGTCTGTTGACACCCGGCGCCGCGTTTGGCGGTCCGTACGCAGCAATGATCGCGGCGAGGGCCTCGGCGATCCGCGTCTCGGTGCGTGCGGACTCCAGGGCGAACAGCGCGCCGAGCTTGCGGTCGATGGCGGTTTCGTAGGTCGGTTGCTCTGGCGCGTACCATGGGATGCCATCGTCGTCCACCACCGGTGTCTCGCAGGCCGCGGTGATCACCGTGTCGAACTCGCGCTCATAGCGTTCCCCGGCATCGCGCAGCGAGATCACGCCACGGATGGTCTCCTGCCCCGGAGAATCGAATTCGGTCACCCACTGGCCCCCTCTGGACGAAGTGATGTTGAGCGATGACGTGCCACTCGACGATGAGCACACGCACTCATAGGTGTAGGTCGTGAGGAGGCTCGTGACCTTCCATCCGAGGGTCGGGCCGACGAACTCCAGGAGACCTGGAAACACGAAGTCCGGGACCTCGGGGTCCGCCGCCGAGGCCGTCGTCTTGTCACGTATGAGCACGCGTCCGCTAATGAGGCCGGGCCGCAAAAGCTTGATGCTGGCCCGCACCTGGCGCGCGGATCGTACTTCCCGGCGGTCCCAAGCGAGGAACGCCGTGAGTTGGCCGGTGGTCGGGGCGCCAGGGTCGCACGAGACGATTTGCGTGCCGCTGGTGGCGCCGTTGATGTCGAAGCTGATGTCCACGATGCGTGGCATGATCTCCTCCTGGGTCGTTGACTCTTCGATCTGTTAAGCTCTCTGGGATGCTGCGGAGAGACGGACGTCATTGTTCGCGAGGTATCTCGCCGTCACCCTGCAGGAACAGCTTGTAGGCGACGTTCCCATTGTTGTCGCGGACGGTGAGCGTGCCGGTGTAGCGGATGGCGTCCAGTGGTGTAAAGCTGAGAGTGACCACCAGTTCCTGGCCCCGCGACAGCGACCGTGTGGATGGGGGATCCGGTACGGGTCCGCCCTGCGGCGCGGTTGCCGCGTTGAGCAGCTGAAAGACGCCAGGGACCGACTGATCGATGGTGGGGCGCGTGATGACCACACCACCGATCGCGTCGAAGCGAAGGAGGACTTGCGCCCGTGTGCGGACGATGACGCTCCTGAAGTCGTAGCCAGAGGCATCGCTGGTTTGCCCGGCGTCTTCACGCAGACTATCGCCCGCCACGAGTACGCCGGTGCCCATGAGCTCGAGGACGACCGGCTGCCCGTTGAGCGTGAGGCGCCAGTTCGTGCGGAACGGGCCTACTTGGGGCGGCTGGAAGCCGAAGACGAACGCGCGGGGTGTACCGCCTGGTCGCACCGAGTCGGTGGGTGGCGGTTGCGATCCAATCCGGCTGAACACGGTGCCGGGATCGAGGACCGAGGAGGAGATCACCAGAGTTGTCCCGGGCACGATGTCATTCGTGAGGCGTAACGTCCGCGTTACGCTGTCCCCGACGAACACTTTCCCGAAATCGCGGCTCTCGATGATGGCGGCACCGGGCGGAAGCTCAGTATCACAGGCTACGACCGGTCCCGTCATGACGAAGGCGGCCGCAAGGCGCACAGCTGCTGCACGCATGACAGAACCCTCCACAAGGCGGCGGGCTCTCGTATGGTCGCCCGCGGCGGACATCATGACTACGCGCGGTGGC
>JBQTIW010000142.1:0-6121 GCA_052387735.1 Gemmatimonadaceae bacterium
CCGCCGCGTCTTCTGTAGCTGCGGCAGCGGCTGATACGTCAGACGACCGCCCCGATGCCTAACGCGGCGTGGTGCACCTGCCGAGCGGCCGCCCCACCCCGCGGCCAGCGCGATGAAGCCTCGGTGCGCCACGGCCCCGGAGCGTTGCGCCGGCCGCCCCCGCCCCGGAGTACTCGCGATCCTACCACCTTGTCCAGACATGCCGAATCAGGCATACTCCGGATGATCGATCCTCGTGAGGTGTCGGCGCGAAAACCCATCGAGGGGATGGGCTCGAGGAGGGCCCTCGCTCGTGAAAAGCCACATCCTCGGCCCCTCGAAAGTGCTACCGCTCCGACAGCTGCGTGGAATCGATGCCCTGCGCGACCACCTGCCGGCCGTCGTGCTCCTGGGTGCGCAAGCCGTCTACGTACACGCCGGCGAGGCGGATCTCGCTGTTGCCCCGTGCACGACCGATGCCGGTGAGAGTCACGGGATGCGCCCGATCCGACGGCCGGATGCTTCGCCAACGGCAGCTCTTGCGCAGATACATTAACGCGCGCATAATGATACATTAAGTATCATGATACGAACTATAATGGATCTGGATCCATCCGACCTCGAACAGGCGCTTCGCCGCGTCGGGGAACTCCTCGACGCCGTAGACGAGCACTACGCCATCGTCATCCTCGGCGGCGCGGCGCTCAACCTCCTCGGAATCGTCCCGCGTCCCACGACCGACGTCGACATTCTCGCGTTCGCGAGACCGGCGACGCCTGTGCCGATTGGAATGCGGGAGCCGCCGGACCCCCTGCCGACAGGCCTCGTGCGAGCCGCCCGTATCGTAGCTCGCGATATGGCGCTCGACGAGAACTGGCTCAACGCTGGCGCCGCGTTGCAATGGCGAGCCGGCCTGCCGCCGGGGCTCGAGGGCCGCGTGCACTGGCGACGGTTCGCTGCTCTGTGGGTCGGCGTCGTGGCCCGGCACGACCTGATCTTCTTCAAGCTTTTCGCCGCCGCCGACTCGACCGGGCCGGCAAGCGTGCACTATCGGGATCTGCTCGCGCTCGCCCCGTCGTCGACCGAGCTCGATCAGGCGGCAGCGTGGGTGGCGACGCAGGACGCGTCTCCGGACTTTCCAACCGTACTGCGCACGGTGGTGGATCATGTCCGCAGTGACCTCGGACTCGACGATGGTGCAAGCCGCCGCCGCCCGCGTTAGGCTTCGCTCGCTCGCCAGGAGGCTCCGCGATGCGGTGCTCGATGTGGTATGGCGCCAGTGGCGGGCGGTTGGCGGGCAAGCCGCTGGACACGTGGCCGCACACGCCATTGTCGATCCGGAGGCGCTGCTGCTCATGTCGCTCGTTCTGGAGCGAGAGGAGCCGCGCCTCACCGATATCCTCCATGACTGGGCGTTGTTGAACTCCCACACCCTCTCTGTGCAGCGCGCGAAAAACCTCTCGCCCGCTTATCCCGCTGCGGCAAGCGATCGCTTGCCGTGGGTGGCTCGCATCGCCGTTGGGGATGGGAAGGACCTGCGCTGGCGTCCGTTGGCCGGGCTTGCTCGCGGCAAGAATCCGAAGTCACCCGATGGAGCGCGCACCAACAAGCGTCGGGCGGTGAAAGCGCCGCTGTCCAACCCTTCGGCGCTGCTGCTTCGGCTCCGCGTCGGCCTCGGCGTGGGGGCAAAGGCAGACCTGCTCAGCTATCTGCTCGGGATCGAGGGCCGGTGGGCAACGGTCCGCGAAATTACCGCGGCCACGGCCTACACGACGGCGGCCGTGCGCCGCGCGGCGGAAGACATGTCAGCGGCGCGGCTCCTCCAGGTCAGATCCAGTGCACCGGCAGGGTATCGAGTCGATCCCGCTCCGTGGCGCGAGGTCCTGGACCTCCGGGCTCAGCCACCGGCTTGGCGGAGCTGGCACGAGCGGTTCGCGTTCGCCGCCGCGTTTCTCGAGTGGGCGAAGGCGGCGGACATCAGGCCAGTCAGCGAATACGCGCTCGGGGTGCAGGCGCGGGAGCTGCTCGATCGGCATCGGGAAGCGTTCGAACGCGATCTGGTGATGGCGTGGGACGACCAGACGGCATCGATTGACGCAATGTCTTTCTCCCAGGCGGCGGTGGATGCGATGGCTGAGTGGATGGTGCAACGGGCGTAGCGATCACGGAGCGATTGTGTCCGTTCGCCGACACCCGCTGCCCGATTTCCAGGCGGCCCGAGACGGCCTCCGAGACTGAGAACGTAGTGTATGTCCGCGGCCACCCCGCCCCCGCGGCCAGCGCGAGGAAGCCTCGGTGCGCCACGGCCCGCGGCCCAGGCGGCGGCGTCTGGGGGCCGCCGGGCTGGCGCCCGGACCGGGCGGGTCGCGCGCTGACGCGCGCTGCGCATAACGGGCCCATTATGCGCCCCCGCCCTCGGCCCCCACGCCTGGGGCCTCCGGCCTTTACATAACCACGTTATGTAAACCTGGGCCGCGGGCCTCCCACCGCCGGCGGGCGCGCTGGCCGCCGCCCCACCTCCTGTCCCGAGCGCCCGACTCCTCGACTTGCCCCGACATGCTAAATCAGGCATACTCCCGATGATCGACCCGCGCGAAGTCCCTCCGCTGAAGCCCGTCGAGTGGATGGGCTCGAGCCGTCAGGATCTCCGGGCCCTCCCGGAGGAGCCGCGCCGCGTCTTCGGCTACGCGCTGCACCGCGCACAACAGGGTGGGCAGCATCCCGCGGCGAAGCTGCTGCGGGGGGACCTCGCCGGGCTCATCGAAGTGGTCGACGATTACGACGGCGACACCTATCGCGCCGTTTACACGGTGAAGCTGCGTGGCGTGGTGTACGTGCTCCATGTCTTTCAGAAGAAGTCCACGCGTGGCATCGCCACGCCCAAGCGTGAGCTGACGGTGATCCGCGAGCGGTGGCGGCGAGCCCGAGCCCACTACGCCGAACACCATGGAGGAGGACCGTAGCATGGCGAAGCGGAAGGAGATCTCGGTGACGCGCGGCAGCGGGAACGTCTACGCCGATCTCGGCTTCGCGAATCCGGCCGAGGAGCTGGCCAAGGCACAGCTCGCGTCCGCCATCGCGCAGACGATCGAAGAGCGCGGCCTCACGCAGCGCGCGGCGGCGGCGCTCATGGGCATCGACCAGCCGAAGGTCTCACACGTGCTACATGGACGGCTGGGCGGCTTCTCCACGCAGCGGCTCCTGGAGTTTCTGACGGCGCTCGGGCGCGACGTGGAGATCGTGCTGAAGAAGGCCCCGCGCTCCCGGAAGCAGGGACGGCTGCGCGTCGTCGCCGCCTGAGCGGAGCGCAGAACGGGAACGGCAAGCTAGAGGCAAGGGCCCTCGCTGCCTAACGGGAGGGCCCTGCCGCAGGCCCTCGCACGAGAGAAGAAACCGCCTCGGCCCCTCGAAAGTGCATTTCCGGGCCTCGACCCACGAAGTACGATCAAGAATCTCCACCACGGAGCAGCTAACGAGAACAGCCATCATCACTTGAATCACCTCGGGTCGTAGCGCCGAGTGCCAACCGGTCTAGTTCACGCAAGAAGACCCGATCAGGCTCGCGGGGGGACTCAACCTCCACGGCTTTGCTGACGGGGATCCGGTCAACTTCTCGGATCCGTTTGGGCTCTATCCGTGCTGTGTGCACTCTGTTGCGCTGGCCGACCTTAGCGCGAAGGCGATCGCTGGAGCGGTGATTGCGGCGGACGCGGATCGAATCCGGATGGGAATGCTGCAGACCATTCATGCGATGCTCATCGGCGATGCGCTAGGGCGCATTGCGGGCGGGGTTGCTTCTGCGAGGCCTACTCGCTCCACGAGAGCCGACTTTTCAATCGGCCAGAAGGTAGGAAAGCAGATGGGCTCGCGTGGATGGAGCAGCGCTTCAATCAACGAGACTATCGCGAATCCCCACCGCGCGGCGGCGGCGCGTGACACGAGATTTCTGGCAGACGGATCGCGGATGGATGACGCTGCGACGGCTTTCATCAATCCAGATGGTAGCTACGTGGTGCGAAACAACCGGACAAGAGACATCGTCCAGATCTCGAACCGCAACGATCCCAACTGGAAGTCACCCTTCGAGAAATGACGCCACAGGCTGAGCTGGACTTGCTGCTGTCACGGTTCGCACATCGCGCGATCTGTAGTGGTGGAGAGAGCTACTATCGCCCGAGCGACGCGATGCAGCTGGTGGGCGAGGCTAGGCGGATGGGTGCTCGCCTCCTCGGGGCGGAGGCCATCCGTTGGGACGGTCGTTCCGTGGAACCTCTTCCAGAGTTCGTCGCCGACTTCTCAGTGTCTGCTTCCGCGATGAGCGAGGCACTCGGTGAGCAAGCTCAAAGAGTCGAGGAGCGCTTCTTCCAGGCACTGCCGGCCGAAGAAGATGTCTATGTGACGTTGATACTGGCCGCCAGAGCCTAACCCTGAGCTTCACCGGCGGGGCGGCGGTTTCGCGCCGCCAGGTGCAAGCACCGGTTAGGCAGGAGGCAGCGGTCCGACAGAAGCCCGGTCCATGTGGTCGGGCTTTGCGTTGAGCCGCTGCAGGTCAACGACTGGCGTCTCGCGCCGCCTGGCGGCCGCCCGGTGGGCTCGTCAGGGGTGGTCAGCTGACTTTGCGTGCGGGGGCGGGCCGGGGTGCTGCGGCGGCGGGTCTCGACCATGGCCTCGAGGAGCTTGAGAATGGCGCGCGGATCGAGGGCCGGGAGCTCGTGGGCCTCGACCTCCCGGACCTCGACGCCGAGCGCGGCGTCGTGCGGTTGCGCGAGGGGATACTTACTCAGATCGATTGGACTCTGGAACCCCGTTGGTTGTGAGGGCGAACGCGACGAGCACCTCTGTCATCGTCAGGGGCACTGCGTTCCAGGAACGCCCGGCCTAGTGTAGTGTCGCAGAAATAGCGTGCATAATATCACGGACGGTGGTATCTTGTGGTCCATGCCATTGCCCATCCGTCAAATCGCGTTGCGCCGTGGGGACCGCGCCCGATTGGAGCAGGTGATTCGGACGCGCACCACCGCGCACCGGGTCGTGGAGCGGGCCCGGATCGTGTTGGCCTCGGCGGGCGGGACGCCAGGGAATGCCATCTGTGCGCAGCTCAGGGTCTCGCGCCCCACGGTCTCCCGCTGGCTGGATCGCTATGACGCGGCCGGCGTCGACGGCCTCCTCGTCGATCGCCCGCGGGCGGGGCGACCGAAAGAGATCGCGCTTGGTACGGAGGAGGCGATCGTCGAGCGCACGCTGCACACCAAACCGAAAGGGGCGTCGCACTGGAGCACGCGCTTGATGGCCGAGGTCACGGGCTACCACCACGCGACCATTGCGCGCATCTGGCGCGCGCATGGCCTGAAGCCGCATCGCGTGAAGCAATTCAAGCTCTCCACCGATCCCGCGTTCGTCGCCAAGCTGCGCGATGTCGTTGGGCTGTATCTGCATCCGCCCGAGCGCGCCGTCGTGTTTGCGTTCGATGAGAAGAGTCAGATCCAGGCACTGGACCGGACGCAGCCGGGGTTGCCCATGAAGAAAGGACGCTTGGGCACGATGACCCACGACTACAAACGGCACGGCACCACCACGCTGTTCGCCGCGCTCGACGTCGCGACCGGCACGGTGCTGCAAGAGTGCATGCCCCACCACCGGCAGCAGGAGTTCCTCAAGTTCATGCGCCAGATGGAACGCCGCGTGCCGAGCGATCTGGCCATTCATGTCATCCTCGACAACTACGCCACGCACAAGCATCCCAAGGTGAGGCGCTGGCTCGACCGCCATCCGCGCATCCACTTCCATTTCACGCCGACATCCGCGTCCTGGCTCAACCTGGTCGAGCGCTTTTTCAGCGAACTCACCGAACGCCGGATCCGCCGGCTCGCCGTCACGAGCGTCGAGCAACTCATCGCCGCGATCACCGAGTACATCGATCAGCGCAACCAACGCCCCGTGCCCTTTGTCTGGACCGCCACGGTGCAGCAGATTCTGAAGAAGGTCAACAAAGCCAACAAGACTTTGGCGACACTACACTAGGTTTCGGGACAGGCGGAAGTGGCGAAACTGGCAGACGCGCAGGACTTAGGATCCTGTGGGTACCCCCGTGCGGGTTCGAGTCCCGCCTTCCGCATAAGGGCAAGGGCAAAGGGCGAGAAGC
>JBQTIW010000143.1:0-2244 GCA_052387735.1 Gemmatimonadaceae bacterium
GGGCGAGAGCTCGCGCAGGATCGGCTCGACCAGGGCCCGGAAGGCGCGGAGCGGATGCGTGGCGGGAATCCGGTCCTCGAGGTCGAGGAGGCTGAAGAGCTGCCGCTGGGTCGACTCCGCACCACGCCTGGGACGCCTCGCCGGGGGAAGGTGCGCCACGTTAGGCATCCGAGGCCCGGCCGACAAGCCCAGATTTGTGATCCTTTTTCAGCAGCCTGCTAGAAGCTCCCCGTCAGGATGTTCACCGTGCTGTTCAGCACGATGCTCTTCTCGTCAACCTTGGTCTGGCCTTCATACTTGTAGACCTTGCCCACCGTAGGAGTGCCGGCTTCGTATTGGTCGTCACTCTGGGTGCTGCCCGCCGGCTTGGGAATCTTCTGAAAATTGCCGTTGTCGTCGATGGTGTACGGTGTCACCCGGAAGCCGACACGCTGCGGGTCCAGCGTGATGCCACCAGTCACCGGATCGCCGGTCGAGAAGGTGTAGATGAACGGGACCCAGTACCGCTTGGGATCGGACGGAGGCGGCTTCTGCTCGGTAGTGAAGGCAACTGCAGCGGCGATGCGCATGTCGCGCGCCTGCTGCACCCATTGCTGCAGCTTGCGCGCCAGCGCCGGATCGATGTTAGGCGTATCCGCCACGGCCTGATCGGTGCCGCTTTCGCAGGACAGGAGCCACGAGCGACGCACACGAATGCCGATTCGCTTCCGTTCGGGCAGGTTGCGCCACTGCGGGTCAGCGTCGAGCAGGTTCAGCCCGCGGGTGATCGCGCGCGCCGTGCCGCGGCTGGTCTGATGGAACAAGAAGATGACCTGGAACTCCACCACGTCCACGGTGATCGGCGGGTTGGAGATCGAGTCGGCGAAGGCGATGATCTTGCGCTTGATGCGGTTCGCCGAGTCGAGGAAGGTGGCGCCGAGCGCGCCGCCCGTCCCGCCGAGCGCTGCGGTCGCCGCCGGCGTGTCCGGGGCGAAGATCTGCAGACGATACCGGATCGGCGAGCCCGGGATACCGAATTCGATGTTGTCCTCACGCGGCAGGAGACGGCGCACTTTGGCGTCGTTCTGCATGATGATCAACGTGTGCATTCCACCTCCGTTCTCCGCCCTTCGTGCGCCCGCGCAGGAAACTTGCCTAAAAGGAAATTACTGCAGCAACGGGCCGGTCGACGACACAAGGGTCAGACGTGGAGCCGGGCCGCCCAATGTACGCGTTGCCAGGACGGCAATGCCAGCACACATCGATCCGACATCGCGGTCCCCCGCCCATTGACGAGCCGAACGCGCCTTGCGGGACGCCGGGATGAAAGCGTTGATGACGTGCGCCATGAGGTGTGGTTCACCGGCGCGTTCGCGCCGCGCTGCGGTCTGCCTTTCGCAGGGCCGCAATGAAAGCGTCGCGGTCGGCGCGTATGGCCCGAACCGTTGCCGGCGGTGCCTCCGTGTCCTCGTGCTTCGCCGCCCAGAGGACCATCTCCACCAGGACGGGGGCGAGGTCCATCCCTTTTTTCGTCAGGTGGTAGCTGACGCGCCGGCCGTCGCGCGCATCAGCCCCGCTCGTGATCAGCCCGGCCTGCTCCAACCGAGCGAGGCGGTCGGTGAGGATGTTGCTGGCGATCCCTTCACCGGCCCCGGCGAACTCGCGGAACGTGTGCATCCCCTTGAACATCAGGTCGCGCACGATGAGCAGCGACCACCGATCGCCAAAGATGTCGAGCGACAGACTGATGGGGCAGCCGGATCGGCGTTGATCGGTCACCACATGCAGGGTGAGTGGAAATATTACTTGCAAAAGACAAGTGAATATCGCATGTTGGCCGCCCGCCTTCCAGTCACGTCGAGGAATCGCCATGCGCCGCGCCTACGTCCTTGCCCTGCTGGCATACCTGCTGCCGACCTTCCTGCTCGGCTTCGTCTGGCATCTGGTGCTGTTCGAGCAGACCTATCGCGATCTCGACATCTATCGGCCCGATCCAATCATCCCGGTCGGCTTCCTCTCGATGCTGCTGCAAGGACTGGTGTTTGGCGCGGCGTACCCTCGCATGGTTGAGCGAACGCAAACGCTGGGAGCCGGGATGCGGTTCGCCGCCGGAGCGGCGCTGCTTTCATGGACGTTCACCACACTCGCCGTGGCCGCCAAACATCCGATGAGCTCGATCGGTACGTTCGTGACACTCGAGACGGCGTTCACGGCGGTTCAGTTCGCGATCGTCGGCCCGCTCCTTGCCTTGAGCGCACGGCTCGC
>JBQTIW010000144.1:0-13793 GCA_052387735.1 Gemmatimonadaceae bacterium
ACCGAGTCGGACGATCCGCTCGTGTCCCGGTTGTCCCGCCAGGGGCAACGCCGGGTAGCGATGATCGGTGGCAATAACCGCTGAAAGCATCTAAGTGGGAAATGCCCTCCAAGATGAACATTCCCTGGGACCTTGAGTCCCCTTAAGGGCCGGGAGAGACGATCCCGTCGATAGGCCGCACGTGGACACGTGGCAACACGTTCCGAGCGCAGCGGTCCTAATCGCCCGTGAGGCTTGACTCACCCTTTTTGTAGTATCAGCAGAGCATGCAAGATCTAGCTGAGATCCAATCACACGATCTACTCCCTTTCCGCTTGTCGTTCTTCACGCACGACTTGCTGGCGACTAGAGCGTAGGGGCCACACCCGTTCCCATCCCGAACACGGTCGTTAAGCCCTACAGCGCCGATGGTACTCCGATCGAGAGATCGCGGGAGAGTAGGCCGTCGCCGGCACCCCTTAGACGGGCCATCCATCCGGGTGGTCCGTCTTTTTTTCGTGGCGTCGTCCTCCGCCCGCTTCCGGGAATGCGAGCCCGAAAGGACTGTCCGCAGAATCGCCCTATCATTCCCCCAATGACTCGTTGCGGCATCATCGCCGTCGTGGGTGCGCCTAACGCCGGAAAATCGACACTCCTCAACCGGCTCGTCGGACAGCGCCTGGCGATCGTGAGCTCGAAACCTCAGTCCACCCGCCAACGGGTCGTTGGCCTCGTCACTCGCGAACAAGAACAGCTGATCTTCACCGATACGCCTGGACTCCTCGACCCGCGGTACCACTTGCAGCGCGCGATGCAACATGAGGCAGCAGAAGTACTTCGCGGCGCCGATCTCGTGGTTTTTGTCATCGATGGGTCTCACCCGGAGGCGGTCGGTCCCGAGGTCCTGGCATCGCTGGGACTCTCGAGCGCGGCCCCAATGATCATTGCGCTCAACAAGACCGACGTGGCGGACCCAGCGACGATACGGCAGCTGCTCGACCGTTATCCAGACGCCATGCAAATCTCCGCGTCGGAAGGGACCGGTGTGAGTGCGCTCATGGATGTCATGGCAGGACAGCTCCCCGAGAGTCCGTTTCTTTACGACCCCAATGACGCCAGCACGCAATCCGTGCGATTCTTCGTGTGCGAGGCGCTGCGGGAAGCCGCATTCGAACAGCTGGAGGAAGAACTTCCCTATGCGGTCCACTGCGAGATCGATGAATTCCGCGAGGGGCAGCGACCGGTGTACATTCGGGCCACGCTGTACGTGGAACGCGACAGTCAGAAACGCATCCTCATCGGCCAGGGCGGCAGCCGCATCCGCGAAATCGGACGTGCCACTCGCGCCAAGGTGGAACCCCTCGTGGACGCACCAGTGTATCTCGACCTCTGGGTCAAGGTGCTTCCCAACTGGCGACGCAACGCGGCAACGCTGCACCGTCTCGGATTCACGCTACCCAAGGAGTAACCGGTGAAGGTGTCGGAGCAGTTGCTCGAGATCCTGGTCTGCCCGCGGTGCAAGGGCAAACTCGACTATCGCGAGGCGGAGTCCACGCTCACTTGCGCCGCGTGCCGGCTCGTGTATCCCGTACGCGATGGCATTCCGATCATGCTCACCGATGAGGCGCGGGCGCTGTAGACGCGTCCTGGTCGTCGCGGCTGCCGGCGCACTGGTTTGGGCGTTCGAGCCGCTGGACGCGCAACGCCGCCCGGCGGCGCAGGACGCGACGCTCTTTCTCCTCCTGCCGGTCGGGGCGCGCTCCGCAGGCCTTGGCCACGCGACGGCGGCCGCGAGCGGGTCGAGCGAAGCCGTGTGGTGGAATCCGGCGGGCCTCGCGTCGATCCGTCGCGGAGAAGCCTCGCTGAATCACTCGCAGAGCCTCATCGGCACCGGTGACGCTCTGGTGGTCGCGTTAGGCACGCCGATCGGGGTGGTCGCCCTGTCTGCCAACCTGCTGGACTATGGCGGTGGCGATGTCACGGGCCCCGATTCCGTCCCATCCGGGCAGCTGTTCCCCCGAAACGTCGCGCTCGTGGCCACACATGCGGCAAGCATCGGGAAGGGCATCAGGGTGGGCGCCAGCTACAAACTGCTCCAGTTCCGGTTTGACTGCAGCGGCGAGTGCCCATCCCTTCCCACCACCCTGGCCTCAACGTCGGCGTTCGACCTCGGTGTCCAATACGATCTGCCGACCAAGCTGCCGATTCACCTGGGTGCCGCCGTGCGCAATCTGGGGGTGCGACTCCGGGAAGAGGACCAGGATGAGGACGCACTGCCCACTCGCATCCAGGTGGGCGCGATGGTCGACTACAAGCTGCCCAAGACGCTGGCGGAGAACGCCAGGTTCGCAGTGTCGGTTGACGTCATTGACGAGCCCAGGGTCCGGCGGCCGTTACCTCGAGCGGGCGCGGAGTTCGTCTGGGACGACGCAGTCTTCCTTCGAGGTGGCTACGTGATGGAGGCTCGCGATACGGAGGCGGGCGGAGCCTCGCTGGGGATCGGCTTTGCCGTGCGACGGCTCACGATCGATTTCGCCCGCAATTTCTCCGGCCTGTCTGCCGACGCGGGGCAACCGCCAGCCTATCTCTCGCTCCGCATCGCGTTTTAGGTCGCGTCGGCCTCGAGGCCGTCATGACGAGGTGGATCGTCGTCACGCATCTGGACGGGTGGCCTGTCACGAAGGCGCCCGCCGATCGTCGTTTCTTCGAGCGGGTATCGCCCTTTTGCGGGGGCCCCGACTCCCGTCATGATTCGCGGAAGTGATTGTTGGACAATGCGTTGACCCACAATTGGACTGGCCGGCTTCCGACCGTTCCTGACACCTCCACTCGATTGGCTCCTCTGCCGCCCGCCGTTCTGTTCGCCAGGGCCCATGGCGAAGCTCCCGCGAGTCTTCTCGGGTGGCTGGAGGGAGCGCGCATTCCCGTCGCATCCGCCGGCAGCGCCGATGACCTCATGGCTCAGGCGCTGCGTGGCCGACCGCGAATGGTTGTCCTCGATGATCGCGATGGCGAGCGTGCCTTCATGGCGCTGCTCAGGCTGAAAGATGATTCGTATACCGGCGTCGTTCCGGCCGTGATGCTCACCGATGGGTCATCGCGATCGTTTGAGGCCGCCTATCGCGCCGGTGCGGACGAGATTCTGAAGCGTGACATGGAGCCGCGCGAGTTTCAGCGTCGGCTGGATCTGCTCATACGCCGGTCCGATCGTGACGTGTTCGTTCATCCTTCGACGCGGCTCCCGGGGACCATCGCGATCGAAGCCGAGATGCAGCGCCGGATCGACGCCGGTGAGTTCTTCGCCGTGTGTTATGCGGACCTGGATCACTTCAAGGAGTTCAACGATCGCTATAGCTACTACGACGGCGATCGCGTCATCCGGTTGCTCTCCATGCTGTTACACGATGTGGTGAAGGGTGTGTGCGGCGAGCAGGGCTTCGTTGGCCACATCGGTGGTGACGACTTTATCTTTGTCATCCCCGGGGACAATGTCACGGAAACCTGCGGGGAGATCGTCACGGTATTCGACACGCTGATCGGCTATCAGTATTCAGAGCAGGATCGTCGTGCCGGCTATTTCTTCGGAAAGGATCGACGCGGACAGCTGCACCGAGTGCCCTTGATGACGTTATCGATCGGCGTGGTCACGAACGAGCGGCGTCGCTTCACCAACGCAGCCGACGTGAGCCAGCTGGCGACGGAGATGAAGGGGTACGCCAAGACGCTGAACGGGTCGGTATACTCGGTGGATCGGCGAACGGACAGTGTCGAAGGCGGAGAGAAAACGCCGCCGCGGGCTCCTCGGGCTATCAGCATTGTGGACGAATGAACGTATCGTGTGGGGAATGCAGGACGGTGTACCGCGTCGATCCTGCCAAGGTGATTGGGGCCAACGTGCGCGCGCGCTGCTCGGTCTGTGGAGCGGTCATCGCCATCAGCGAGAGCGTGCAATGGGGAGATGATTTTCCGGACGCCCGACTCGCTGCACCTCGGGCCCGTGTCATGGAGGCCGCCCCGACGTTAGGCACCGCGCCGTCTACACCGGCGTCGCCCTCGACACCCGCCCCTTCGGTTCCCGAGGCGGCGCCACACCCAGCTGGCCGGGTGCCCCCGTTTTCTCCTCCCCGCCGGACGGCGCCACCCAGTCCGTCGTTCGGTGCTCCCTCGTTCGCCGCGTCATCCCTCCGACCGCCCACCCCCGCTTTCGTTCCGGCGCCGGTATCGGGCTTCGGGGCGCCGATGGCATCACCGCCACCGGCGCCGAGCGCATCGCCCGCGGCCAAACCCGCCGGGTCCGCTTCGAACGCGCCGTCTCTCCCACGAGCACCGACCCCGACCGCTCCAGCGGCGACGGCATCCCTGACCGGTGCGTCGATCGGCACGCCAGCGTCGCCATTTGCCAGGCCCAGTGCGCCACCGGCGCGTTTGGAACCCTCACCGGTACCGTCTGCTTCGGTTCCAACGGCGCCCCGAAAGCCGCTCAACCCGTTCCTGTCAAACGATCCGAACCAGAAGGCGCGTCGACTTGCTCGGGCACTCGTGTCCGACATGATCGCCTACCATCCGCAGAAGCGGGAGGAAGGCGCCCGACAGGGGACGTTGAAGCAGCTCTTCCGCGAAGAGATCAAGAAGAGCTACGAGGAATACCTCGAGCAGGTGGGCCGCGAGTTTGCCGAAGCCACATCACACTTTCAGGACGCACTCAACGAGATCCTCGCGGGCGGCAAGCGCCTCTTCTAGACGGCTACTGCTGTTTATGACGCGCGCGTGATAACTTTCGGTTGCACTCGCGAGCACTGATGTTGGAGCCGTTCTTCCTGGCTGGGGGACGGCTCGCGTCTTATTGGCTCCGCGCACCCGAGAAGAACATGGCTGACATCGACCGCGCCCGCGCCCTCACCGACTACTCGAGCCGGATCGACGAGCTGCGGAGGTATCTTTGACGTCGAAGGCAAACGTGCGCGCCTAACGGCGATGGAAGCGCGCATGACCGAGGCCGGGTTCTGGGACGACCAGGAAGCCGCCCGCAAAGTCGTGCAGGACGTCAAAACGCTGAGGAGCTGGGTCGAACCGTTCGACGGGCTCGCCGGGCGCGCTCGCAGCGCGGCCGAGCTCGATGAGCTCTTGAGCGCCGAACCGGAAGAATCGCTCGCGGCTGACCTGGACGAGGAAGTGGCCGCGATCGAGGGAGACCTGCGCGCTTTCGAGCTCAAGTCGCTGCTGCGTGGTCAGGACGATTGGCGCGACGCCCAGATCGAGATCGCCGCCGGTGCCGGTGGCACCGAAGCAATGGACTGGGCCGAGATGCTCGAGCGGATGTATACGCGCTGGGCGGAGCGCCATGGCTATCAGATCGAGATCCTCGACCGCTCCGAAGGCGAGGAAGCGGGCATCAAGGGCGCCGTGCTGGAAGTCAAGGGCGCCTCGGCGTATGGCTTTCTCCGTCCCGAGACGGGGGTCCATCGACTCGTGCGGATTTCGCCGTTCGATTCCAACGCGCGGCGACACACCAGTTTCGCGTCGGTGTTCATCTATCCCGTCGTGAGCGAGGAGATCAACATCGACATCCGGGAAGAAGACATCAGGATGGACGTGTTTCGCGCCAGCGGTGCCGGCGGTCAACACGTGAACAAGACCAGCTCCGCGGTCCGCTTGACGCACATCCCCAGCGGCATCGTGGTGTCGTGCCAGCAGGAGCGCTCGCAGGGGAAGAACAAAGCCACGGCGATGAAGCAGCTCAAGAACAAGCTGTATCAGCTGGAGGCCGACAAACAGGCGGCAGCCAAGGCCAAGCTCGATGCCACGAAATCGGACGTCTCGTTCGGCAGCCAGATCCGCAGCTACGTGTTCCAGCCCTACACCATGGTCAACGATCACCGCACCGAGCTCAAGATCCCGGACGTCCAGCGGATAATGGACGGTGACATCGACCCATTCATCGAAGCATACCTCAAGCAATACGGCGCCGGCGCCGCGGCGGTATGAGCGACGACGTCAACTTCGTCCTCAAGGCTCGCCGGGAGAAGCTCGCCCAACTCGACGCGTTAGGTGTGGCACCGTTCGCGTATGGGTTCGACCCGACGCACGACGCCGCCACGGCACTGCGCGCGCTCGCGCCGGATGCCATCGAGGGACCGCCCGTCGCTGTGGCCGGCCGCCTGGTGGCCTGGCGGCCGCACGGCAAGACGATGTTCGGCCACCTCGCCGACGCGAGCTCGCGCATCCAGGTCTATTTCCGGAAAGACGAACTGGGAGACGAAACGTGGAAGCAGCTCGAGCTCTACGATATCGGCGACATCGTGGGCGTGAGCGGCGCGCTGTTCCGGACCCGCACCGGGGAAACGACGATCAAGGTCCAGCAGGTGAAGCTGCTGGCCAAGTCGTTGCGCCCGCTGCCGTACGGAAAGGAGGAAATCGTCGACGGGACACTCGTGAGGCACTCCGGCTTTGCCGATCCCGAGCAGCGCTACCGGCAGCGATACGCCGACCTCGCGGTGCACGCCGACGTGCGCCGGCGGTTCATCGCCCGCGCGCGAATGACGACCGAAATCCGACGGTGTATGGACGAGCTCGGATACCTCGAGGTTGAAACCCCGGTGCTGCAGCCGCTGTACGGTGGCGCTGCTGCGCGGCCGTTCGTCACGCACCACAACGCACTCGACACGCAGCTCTACCTGCGCATCGCCGATGAGCTCTACCTGAAGCGGCTCGTCGTCGGCGGCCTGGATCGGGTCTACGAGATCGGGCACGACTTCCGGAACGAGGGGATCGATCGGACGCACAATCCCGAGTTCACCATGCTGGAGTTCTACGAGGCGTACGCTGACTATTCCGTGATGATGGGACGGGTGGAACAGCTGCTGGTGCGTGCCTCCGATGCCGTGCGACGGGTGCTGGACCCCACGTCGGCGACCGCCCAAGAGCGGCTCCTGCTGCCTGACGAGAGCTTCGTCCAGGTTCCCGTGTTCCAGCCGCCGTTCCCGAGGATCGAGTGGGTGCCCTCCCTCAACCAGGCGTTAGGCTCCGACGTCCAGTCGCTCGACGACGCCGCTTTACGGAACCGGGCCGAGCGCATCGGGGTCCATAAGGTGGAGAGCCTCAGCCGTCCCAAAGTCCTCGACGAGATGTTCCAGGTGCTTGTCGAATCGAAGCTCGAATCACCGACGTTCGTCGTCGACTATCCCGTCGAGCTGTCGCCGCTGGCCAAGCCCAAGCGCGGAGTGCACGGACTGACGGAGCGCTTCGAACTGTTCGCCAGGGGCAAGGAGCTCGCGAACGCGTTCAGTGAACTGAATGACCCGATCGACCAGCGACGCCGTTTCGAGGCGCAGGCGCGTCTGCGGGAAGAGGGCGAAGAAGAGGCGACCTGTGTGGACGAGGACTACCTGCGTGCGATGGAATATGGCATGCCGCCGATGGGTGGTGTGGGCATCGGCATCGACCGGCTCTTCATGTACCTTTCTGGCGCGCAGAACATCCGCGACGTCATTCTCTTTCCCACGATGCGTCCGGAATGAGCTCTCTCGAACTTGGCATTGCCTGGCGGTATCTGCGGAGTCGCCGCGGATCCAAGCTCCTGTCGTTCATCAGCCTCATCGCCATCGGCGGGGTGATTGTCGGGGTGAGCGCCCTCATTGTCGTCATGGGGGTCATGAATGGCTTGCAGCGCGACCTGCGCGAAAAGATCCTGATCGGGAGCCCGGACATCCGCGTGCTTCCCTATGGCGAGGACCTCAAGATCGGCGACTGGAAGGGCGTCCTTCGGCGCGTGCGCGCCGAACGGGGCGTCGTGGCGGCCGCCCCCTTTGTGCTCACGCAGGGCGTGGTGAGTGCAGGGCATGACTATGCCGAGGGAGCGCAGATCGCCGGTATTGAACCCGATACACCCGGCAAAGAGGGTGTGACTTCAATCCGAAAGCATGCGACGCAAGGGGACTTCACCTTCACGTCGTCGGACGGGAAACAAAGGGGTGTCGTGCTCGGCCGGCTCCTGGCCTCGAAGCTCAACGCGTTCACCGGTGACACGATCACAGTCCTCACGACCGGAGGGGCCAAAGTCAACGCCGCTCTGGGCCACATCGTCCCGATGTCCCAACGCCTCGAGGTGACGGGCATCTTCGACACCGGCATGTACGAGTACGACAACGCCTACCTCTATACGGCCCTGCCTCTTGCCCAGGAAATCGCGGGACTGGATAGCGCCGTCACCGGCATCGAGGTCCGCACGCGGGGTCGTTGGGAAGCGTCGGAGGTAGCTCCCAGACTCGCCGAGTCACTCGGCTATCCCTATCGCACGGTGGACTGGCAGGAGCAGAACTCGTCGCTCTTCCAGGCGCTCAAGCTGGAAAAACTCGGGATGGGGGTCATTCTGCTCCTGATCGTCCTTGTCGCGGCCTTCAACATCGTGAGCAACCTCACGATGGTCGTCACAGACAAGACCCGTGAAATCGGTATTCTGAAAGCCATGGGAATGACCGCGAGGTCGATTCGGAGGGTCTTTTTGGCGCAGGGCCTGACAATCGGGATGGTGGGAACGCTGCTAGGGTTGGCCCTTGGTCTCGCGGTGTCGGCTGCGTTAGGAAAGTACAAGCTGATCAAGCTCGACCCCTCCGTGTATTTCATCGACCACCTCCCCGTCGCAACCGAGTTTTGGGACGTGACCCTGACGATCATCGCAAGCGTGGCAATTGCTGGTTTCGCAACGCTTTACCCCGCGCAACAAGCGGCGAAGCTGTACCCGATCGAGGCCATTCGGCACGAGTAGCCGGTGGCGGGCGTCCTCCCGGGAACCAGGGGTCGGTGATTCGGGCTAGTTGTGTGAGGGGGACGCGTTGTGCAGTCTAGGAACGTGTTTCCTCCTTTCCGGAGCCCGCTGTGTCTGTCCTCAAAGCCCAGGGAATCGTCAAGACCTACCGCGGTGGTGACGGCGGGATCCTGAGCATTCTCAATGGGGTGGACCTGACCGTATCGCGCGGTGAAATGGTTGCGATCACCGGCGCCAGCGGCGCCGGCAAGAGCACGCTGTTGCACGTGCTCGGCGCTCTGGACCGGCCCACTCGCGGTGACGTGCAAATCGACGGTGAGTCTGTGGAAGGGAGGACTGACGAGGAGCTCGCCGCGTTGCGGAACCGGAAGGTGGGCTTTGTCTTTCAATTCCATCACTTGCTGCGAGAGTTCTCCGCCCTGGAGAACGTGATGATGCCGCTCCGGATTGGTGGAACGGACATCGCAGAAGCACGAGTCAGGTCCGAGGAGCTCCTCAATCGGGTTGGGTTGGGGAGCCGCAAGCATCACAGGCCATCGCAGCTCTCTGGTGGAGAACAGCAGCGGACGGCGGTGGCCCGCGCGCTCGCAACGGATCCGGTGTTGTTGCTGGCCGATGAGCCCTCGGGCAACCTCGACCACGCCACCGCCGAGCGACTGCACGAGCTTCTATCGCGACTGGCCCGAGATCTGGAACTTGCGCTTGTGGTCGCGACGCACAACCGGGCGCTGGCCGCCCGGGCGGGACGGGTCCTGCTGTTGGAGGACGGGGTCCTGGCCGAAACTGATGTTGGCGGAGTGATGACCTGATGCTTTGTGACGTGTGCCGAGAACATGATGCCAGCGTCCACCTGACGAAAGTGGTTCAGGGGGACGTGACGCTCGTGCATCTCTGCGCCAAGTGCGCGGCGGAGCGGGGCATCGAGACCACGGTCACGACTCCTCCCAAGAACGTGCTCGGCGAGTTCCTGCACGCGGTGCAGCAGCAGGCAACGGTGGAGAAGTCCGAGGCCACGCGCTGCAGTTTCTGCACGATGACGCTGAAGGACTTTCGCGCCACGGGACGCCTGGGGTGCGCCCACTGCTACGCGACGTTTGAGACGAGTCTGCGGGAGTTGTTGCGGCGCGTGCACGGCAGTGCGCAGCACGTCGGACGCAAGTATATGCCGCCGGCCCCCGAGCTGCTCGAGCGCGCCACGACGATCGGCGAGCTGCGCGACCGGCTGCGCCGCGCGATTGCCAACGAGGAGTTCGAGCTGGCCGCATCGATCCGCGACAAGATCAAGGGGTTCGAGTGATGCTCGACCTCTCTCTCATTCCGGATGGCGGGATCGGGTGGCTCGAGGGCTCCGGCGAGCACACTGACGTCGTGCTGTCGACGCGGATCCGACTCGCGCGGAACCTGGAAGGAATCGCCTTCACCGGTCGGTCGCGCGAAGGCGAGCGGTTACGCGTGCTGCAGCTGGTGCGCGACGCGCACCCGCACGTGCCGTCGCTCAAGCAGGGTGTCCTGCTTCGACTCGACGAGCTCGAGCCTAACGACTGCCTCCTGCTGCACGAGCGTCACCTGGTGAGCAAGGAGCTGGCAGGCCTCGAGCCCGCCGGCGTGCGCGGTGGCGCCGCGGTGCTGGTGAGCGAGGGGCTCGGGATGATGGTGAACGAGGAAGATCACCTGCGGCTGCAGGCGGTGCGTTCCGGGCTGGCGCCTCACGACACCGTGGAAGCGGTGTTGCGTCTCGACCGGGAGCTCGGCTCGCGGCTCGCCTACGCCTACCACGACGAATTCGGGTTCCTCACGGCCTGTCCCACCAACACGGGCACCGGCATGCGGGCGTCGGTGCTGATCCATCTGCCGGGACTCGTGCTGACGAAGGAGATCGGGAAGGTGCTGTCCGGATTACAGGCGATGGGCCTGACGTATCGCGGATTGTACGGCGAAGGCAGCGAAGTGGTCGGCAATTTCTTTCAGATTTCCAACCAGACCACGCTGGGACGATCGGAGGAAGAGCTGGTCGATCATCTGCAGCGTGTGGTCAGGCACGTGATCCAGCGGGAACACGATGCGCGGAAGGTGTTGTGGCGAGACGCCGGATATATTATCGAGGACAAGTTGTGGCGGGCGTACGGGACCTTGCGATTTGCGCGTAGCCTGTCGTTCGAGGAGGCGATGAACTACCTCAGCGGCGTAAGGCTTGCAGTGGGACTGAAACTGATCAATGGGCTCAGTGTATACACGCTCAACAAGCTCCTGATTTTCTGCCAGAGTGCGCATCTCTCGTACGCCGAGGGGCGTGCGCTGACCGAAAGCGAAGCCAACGTTGCGCGCGCGCGGTACGTGCGACAAGCGTTGGACGCGGAGACGGACCCGCCCGCCTAACGGCGCCGGGTTCCATTCGAGGGGATTCATGAACGGCTATAACTTCACTGAGCGTGTGCGAAAGGTGCTCCAGATGGCGCGTGAGGAGGCCCAGCGGCTTCATCACGAGTACGTCGGGACGGAGCACATCCTCCTTGGCCTGATTCGCGAAGGGGAGGGAGTGGCAGCCGCTGTGCTGCAGAACCTGAGCGTGGACCTCGACGACATCCAGCAGAAGATCGAGGAGACGGTCAAAAAGGGGAAAGCTGGCCAGACGACGGCGCCGGACCTGCCGTATACCTCGCGGGCCAAAAAGGTCCTCGAGCTGGCGATGAGCGAGGCGCGAGAGCTGTCGCACTCCTACGTCGGGACCGAGCACCTGCTGCTTGGCCTGCTCCGCGAGGAAAAGGGCATTGCGGCACAGGTGCTCACCGATGCCGGAGTGAACCTCGACGCCGCGCGCGCCGAAACGCTGCGACTGCTCGGCACCGAAATGCCCTCGCCGGGCAGCGGCACCACACCGGCACAGCCGGCAGCGCCGCCCGCACAGTCCGCGCCGGCGAAAGGCGAGAAGAAGAGCAAGACCCCGGCGCTCGATCACTTCTGTCGCGATCTCACGATGCTCGCGGCCGAGGGCCAGCTCGATCCGACGATCGGACGCGCCAAGGAAATCGAGCGGGTGATGGAGATCCTCACGCGCCGAAAGAAGAACAACCCGGTCCTCATCGGCGAACCCGGGGTGGGGAAGACGGCGATCGTCGAAGGGTTGGCGCAGCTGATCGCCACGGGCGAGTGCCCGGATGCGCTGCGCGAACACCGCGTGCTGTCGCTGGACATGGCGGCCGTCATCGCCGGCACCAAGTATCGCGGCCAGTTCGAAGAGCGTCTCAAGGCCGTCATGAACGAGATCGCCCAGAACAAGAACGTCATCCTGTTCATCGATGAGCTGCACACCCTCGTTGGCGCTGGCGCGGCCGAAGGCGCGATCGACGCCAGCAACATGCTCAAGCCGGCGCTGGCCCGCGGCGAGCTGCAGTGCGTGGGTGCCTCGACGCTCAACGAGTACCGTAAATACATCGAAAAGGACGGCGCCCTCGAGCGCCGGTTCCAGACGGTCATCGTCGAACCGCCGACGATCGAGGAGACCGTGGAGATCCTCAAGGGACTGCGCAAAAAATACGAGGACCACCACCGCGTCATCGTGCCGGACGACACGCTCGTGTCGGCGGCCAAGCTCTCCGAGCGCTACATCACCGACCGATTCCTGCCCGACAAGGCGATCGACGTGATCGATGAAGCCGGCGCACGCGCGCGGCTCGCCGCCCAGGTACCGCCGCCGGAAGTCAAGGAGCTCAAGGACGATCTGGACAAAGTCAACTCCGAGAAGGAAGCGGCGGTGCGTGACCAGAACTTCGAGCGCGCGGCGGGATTGCGCGATCGCGAGCGCGAACTGCAGGGCGATATCCGCAAGAAGCAGGACGAATGGGAGAAGCGCCGCCAGTCACACCGGCCGACGTTAGGCGAGGAGGAAATCGCCTTTATCGTGAGCCGATGGACCGGGATTCCCGTGACGCGCCTGCAGGAAGCGGAAAGCGCCCGCCTGCTGCGCATGGAAGACGAGCTGCACCAGTCCGTGGTGGCGCAGGACGAGGCGATTGCCGCCATTGCGCGCTCGATCCGCCGGAGCCGCGCCGGTCTCAAGGATCCCAAGCGGCCGATCGGATCGTTCATCTTCTGTGGCCCCACCGGTGTCGGCAAGACGGAGCTGGCGCGCTCGCTGGCCAAATTCCTGTTCGCCGACGTTTCCGCCCTGATTCGCGTGGACATGAGCGAGTACATGGAAAAGTTCTCCGTGTCGCGACTCATCGGCGCGCCTCCGGGCTACGTCGGCTACGAGGACTCGGGGACCCTGACCAAGGCCGTGCGACGCAAGCCGTACAGCGTGGTCCTGCTCGACGAAATCGAGAAGGCACATCCCGATGTGTTCAACATCCTCCTTCAGGTGCTCGATGAGGGCCACCTGACGGACAACTACGGTCGTGTCATCGACTTCAAGAACACGGTCGTGATCATGACGTCGAACGTGGGTGCCAAGGATGTCGCCAAGAACAAATCCGTCGGCTTCAACGCGCCTGATTTCAAGGCGTCGTTCGAACGGATGTCGGAGAAGGTGAGAGAAGAGTTGCAGCACACCTTCAATCCCGAGTTCCTCAACCGCCTTGATGACACGATCGTGTTCCACCCCCTGCAGCGTACGCACATCGCGCAGATCGTGGGCATCATGCTCAAGGACGTGCACAAACGCCTGTCCGAAGGGGAGCTCACGCTCAAGCTGACCGAAGCGGCTCAGGACTTTCTCGTCAAGCATGGATACGACGAACAGTATGGTGCTCGACCGCTGAAGCGCGCGATCCAGCGCTATATCGAGGATCCCCTCTCGGAGAAGATCCTGGTGGGTGAGTTCTCCAAGGGGGACGAGATCGACGTGGAGGTGGCCGCCGACGGCCAGAAACTCGATTTCCGGGTGCCGAATTCCGTCCCCAAGGGGTAATCCGTACGGGAGGCTCCAGGTGACAAAGAATCGGCCGGGTTCTAACTGAACCCGGCCGATCCCTTTGTGTATATTATCAGGCTATGTTGCGACGGCGCTTTGCCATCCTCGCTTTCCACCCCGCCCACCAAAGTGCTGGGGCAC
>JBQTIW010000145.1:0-18474 GCA_052387735.1 Gemmatimonadaceae bacterium
AATCGCTTCTCAGGGGGAAGTCCGTAGACGGCGCCAACGCTGATCCCCGCCCCCACGAAGGGGACCAGGGTGCGGTCGCGGACCGCATCGACGAGGCTCTTGGGTGGCTGGAACATGTTGTCGGGCATGATCATACCCGCCGCAGCCGAAGGCGCAAATCGCCCGGGGCTCGTCCTCGGCTTCAAGGCGAACAGTGGGCAGCTGCAGGTCGAGCCGGCAGTAGTGCAGGGTGCCGCCGCGTAGTCTCCATGTCGCCGATCCTGGCGTTCACCCCAGGCGCCATTTCTTGCCGCGCTGGCCTTCGATGGACTCTGACCTCGGCGGCCCGCCGGGTCAGCTCTTCGTTAGGCAGCAGCGGCGGGGCGGCCGAAGCTCCGCGTCACCACGGTGTTCTGCCGCCGATCGCTGGCGACGTACGGTCTCGCGCTGTATGAAGGTGGAAGTCTCGGCGCCCCAGCGAGAGTGGTGCCTCGATTGTCCAGGGGACTCATCGCGCGAATGGCACCGGGCGCGCACTCGAGCACGAGACGTTTTTACGCGGAGTCACGGAGTCGCGGAGAGAAAAAAAAGCACGCGCGTGGCGTGCTCTCCTCCTGCCTCCTGTCTCCCGTCTCCGGTCTACGTCTTGAGTGGCTTCTTCTTCGCCGCCGGGAACAGCACGTTGTTGAGGATCAGGCGATACCCTGGCGAGTTGGGGTGTAGCGCGAGGTCGGTGGGCGCCGCGCCGATGTTGTGCTGCGGATCCTCGGGATCGTGTCCGCCGAGGAATGTGAACGATCCCTTCCCGTAATCGCCGTGCATGTATTTCACCCACGGCGCGCCCTCTTCCTGCGCGAGAATCGTGACGCCCTGTTTGATGGTTGCCTTGCTGAACGATGTCGTGACCCCATAGAAGTCGGGAATCACCGTGCGGTGATTCTGCACCAGCATCGTCGCGACGGGATCGAACTTGGCGGAGAACTGGAAGAGCGAGAACTGTCCTAACGGCTGGCGGCGGCCGGGCACGTTGACTTGATGTCCGTCGATGTCGCTCATCGAGTTCACGAACGGAGACGGCTCGAGGTGGACCCCGCGGAATCCGAAGGAACGCTCCCAGTCCAGCTTCTGGTCAGCGTTGTCGTCCACCGGTGTGTTGTCGGCAAAGCTGCCGGCGATGTCGGTCTGGTGCGCGGCGATGGCAAGGGCCAGGGTTTCTGTTGCGCCGCACATCGCGAACAGGAATCCGCCGCGCTCCACGAACTGGCGCATCTTCTCCGCGACGTTGCGCTTCAACGCCGGGATGTTCGGCATGCCCAGCTTGCGCGCCGTCGCCAGCTGGCTCTCACGCTGTTCGATGAACCAGGGCGTATCACGGAAGCCGAGGTACAGCTTGTTGAGCTGCCCGGTGAAATCCTCGTGATGCAGATGTAACCAGTCCACCTTGGAGAGGTCGCCGTTCATGACCTCCTCGTCATACACGGACGTGAATTCGATGCCGGCGTACTTGAGCGCCAGGGTCACGGCATCGTCCCACGGGGGGGACTTGAGCGGCTTGTAGATGGCCATCTTGGGTGCGCGCTCGAGCGAGACGGCATCCATGTTGCTGCTCGCGATCTCGGCGCGCAGCGCTGCTACCTGCTGGTTCGAAATGGGCTCGACCTTCACACCGTCGAGCGTCGCGCGCCTACGGAGGTCCGGCGTATCGGGGAGGAGGAACGCTCCGCCCCGATAGTTCAGAAACCAGTCGGCCTTGTTCCCGTCGCGCAGCGCATTGAACGTCAGCCCGTAGGCTTTGAGCGCGTTTGTCTGCGCATCGTCCATGGGGACGAGCAGCTGCTGCGCACCCGCGCGCATCGCGGTGCCACCCGACGTGGTGAAGCACAGGGCGAACAGAAGCGCCCGGAGGACGGGGAAGCGGGAATACGACACAATCGGAAACGTCATGGTTATGCGCGTCGCTGGTCGCGAGTGAATACTTACGACGGGGGGAGGCCACCGGCCCCACGATTCCGACCGTCAGCAGGATCGCCCGGCGGGACCAACCCTCGCGCCAGATTCAGTTCGCGCCGTGCCTGCGGAATCAGCGCGCTTTCGGTGTAGGTCAGGATCAGATGCTCCAGACGCGCGATCGCGCCGGCAGTGTCTCCCCGCGTCCGAAGGACTCGCGCCCACTCCAACTCGGACGCGGCAGCTTCCGGCGCCGTGGCATGCTGCTCCAGCACCTGCTGCCACACGACAATCGCGCGCGTCGTATCGCGCGCGGCGAGATGCCACCGCGCGGCGGCACCCAGCAGGAACGGAGCGGCGTCGCTGAGCGTTGCGGCCACCTGCTCGAAGGCCTGAGCCGCCCCTGCGGTGTCGCCCCTGGCCAGTGTCAGAAACGCCAGACCGACGTCTGGCGCAGTGTCAGCGCGGGTGCGCGACAACAGTGCCATTGCCGTCACCACGTCGTTGGATGTCTCATCGGTTCGACGCAAGCCACGGCGCGCAGTTTTCAGGTCTCCCTCGTAGAGCGCGAGCCAGGCGGCCACGCGCTCTCCCTCTTCGGTATCCCGTCCCGCGACGTCGAGGGCGCGGCTCGCCTTCGGCAGGTCGCCCGACCTGATCCACGCCCACGCCAGGGCGCGGTGTGCCACACGATTGCCTTCCGGATCGAGCGTGCGCCCCGCCAGCGCCTGCTCGGCATCGGCGGCGCGTCCCAGCGCGCCTAACGCGCGAACCTCCAGCAGCACCACGGTGGTGGCCACCGCCGTGTCGGCGACACCGGACATCGGCTGGATGAGATCGAGCGCAGACTGGGGGTCGCCGCCGGCCATCGCGGCCGTGGCCGCGCGCAACGCCAACCGCCGGTCCGTCATCCGCGCGCGAAAGGCATGGGCATACGCATCGCGCGCGGTCAGCCACGACTCGTCTCCCTCGGCGTCGCGGCCGAACGCAATCCAGGCCTCGATCGTGCTGTCAGTGGGCGCGAGCTCACTGAGGACCCGCCATGCACTGCGCGGCGCGTGCCACTTGAGCTCGAGTCCGGAGAGGATGCGACGGGCACTCAGGGCCACGGGTGGCGACGAAAAGACCTCGCGCACCGAATCGCGCAGGGGCTGGGGCACCGGCATCAGCGCGAACACCGCCGCCGGCTCGAGGTAGGTGAGCACCGCACTCGCATCCCGCCAGCTCCTCGCCGACGCCACCCACATGCCAAGGGCGGCCTGCATCTGGGCGAACTCGGCCGCCAGATCGCGGGTCCCGCCTAACGCGATGGCTGCCTGCTGCAGCACACTGTCGGCGCCCCGCGCCCGGCCGCCATCGAGCAGCACCTGTGCGTATACCCGATACGGCGTCGGCTCGCCCGGCGAGAGGCTCGTCCACTGCGCGAACGCGATGGCCAGGTCGCCGTCGCGGCGGACGGTGGCCAGCGTCCGGAGCTGCACGGTGCGCAACGTCGGGTCCTTTGGACGGCGCACGAACAGGGTATCGAGCAGGGCGAGAATGGAGTCGGGCCTGCCGATCATGCTATAGCAGCGCTCGAGCCCCAACACAGCACCGGTGGGATCCTGCATCCCGACCGCCTGGCGATACAGTGGGATGGCCTCGCGGCACTTGTTGGCACCCTCGAGGTCGAGCGCTCGCGACAGGGCGGCCTCGGCGGTATTGTCGGCCTGGGCGGGGGCAGTGCGGGGAAACAGCGAACCGACTGCGAAAAGCACGAGAAGCACGGGCGCCACGGAAGGCGCGAGCGGTCCGCGATGCAGCATCCACCCGTGCGAAACCCGTCGCGATTCGCGCACCACCCGCGGCAGGACTCCCGGGCGTCTCGTGCTGCCCGTGCGTCTCGTCCTTCGCGTGCTTCCGCCCTTCCAGCTCCACCTCTCAGGGCTTTGCATTGATCCGCTTGAAGTATTCCAGGACGAGACGGCGTTCCTCCGCCGTGAGCCCCCGCAGGTCGTTCCACGTCGGTGGCGTGAAGCGTGACGCCGCCTTCCCGGTGGCGTTCGCCGCGTTAGGCGTGAACACCTCGGTCCCGGTCCAGGGCTTCGCCTCCCGCTTGCCGGTGTCTTCCCGCTCTTCCTCTTCGAGCAGGCGGCCGGCATCGAGCATCTTGCGGAACAGGCGCTGCTGCCGCTCCAGCACTGCCGGGTCGAGCTGACCGGACTCCAGCTGCTGCGCGATCTGGCGTGCCTCACGGGCCATCTCTTCGGCACGACCGCTGTTGTCCTTTTCGCCCGAGTCTTCGAGCTTGGCCGCGACCTCGCGCTGTTCCTTGGCCAGCTCGCGTGCCTGGGCCTGGCTCTGTGCCGCCGCCTGCGATTGCTGAGGCATGAGCCGCTGCATCGCCGAGTTGATGCCCTGCTGCTGCTTGGCCATCTGCTGCAGCTGCTCGAGCATCTCGGCAAAGCCGGTCGAGGAGTTGGCGTTCTGCGTGCGTTCGCGGTCGCGGACCAACGAGGCCGCGGCCTGATTCAGGCCCTCCGACGATTCCCGCATGGCGCTCGCCATCTGCTGGCCGGACTGCGCGCGCTGCGTCTGTTGCGTCGCCTCCTCCACCTTCCGCTTGGCATCGCTCACCATGCGCATGGATCGCTGCGAGAGCAGGGTGGACTTGGTCCCCGCCTCCTGCAATCGCTGCATGGCCTTCTCCACGCCCTGTTGCAGCGCGCTCTGCTGCGTACGCAACTCGTTAGGTGCGGCACCGGCGCGCGCCGAACGCTCCAGCTGGTCCTGCTCACGCGCCAGCTGGAGCATCTCCTGGATCGACTGGTCCAGTTCCCCGCTCAGCTCCTTCTTCCACTCGCCAACCTGCTGCTCGCGAGCCTTCGACAGTTCATTCGCCGCCTGCTCCATGGACTGCGCGGCCTTCTCCGCGGCCTCACTCCCACTCTGCTCGCCTTTCTGATTCCCCTGGTTTCCGGGGCCGGTCTTGTTCTGCGCCTGCTGCTGGCCCTGCGAGCCGGTCTGGCCCTGCTGGCCCTGCTGCTTCTCGCCCTGCTGCTGCTTCTGTTCCCCACCCTTCTGCTCGCCCTGAGCCTTCCCTTGCTGGCCTTGCTGCCCCTCGTGCTTCTCCCCCTGCTGTTTGTTCCCCGGCTGTTCCTGGCCCTGCTGCTGCTGATTCCCGCGCTGCTTCAGCGCCTCCTGCAGCTTCTCCAGCGACTCATCGATCTTCTCCCCGGCTTCGCGCACTCGCTCGGCCCCGGCTTCGGCTTTCTCCTGCTGGAGGCGTTTCTGCAGCTCCTGGACATCCTTCTGCAGGTCCTTCGCCTTGTCGGACAGGTCCTTTGCGAGTTTCTCCGCGGCGCTCCGTTCCGTCTGCTGATCCGCCGTGCGCATCGAGTCGACGAGCTCACGCTGGCGCTTGGCCAGGTCGGTCGCCTCGTCCTTCAGCGTCTCCATCTGCCCTTCGAGTGCCGCGCGTTTGAGCATTTCCACGCTCTTGTCGAGCATCTCGCGCAACTGTTTCTGCTGTTCGGCGAGGTCCTGCAATGCCCGTCTGGAGTCCTCGGGCGACATGTCCTTCGATGCCTGTTCGAGCTGACGCAGCTTCTCGGCGAGCTCCGGCGTCAGGGCCTCGCGCATCAGGCGCTGCGCCTCGCGCAGACGGTTCTGCAAGGCACTGTCCAGCGCCCCTGCTTCCTTCAGTTGCTTTTCGAGCTCGCGCGCCGCCTGCTGCACCTGTTGCATCCGGTCGGCGAGCTGCCGCTGCTCGCGGGCAAACTGCTTCGTCTGCTCGGACGCCTCGTAGCTCATCGGGTTGTTCTTCTGGGCTTCGCGAGCGCGGGCGCGCGCGGCGTCGGCCGTGCGCTGGTTCAGCTGCTTTTGCGCGTTGGCGGCCGAGAGGGCCTTGTTCACGGCTGAATCGGCGGCCGCGCGCGCCGCCTCACGCTGCTCGCTCACGCTGGGAAGTCGGAGCACCAGCTCACGGCTGCTGCTCACCTGCCGCCAGGGAGAACCGTCGGTCGCAATCGCGGTCAGGCGCATGGCGTCACCAGGCTGCAGCGCCGACATCGGGACCACGACGTCCCCGGCAAACTGGTCGACCGTCGGCCCGCTCATCGGGCGCGTGGACGAGGTGCGGACGTCGCCGTTGGCATTGGTCAGCGCGATCTTGAGCACCACGCCGGACAATCCGTGGTCATCGGTGGCGAGCACCGACACCTGAACGGTGTCCATGTTGGTGACGAGCGAGTCACGCGACGGCGAGATGATCTCGATCCGCGGTTCCGAGTCGGCCAGCACGTCGAGCTCGAGGGCCGCCGGCAAATCGGCGATCGCGCCCTGTATGCCTTCCGCGTCCCATTCATAGCGCCCGCTCGTCGAGGCGACGAGCTGACCGGAGAAGCGGCGTCCCTGCACCTCCATCGGCAGACCGGCGATCCCGCGCCGCAACGCGACCCGGCGCAGCTCGGTCGACGAGTGACCCTCGAAATCGAGCGTGGTGCCGCGCGGCACGCGGACCAGCTCGCCTAACGGCACAGTCTCGGGACGGCGTCCCAGATACCCCGGGAAGCTCGCCCGCACGGTCACATCCCCAACGAACGGGCGGTCGACCACGCGCACGATGGCGGTATCGCTGGTGCTGCGGCCGTCGGTGGCAAACAGGGCGAGGTCGGCATCGAGGGGGCCGAGCGGGAGCAGCACCGAGTCTCCGGTGACGGGAACGTCGGCGCTGCGCCAGGAACTGCCGGTGACGCGCTGCGCGACCGCGATGCTCTGTCGGCCCGGCGCGCGAATCGTCAGCGCGACCCGCTCACCCCGCAACACCGAAGCAGGCGCTTCGCCTAACGTGACCGGCCCGGTCAACGTGCCACGCCACGCGGCGACCGGGTGCAGCACGGCGCGAAACCCGTCAGGAGCCGCGACCGCGGCCGACACGACGGCCAGAACGCCAAGCGTGGCCGCCCCGACGCCGATCCCCACGCGCTTGAGCACCCGCTGCCGGTACGACGGCACGAGTGTTCCCCCTCCAAATGCGCGGAGCCTGTCGGCCATCTGTTCGGCCCCCAGCCGCCCCAGGACCCCGGAATCGGACACCTCGAGGACACCGCGAAGCGATCCGGCGCGGAGTTGCCGCTCTGTCTCGACCGTCTTCGCCAGCTGCGGAATCGATGCCTCGCTGCGGGCCTTTGACCGAAGCCGGCGCAGCAACGGAATCGCGCCGAGGAGAATCGCCGCCCAAACCAGGAACGGCAGCACGCGCGGCAGCGACAGCCACCGCGAATCCCCAAGCAGAGACGTGGCGACGAGCACGATCCCCAGCGCCGCCGCAAGGACGTACGCGCCCGAGACGACGCCCAGCTGGCGCGCCACTCCCCGCCGTTCCCGTTCTACGATGTCGCGAAGTGTCATTGGACTGGTCGGCTCGTAACTGCGTAGACGAACAGGTTCACACCCATTCGCAGGGCGCTCTCGTGAAGCTCGGGCGGATCGTTGTACGTGCCCACATCCTCCCAGCCATTCCCCAGGTCCGTCTCCTGGGTGTAGTACACCGCGAGTCGATCCCCGATGAATATCCCGTAGCCCCGTGCTGGCCTTCCGTCGTGTTCGTGGATCTTCGGCACGCCCTTCGGGAACTCGTACACGAGGTGGTAGATGGGGTGCGACAGAGGAACATCAATCATCGGGCGGTCTGGAAAGACCTTCGCGATCTCTTTCTTGAAGGTCTCATCCAACCCGTAGTTGTCATCCACGTGCAGAAATCCGCCGCGCAGCAGCCACTCCCGGAGGCGGGTGACTTCGGCGTCGGAGAACTTGATCACCCCGTGGCCGGTGACATGCAAAAACGCAAAGTCGAAGAGCCGGTCGTCGGTCAGGGACACCCGGCCCTCCGTAGGCTCGACCTTGATCGTCGTTCGCTCGTTGACCGCCTTCAGCAGGTTCGAGAGGCTCGACGGGTTCGCATACCAGTCCCCGCCCCCATCGTACTGCAGACGCGCGATTCCGAGTCGCGCAATCGGACTCATCCGCAGGGCCTCACTCGAATCTTCTCGCGCGACCAGGTGAGTGATGGGGGAGTCTTGAAGGCCGCGCAACGCGGGCGTGACAGCCCGAATGCCCGTCGTGCTCAGCAGCAGTGCGAACAACGCGACCCTACCTGTCATACGTCCTCATGGGCCAGTCGATAGGCCTCGTTACGTGCGATGCCGTGACGCTCCACCAGCGCACGGACAATGTCGCGAGATCCCGCTCCCTTCTCTCGCATGCTCACGACGACCGCACGAATCACAGCGGGGTCCGTCTGGTCCTCCTCCGCGGCGCGTCCGGCCACCACGTTGACCACCTCACAGCGAGGAGGTACCTCCCGATAGTACTCGGCCAGTTCGGCCACCGTTCCTCGGCGAAACTCTTCAAATTGCTTCGTCAGTTCACGAGCCACTACAGCTTGACGATTTCCACAGCCTGCCGTTGCCAGATCGTCCAGCGCAGCGCTCACCCGCTGAGGTGCCTCGTAAACTACGCTCGGGTGCCCGAGGCTGCTGACGAGTGAGATCTGGTCGCGACGCTGGCTGCCCTTTCTCTCCAGAAACCCCACGAAGGTGAATGGCCCCCCCGCTAGCCCCGAGGCACTCAGGGCGGCGAGCGCCGCCGAGGCACCGGGAACCGGCACGACCGGCCATCCCCCTGCGATCACCGCTGCAATGAACCGGCCACCAGGGTCCGAAACGGCGGGTGTGCCCGCGTCTGTGACCAGCGCCAGACGGGCCCCGGATGCGAGACGCTGCAGCAGGCCCGGGGTCGCCGCAGCCTCGTTATGCTCGTGGAGGGATTCGACCCGTGTCGTAATCCCGTAGTGAGACAGCAGGGCACGCGAGTGGCGGGTGTCTTCGCACAGGACCGTGTCGACGGTCCGGAGCGTCTCGACGGCGCGGTGCGTCATATCACCCAGGTTGCCGATCGGGGTACTGACGACGAACAACGCGCCAGCAGGCGACGCATCCTGTGCGGTCAACGACACTGCGGAACGCGAGGCGCGAACGTTAGGCACGGTGGTCGAAACCTCGGAGGGCGGCCCCGGAAAGGCAATCGCCAGGAGGCAGGTGCCCCCTGGCGAAAGGTGCGCGGTGAGCCGCCCCGCGGCAACGCACGCTACGCGCCGATATGCTGCTTGAACTTGGCGTCCAGCGCGGGCTTCTGCATGAACCCGATCACCTGGTCTACCAGCTTGCCATTCTTGAAGAACAGAATCGTCGGGATCGACCGCACGTTGAACCGCATGCCGGTCTTGGGGTTCGTGTCGACGTCCATCTTCGCCACCTTGGCCTTGCCGACATACTCACCCGCGAGCTGTTCAATGATCGGGCCTACCATTCGGCATGGCCCGCACCATTCGGCCCAGAAGTCTACAACCGCCAGTCCGTCCGCCTTCTCGATCTCGGTTTCGAACGTCGTGTCGGTTACCGCCATCGTATTCCCCATCTCGTCTCCTGTACGCCGCGAAGTGGCGGCGTGTGCTGTGTAGTTTGTTCCACACCCTTGCGAGTGCCCTTCTCAGCCAAATGACCCAACTCTCGAAGCGAGGAACCCGAATCGCCCATCTGGGCATCGCGGTTCGATCACTCGACGACGTCCTACCGTTCTATCGGGACGTGCTCGGCATGCCCGAGGCGCCCCTTGATGATGCCGACGGCGCCCGCATTGCCGGACTCACCGCCGGTGATTCCCTGGTGGAACTGCTCGAACCCGTCTCCGAGGACTCGCCGATCGGGAAGTTCATTGCGAGACGAGGCCCAGGCATTCACCACATTTGCTTTGCGGTCGACGATCTCGACAGCGCACTCGAGCGGTGTCGCCAGGCCGGAGTACGACTCATCGACCAAACCCCTCGCATCGGAGCCGAAGGAAAGCGGATTGCCTTCCTCCACCCGTCCGCAACGAGCGGTGTCCTGGTCGAGTTGTCGGAATACTAATCGAGCTGTAACAGGAGAGTTCCAAGCCCGCGGCCAGCACGCACTTCCGGCGTGCAGCCCTCAGTCAGTCCGCAGCCGCCGTCATGAGTTTCTGCACATGTCCTGCATGGTGTCAAAATCGGCGTCCTGCACAAACCAACGATCGCTTGGCCCCTTGACCAATTCAAATGTCGGAGTCTTGGTGCGTCGTCCACGGACGATGCTCACCTTGATCATGCGATGACCGCTCTGGCCCGGAGCTTCGTCCACGATCGAGAAGCGGTCGTGGGCGTAGCACCGCTGAATCATGATCAGGCGTTGATCCAGCTCGTTGCGGTCGAGCTGGTCACGAGCGGCGCCTTTCTCCGTTCCCCAGACCACGGACATGGCCTGCAGGTCCTGGGCGGCGACGGCGTTCATGAACTGCTCTGCCGCGAGGCGCGGCGCCGCGGCTCCCGTGAGCTGGGTACCGGGTCCGGGATTTCGACTGCATGCTCCAACCAGGAGGGCGAGGACGAGTACCTTCTTCACGCGTGACTCCAAGCCTGAATCGTTGCGAACGTAACGAGCCACCGGATGGCCGGCAACCGTAGGCGACGCCTACACACTCGTACGCCAGACGTTCCTGACATGCCCCTCGTTTCATATCAGCGTCTCTACATCAACATCGACCACGTCGCCACGATTCGTCAGGCACGGCGGGCTGAAGAGCCAGACCCCGTACTCGCCGCCCTGGAATGCGAGCGCGCTGGTGCAGACGGGATCACCGCTCACCTTCGCGAAGACCGACGACATATCGTCGATCTCGACATCGAGCGATTGTCGCGGTCGATCGCCACGGTGCTCAACCTGGAGATGGCCTGCACCGACGAGATGATCGCCATCGCCGAGCGGGTGCGCCCCTACCAGGTGACATTCGTTCCGGAGCGGCGGGAAGAAATAACGACGGAGGGGGGCCTGGACGTGACCCACGACCCGGATCGCGTGGGCCGCGCAGCTGCGCGACTGCGAGCGGTCGGCGTGCGGACGTCTCTCTTCATCGACCCGAGTCTGGAGATGGTTCGAGGGTCGAACGATCTTGGCGTCGAGGCGATCGAGCTGCACACTGGGAGCTATTGTCATCACCCCGACGACCCCGCGCGAATCGCGGCGCTTCAGGAGGCGGCGGCGGTAGGGTCACAACTCGGACTGCACGTGCACGCGGGACATGGGCTCACCGTGCGAAACGTGGTTCCCGTCGCCGCCATCCCTGAAATCGAGGAGCTCAACATCGGCCACGCGATCGTGGGACGCTCGGTGTTCGTCGGGATCGCCGCAGCCGTCCACGAGATGCGTGTGGCGATGAATGCCGCTCGCGCGTCAACCTAGCGAGGCTCGTGAGGCACCTTCTAAGTTGCTGATGCACCTCACACTACGCTCACGACACGCGCATGAACGGATCGCCTGAGCTGCTCGAGTTCTACCTCGTCGAGGCCACCGAATACATCGATGCGCTCGATCAACTGGTGGCGCCCGGGCAGACCCTTCTCGATACGAACGCGCTCCTGGCGACCGCTCGCGCCTTGCGCGGCAGCTCGACGATGGCGAAGGTCGAACCGATTTCGGAGCTGAGCCTCGTTCTGGAACAGATCGCAATCAAGGGTCGCGATCCGGAGTTCGTCTGGTCGAAGGATCTGCACGAGGCGCTGCGGGGTTGCGTCGACGATCTGCGCTTTCTCGTGCGCGGCGTGAGGGTCTGGTCCGACCGAGAGCAGTCCCGGGCCGAGGCCCGCGTTGCCGACCTGCGGCGCTTCATTCCGGCCGACAGCCGGCGCCCAACACCACCGACGACCGAATCGACCACGCCGGTTTTCGTCGCGCTACAGACGGCGGCGATCGCGGCGGAGCTCGACGCCTTCGTCGCAACTCCCACGCACAAACGCGCTCTCGACGATGCCATTGGGCGAACGCGCACCCTTCGCGGGATCGCGGGGATCGGCGATTTCACCCCGCTTTCCGACGTAGCGGAGGGCGTGGAACGGGCCGCGCGCAAACTCATGCCTGACGCGCCGCTGACGTCTGAGGAGATCGAGCTGTTTCGCGCCGCTGCGGCTTTGTTTCGCCGGTGTGCGGAACAACTCCGCGGCACCGGACGTCACGTGCCCCCGACGGAAGAATCGGAGCGCTTTGCCCGCGCCGCGGCCGCGCTCGACGCGCCGCCCAAAACGACGCCCCCCGTGGTTCGGATCGATCAACTGTTCTATGCCGATCAGGGCCCCCACGTGATCGAGCGAGCGGCTGCTCCGTCCGTGAGCGCTGACGAGAGGCTGCATCGCGAGCTCGTCGCACGGGCCGAGCATCTCCGCCGGCTCGTCAGCGAGGCTCGCAGCGCGAGCGATCCGGTCGTGGCCGCGCGTGTCCGGCGCGAGCTCAGAACCACGACACGCGAACTGGAAACCCTCGCCGCCAGTTTCGGAGCCCATCAACTCTCGGCGTTCTTTGCCGAGTCGGGGGAGCAGAGCGATCTGCTGTCCGCAGTTGAGCTCGACGTTTTGGAATCGGCCGGACGAATCACCGAACGGCCGTTCCCCACGCTCGACGAGCTGGAGCGGCGGATTGCCGTGGTCCAGCGTGCGCGGCACACCCCGCGCTCCACCCCGACGGTTGCTCCGCCGGTCGCACCTGCGGCGGCGGCCGCCACCACAACACCAGCGGCGACACCAGTCAGCGCGAGCGCTACTCGACGGCAGGCGACGCCGACGGGTCGGGATCTGCAGGATCTGCTGACGACGGGCCTCGAGGGCCTCAAGCCGTTGGACACGCAGCCTCTCAGCGAACCGGTGGATGTCGGCGCCAGAGAGGTCGTGCCCATCGACAGTCTCCTGTTCCGCGGTTCCTCGGCGTTGTCTCGTGCCATCGAGTTGCGTGACGAATGGCGTTCGCGCGGCGCTCCCGAAGAAGACTCGCTGCGCGAGATCTTCGATCTGCTCGATCTCGCAAAGGCGGAGTAGTCACGGTGAAGTTCGGCTGGAAGGCAGCGCTGGGGATCGTCGTCAGCGTGGCGGCCCTCGCCTACACGGTGAAAGGGATCGACATGCGCGAGGTCTGGGAAGTGCTGCGTCGATCGAACTGGTTGCTGTTCTGTCTTTCCGGCGTGGTGGCGACGCTGGTCTTCCCGCTTCGGGCATTGCGCTGGAAGGTGATTCTCGAGCCCGTGGCGCCGGTGCCCTACGGACCGTTGTGGCGATCAGTGGCGATCGGAATGATGGTCAACAACGTCGCCCCAGCGCGCGCCGGCGAGCTCGCGCGCGCGTACGCGATCACCAAGGAGACAACGCGCGTCAACTTTGCCACCGCCTTCGCGTCGTTGGCGGTCGACCGCATCATCGACGGCGTCGTGGTAGTGGTCCTGCTCGTCGTGTCCGTGCTGGCCTCCGACATACCGGCGACTACGACGATCAATGGCTGGACCGTGACGAAGACCGCGTGGGTGGTGGGGGGCGTGGCGGCTGCAGCGCTCATCGGTGTGACGCTCGTGGCGTTCTTCCCCGCCCTGGTGACCTGGACCTTCGACGCCGTCGTGGGTCGGGTCTCGCCGCGCGTCCACGAGCGGAGCCGAGCTATCCTCGATTCTCTGATTCACGGGTTTGCATCGCTGCGATCACCTAGCCGGTTCATCCGGATCGTTCTCTGGGCTGTGGCCTTGTGGCTGACGAATTCTCTTTCCCTGTACATCGGCTTTCACGCTGTAGGCATCGACGCACCCTTTGCCGCTGCGGTGTTCGTGCAGGCGCTGATCGCCATCGGTGTGGCTGCGCCGTCAACGCCCGGCTTCGTTGGTGTGTTCGAGTTCTTTGCGGTACAGGGACTGTCCCTCTACGGTGTGCCGTCCGAGCTCGCGTTCAGCTGGGGTCTGGGCTATCACGTCATCTCGTTCATTCCAATCACGGTCATCGGCTTGTACTACTTTGGCAGACTCGGGCTTCATTTCCGTGACCTTGGGAAGCCGCGCGAGCAGCCGGCGTGATGTCCGACAGCGCGTCTCTCGTCGCGCAGGCCAAGATCAATCTCTTCCTGCGCATCCTGGCGCGCGAAGCGGGCGGGTACCACCAGATCGAGACGCTGTTCTGTCGACTGTCTCTCGGCGACTCCGTGCGGGTGCGCGTGACCGATCGCGGACGCTCGTTGGATTGCGCGGGACCCGCGATGCCAGCCGGCGGGCTCGGTCCTACGGAGCGCAACCTCGCGTGGCGTGCCGCGGTGTCGTTCGCGGAGTCCGCGGGATGGCCCCGCGGGTTCGCGGTGGAAGTCGAAAAGCGCATACCGGTGGGCGGCGGGCTTGGCGGCGGGAGCGCCGACGCCGGCGCCGTGCTTCGCCTCCTCAATGCGCTGGCGCCCTCACCCCTTCCCGCCTCTCGCTTGATCGAAATCGCGGGCACCCTCGGGGCTGATGTGCCGTTTCTGACGCAGGACGGATCCGCGCTCGCGCTCGCCTGGGGGCGAGGGGACCGGCTCCTCGACCTCATGCCGCTGCCGCCGCGGGAATGCCTGCTGATCTCCGCCCCGTTCGGGGTCAGCACCGCCGACGCGTACCGGTGGTTTGCGGAGTCGCTCGCCGCGCCAGCGGGACCCGTCGTCGCCTCAACGGCTGAACTCTCCACCTGGAAGGGAGTCGATCGGCGCTCGCAGAACGACCTGGAGTCTGTGGTGCTGTCGCAGGAGACACGCCTCGCCGAGGCGTTCGCCGCGCTCCGGACGCGCTACGTAGAACCCGGTCAGGCCGTGGTCCGAATGAGTGGCTCCGGATCCACGCTGTTTGCCCTCGCTTCGGGCCTCGGGCTGGATGCGACTGCGCTGAGCCTCCCAAACGGGTTCACCGCGGATGTGACGTGGACGGCTGCCGACGTGGCGCCCGTTCGGATGGACTAGCGAACGCCCCCGACCCGCGCGCATCGCACCTGGCTCCGACCTTCTGTTGAGCGACCGATACGGCCCAACTAGCTTCAAGGGCTCCTTGCCCCCTCGTCCAATGGCAGGACATCGGACTTTGGATCCGAGAATGGTGGTTCGAATCCACCGGGGGCAACTGCAAGCGCGCAGGCTCGCGAGCGGGTAGGCGGCACCCGATACGACCAGTGCTCCTCTGACACGTTTATCCGTTCACCTGGGCAAGGGCTCAAACTGAGCCGCTACGGTCCACCCTGGGGTAGTGGGTCAGGTTGACCCACTACCGTCCGCCTGCTCGCGATTGACGTAGTCCCCTGTCCCATCTAGCTTTAGAGGCTTCACGGTAATGGACCACCTGCCCGGCGTTCTCCGCGGATTCAAACTCCTTTCGGGGACCGCCAACAGAGGTCTCGCTGAAGAAATCGCCCGGAATCTTGGCGTCGAGCTGGCGAAGGTCACCACCTCGCGCTTCGCCGATGGCGAGATCTTCGTTCGGATCGACGAGAACGTTCGTGGTGCGGACGTGTTCATCGTTCAACCGACGAATCCACCCGCCGAGAATCTTCTCGAGCTGTTGCTCATGATTGATGCAGCGCGGAGGGCTTCGGCGGCACGGATCACCTGTGTCATGCCGTACTACGGCTACTCGCGTCAGGATCGCAAGGATCAGCCGCGCGTAGCGATCGGGGCCAAGTTGGTGGCCAATATGATCGAGCGGGCGGGTGCCGATCGCGTGTTGGGGCTCGACTTCCATCAGCACCAGCTGCAGGGGTTTTTCGACGAACCGGTCGATCACCTCTACGCCGCCCCGGTGCTGATGGCGCACTTCAAGAAGAAGCAACTGAAGGATCTGGTCATCGTTGCGCCGGACGTCGGCTCGGCGAAGATGGCACGAGGGTTCGCCAAGCGCCTCAATGCGACACTCGCCATCATCGACAAGCGGCGCCCAGCGGCCAATGTGTCGGAAGTGGTGAACGTGGTTGGTGAGGTCGAAGGGAAGGATTGCGTGATTCCCGACGACATGATCGATACAGCAGGAACGGTGACCGAGGCGGCCAGCGCGCTCAAGGCGTTAGGCGCCAAGGACATCTACGTGTGCGCGACGCACGCGTTGCTGTCGGGACCGGCGGTGGAGCGCCTCAGCTCGGCGCCGATCACCGAAGTGGTGGTAACCGACTCGATTGCGCTGCAGCCGGAGAAGCGGTTCGACCGGCTCACGGTGCTCTCGGTTGGGGAACTGCTCGCGAAGGCGATTCGCTTTACGCACAGCGAGCAGAGTGTGAGTTCCCTGTTTGATTAGACGGGAGACGGGAGATGTGAGACGGGTGTGAACCCGTCAATCATTCTCTCTGCATCACTCCCGTCTCCCGTCTCTCGTCTCCTGTCTCGCTATGGCTACTGCAAATCTCTCCGCGTCCGCCCGCTCCGACTCCGGTAAGGGTGTGGCCCGTTCCCTCCGCCGCAGCGGCCGGGTGCCCGGTGTCGTCTACGGTCACGCCCGCGAGGTGCAACCGCTCTCGCTCGATGAGCGTGAGCTCGATCGACTCCTCGGGCACATCAACGCCGAGACCACGGTCATCGAGCTCTCGGTCGACGGCACGGCGGCCAAGACCCTGATCCGCGAGATCCAGCGGCACCCGCTCAGTCGGGAGGTGCTCCACGTCGATTTTCAGGAGCTGGTCGCCGGTGAGAAGGTGATCGTGAAGATCCCGATCGTGCTCACGGGAACGGCCGTCGGCGTACGCCAGTCCGGCGGTATCATGACGCAGGTGCTCCAGGAACTGCAGTGCCGCGTGGATCCGGCGAGCATCCCGAGCCGCATCGAAGTGGATGTCACCGACGTCTCCATCGGCCATTCGCTGCACGTCAGCGACATCACGGTCCCTGAAGGTGTCGACGTCATGGACGACGAATCGGAGACACTGATGATCGTGTCGGCGCCCAAGGAAGAAGTGGCAGCGACGCCGGTCGTTGACGAAGCCGCGACGCCTGTGGAACCGGAGCTCATCCGCAAGCCGAAGGCTGAGGAAGAGACGCCGGAGAAGTAGCGGTCGCCTAGCGAGTGAAGCTGATCGTCGGCCTGGGGAACCCGGGCAGGAAATACGAACAGACACGGCACAACGTCGGCTGGTGGGTTGTGGACCACCTGGCCGACGTTTGGCATTTCGACCCGTGGCGACGCGACGGCGACGCCCTGATTGCCGATGGCCGCCGAGGGACCACGCGCGTGCGCCTCATGAAGCCGCAGACCTACATGAACCTGAGCGGAGCGGCGCTGCGGCCGTACCTGCGGCGGGACACGTGGGCGGCGGCCAGTGACCTTCTCGTCGTGGTGGACGAGGTCGCGCTGCCGTTAGGCAGGTACCGGCTCCGTGCGAAGGGCAGCGCGGGCGGACACAACGGGCTCAAGTCGATCGAGGCGGCTGTGGGAGGGCAGGCGTACGCGCGACTGCGGGTCGGCATCAAGCCGGCCGCCGAGGAGCGCGAGGTTGGGGATCTCTCCGACTTCGTGCTGGACAGGTTTGGGAAGGCAGAGCGAGCGGTTCTGGCGGAGCTCCTGCCAACCTTCGAAGCGCTCGCGGTACTCTGGATCACGGAGGGGGCGGAACGGGCGATGAACCAGTTCAATGGACGGGAGACGGGAGACGGGAGACCGGAGTAGAGCCTGCCCCCTGCACTCTCCTGTTCATCCTGGAGGTGGCCCGTCCTGCCGTTCGACATGCTGGTGACGTCGTTTCACGCTGGCTCGGAGCCCGACCAGCATGCGGGATACCTCATCTGCTCGAGCTTCGAGGCGCGCATGCTCGGCCCGCGTGATCGCGTCCAGGTCAGCGGCCAGAAGGAGGAGGTAGTCGACCGCTCGCGACGCAGCGATCGCGACCTTCAAGAAATGCATGAACTGCGGTGCCGTGTCGCGGCCACAGCCCACGGCCACATTGGCGGGTATCGACATGGCCGCTCGTGTCAACTGGTTGGCCAGTCCCGGAAACCGGCGGTACGAGATGCGTTCCGCGCAGCGATGCGTTTCAACGGCCAGCACGTGCGCCTTCTGCCACACAGACAATCGACGATAAGGATGCATGTCTCTACGCTGTTAGGCGGCGCGGCGCCGCGCATCATCGTTTTCCCGCGCCTGGTTACATTTTCTCGCAAGGGCCAGGACCGCAGCTGCCGTCTGCCGTCTGTCGTCTACCGTGGAGACGCCCCGTCTCCCGCTCCCGTCTCCGCCTGCAGTGGAGACTCCCGTCTCCCGTCTCAATGCTCTCCCTTGCCATCGTCGGGCTCCCCAACGTCGGGAAGTCCTCGCTCTTCAACGCTCTCACCTCATCCGCAGCCGCTGCGGCGGCGAACTATCCGTTCTGCACGGTCGATCCCAACGTCGGCATGGTCGAGGTCCCCGATCCACGACTCGGGAAACTGGCCGAGATCGTGAGGCCGAAGCGAACGGTGCCTGCGGTCGTGCAGTTCGTCGACATCGCCGGCCTCGTGCAGGGAGCCGCGCAGGGCGAGGGACTGGGCAACAAGTTCCTGGCCAATATCCGCGAGACCGATGCGGTTGTTCACGTGGTCCGCTGTTTCGAAGATCCCGACGTGACGCACGTCATGGGCAGCGTGAACCCCGTGCGCGACCGTGACGTGATCGAGTTCGAGCTGGCGCTGTCGGATCTGGTCTCCGTGGAGAAGCGGCTCGACA
>JBQTIW010000146.1:0-18640 GCA_052387735.1 Gemmatimonadaceae bacterium
TCTACAATTCCAGCGATGCAGGACAGACCTGGGACCTCGTATACGTCGCACCGAGCAACGTTGGCCGCATGGCGCTCGCCATCAGTGCCAGCGCGCCCCGCAAGGTGTGGGCGTTGCTCGAGAGTACCACCAATGCGCGATTCCTGGCGCTGGTCGTCTACGATGACGACGCCGGAACGAGCTCACTGCGGACGGCGACCGGCCTCTACACCCCCGGGCGCGGTGACTTCGGTGCACAGTCCTGGTACAACCTGGTGCTCGCGCTCGATCCTGCGGACTCGTCGACGGTCTATATCGGTGGCGTGCGCCTCTACCGGTCGATCGACGGAGGCTCCTCTTTTGTTCGCGTCGCGTACAACACGCACGTAGACTGGCACGCGCTCGAGTTCGCGCCGAGTGATCCGACGGTCATGATCGGCGGCAATGATGGCGGTGTGCACGTGTCATATGACCGTGGCAACACCTTCATCAGCCGCAACACCAACATTGCGATCACCCAGTTCTACGCTGGTCTCGCCGTCCATCCCACACAGCAGGACGTGCTGGCCGGTGGGCTCCAGGACAACAGCTCCTTGTTCGCTTTCGGATCCGGCTTCTGGACGTATGTGAGCGGCGGTGATGGTGGATATGCCGCGTTCAATCCGGCAGATCCCAGCGTGTTCTGGACCAGCTGCCAAAACGCCGGCTGCATCTTTCGCACGACGCGTGCGGCAAACGGCAACGGTCTCGCAGTCTTCTCGCGAGGATTCTCGCCCGGGGATACGAGGAAGCGCTTTCTTCCGCCGCTGGTGCTCGATCCGAATCAACCTACGACGCTCTACTACGCCACCTACCGCTTGTATCGCACCACCAACGACGGGGCCCCAGGCTCCTGGATCCTCATGTCGGGCGACCTGACGAAAGGTTCGGGCTTCATCAATACCGTGGCCGTGGCGCCCAGCGACTCTCGGGTGATTTGGGTGGGCACCTCCGACGGCAATGTGCAGGTGTCAGCGGATCAGGGTACGACGTTCACCATCGTCTCCTCGGGCCTCCCGAATCGCGTGGTCACCGATATCGTCGTAGACGCCCAGAACGCATCGCGTGCGCTCGTCACGTATTCCGGATTTGGTACTCCCCACGCATACCTGACATCCGATCAGGGTGCAACCTGGCGGAACATCACGGGGAACCTGCCCGATCTGCCGTTCAATGCGGGCGTGGTGATCCCGGGAACGGACCGGTTCTTCGTGGCTGGCGATGTCGGCGTTTACGAGACCACGGATGCAGGAACGACGTGGTCGTCAGCTTTTGTCGGCATCCCCAATGTGGTGGTCACGGACCTGGTGCTCCAGCAGGCGACCGGCACCCTCTATGCTGGAACGTTCGGACGAGGCATCTTCGCTACCACGATCGCGACGGGCACGCCGGTCCTGCGGGGCGACGTGAACCGCGATGGCCAGGTCAACGCTCTCGATGCGCTCCTCGTGCAGCAGGCGCTCGTGGGCATCGCGCCGAGCGGTTCGCCCAATCCCATGCCGAACGGGGATGCCAACTGCAACGGAGTGCTCGATTCCTCGGATGCAGTGCTGATCCTGCAGTTCGCGGTCGGCAACGCGCCGGCGGCGGCGTGCGTGGGAACACCGAGGTAGCGACGCCCAGGGCCAGGACCGCTACGGCGGTGCGCGATCAACTATTCGTCACAGCGCGTAGCGCGCAGTTCCGGCCGCTGCGCGCCGAGTATCGCCGCACGGACGGCGTGGTGCCGCCCGATGGCGGGTCGCCGACGTTGACGATCACCGCGGGTGAGCGAACGCACACCGTCGCCGGGGAGCGCAACGTCGCAATCCCACAGATTCTGCAACGCTACGCCTGCTGGATGTCCGTCGGCCGCGGGCTCATTCTCCTCGCCTGCGACTGAGCGCTCACGAGCGGGGGCCGGGCAGCGGGGAGCGAAGGCCCGACGCAGGTAGCGACACCCCGCCTCGCCCTTGGCTACCCTCGGTGCTCCGCTCTCCGCTCCCCCGCTCTCGCTTCCTACGGCGTCACCTTCGGCTTCGGCTCCAGCTTGGCTGCCCACAGCCCGGAGTTGAAGTCGGTGAAGAGCACCTGGCCCTTCCACGGCATGGCGTTCATCACGAATGGCGCGTTGGCGGTGTGACCCTTGGGATCGTACGACTTGAAGACCGCGATCTCGCGCCGCTGCTCGGCCAGGTTGCCTAACAACTCTCCGGACACGTCGACGACGCGAACTCCTCCGTCATAGTACGCCTGGTAGAGCACGTCGTCCTCGACGATGATGTCGTGCGAGCCGTAGTCCTCCAGATGATAGCGCCCGACCTTCTTCATGTTCATCGGATCCGTCGCATCGACGATGTGGACGTAGCCACCCGACGTCTGGGCTATGCCACCGGGCGAGCCTAACGTGGATCGGTAGTTCGTCCCTTCCCACACGCGGCCTTGCCGGCTCATTTCCTCGTCACCCAGGAACAGGTACGTCTTGCCCGTGCTCTTCTGGAAGTAGGGAAAGATTTCGTGGCCGGAGTTGATCGGGAACACGTTGATCAGCTTGGGATTCGAGGGTGTGCCGCCCCACTTACCATTGCCCACGTCCACGATCACCGCTCCGATTCCCCCTTGCGCCGAGTAGGCAATCCCGTTGTTGACCCACAGGTCGTGGATTCGCGCCCCCGGATACTTGAACTCTCCGGTGCGCTTTGGGTTGTAGATGTCCTTCACGTCGATGATGACGTACTTCTGGCCGCCGGAGATGGCGTACAGGTAGTCGTTCGTCGCGAACGCGTTGTGCACCCCTCCGGTAAGGTCTTCGTCAAAGGTCGCGGCAACCTTGGGGTGGGCGGGCGTCGCCAGATCGAGGATGACCACACCGTTCACGCGATTCGAAGCGCCTTCACGCGTCAGCACACCATACCGGCCGTCGGGCGACACGGTCACGTCGTTGATCGTGCGCGCGTCCACCTTCACCGAATCCGTCTTCACGATGTTGTTCAGGTCCGTGATGTCGAAGACCAGGGCGTAGCCATCGCCACCCCACGTGCCGACCAGGCAATAGTCGCGGCCATCCTTCCCGGTCCACGGCCACAGGTCGGACGTGGCCGTCGTGTTCACCACGCCACGGCCCGTGACCGTGATGCGCCGGCGGATGTCGCGAGGCTTTACATCGAGCACGGTCCGAGCGAACGCACTCCCCGCCTGTGCCTGCAGCGTGAAGCGGCCGGGGGCGTTCGCAGCAAAGAGCGCCGTACCATCAGGCGCGCGATCCACGATGCCCGGGCCGCCGGGCGCCGCGGTCGTGTCGTCCGGCGTGTAGACAAACGTCCAGGCGAGCTTCGCGTCGGGGACTGCCTGGCCGTTCGCACGCTTCGCAACGGCGTTCAGATGCACCACTTCACCCGTACTGATCGTAGTCTCCTTGACACCAAGCTCGATCGTCGCCACCGGATTGGGCTGCACACGATACTCCTTCCGCGCGGTCACCCCTTCGGCCTCCGCGGAGATCGAAGCGCTTCCTGGCTTTAGTGCACTGACGTTGCCGAACCGGTCAATCGCCGCGATTGACGCGTCAGATGTTCGCCACGTGACGCGCAGATCGAGGCGTGGGCTGTTGTCGGCATGCGTGCCTTTCGCCGTGTGCGCCAGCAGCGTCCCGACGTAGAGCGCGCCGGGCTCCGGAACGATCTCGAGCTTTGCCAGGCTCGGATTCGTGACGAGGACAGGAATCTCCACCGTCACGGGCGGTGCGCCGCGGGTCGCCGACGTGACGACCGCCGTGTATGACCCGGCCCGCAGGGCGTTCAACTGCCCGTCCACATACCGGATCGCACCTCGTGGTCCGCTGACGCGGATCGATGGATTCGCGATCTCCTTACCTTGAGCGTCGTAGGCGATGATCTTGAGCGCCTGCGACTGCCCAGCCTGCATGGAGATCCGTGCTGGTTCAACCACGATGCGCGCCACATCCTGAGCACCAACTGAACCTGCTACCGTAAAGAGAGCCAGAACGGCTACTGCTCGCGTGATCTGACTGGCGCCGATCATATACAGTGTCCCGGGAGAAGGGTCGGACAGGTGCGGGTCTATCCGGTAGTTAACGCACGTGGGCGGACGGGGGTTGGCTGCCCAGCCGAGATCATGGAAGGTGGCGGCGGGCGACGCAAGGCGGAACACGGTCGACATCGGCCTCGACCGACCGAGGTTGCTCGTTCCGGCGTCGCGCCAGCCCCCTCCGTCATAAGTAGAGCGGGCAGGGTCATGACCCGACATCCACGCGTTGCAATCACAGGGGGCGAGCCCCTGGTCGTCGCGCTGCCCAGCGCTGGAGCGCCGGGTTTCGTGTCGCCGTATCAGCGTGCAAGGCGGTGATCGAGTCGCGCTGCTTCACCATGTCGAAGATGTCGACATGAGCGCGATCAGCTATCGTGAAGCCCATGCGCCGCGTGCCGTTGTTGTCCTTGTACTGAAAGTAGAGGACCTGATCCTGGTTGAACTGGTCGAACGAAATCGCTCGACGCCTGGTAGCGGCCGTCAGCCCCCTTGCGACCGGTGAAAGTCAGCCCACCGTTCTCCGTTCCTTCGTCGTTGAAGAAGATGATGCCCGGACGTCCGCCACCGGGATAGCCGAACGGTTGTCCCTTGTAGATCGGACCGATACCGCCCGATGCCCAATGCCCAACTTCGATACTCGAACCGCCTAACGTGGCCGCCCGCGTGAACAGTCCACCGCGGCACAGGGGGACAGCGCCTTCGACCGGTCTTCGTACGGACGTAGCAGCCACTCGAAGAACACCCACGTCCGATTCCAGGAGTCGATCTGTTCCGGCGAATCCACACGTGTCAGGGTGGAGTCCACGCGCCGGCTGAATGCATGCCCCACCGACCCACCCCAGGGCGCCGGATCGACGTAGACCTTTGTCTCTGCCAGCTCGGGCTTGAGGGCGCGAAGTTTCCACACGAGCTGCTGGTCTTCCACGTAGTTCACATCCTCGTCGTTGGTAGCAACGTGGACGAGGATCGGCACCCGGAGTTTCTCCACCGAATACAGAGGTGAGCGCTTGATGTACTCATCCGGTTTCTCAAACGGCAGTCCCTGGATCCCATCCTGTGTAGAAAAGCTTCGGGCGTAGCCCGGACCCTTGTACGAGAGCCGAAAGACCAGGTTGGTCACCGGCACGATGGCCGCCCCGCCCTTGAACGGGTGCCGGTCACGAAAGAGCGAGTGCGCAGTAATGAAGCCGCCATGGCTCCAACCCATCATGCCCAGTCGGTCCTGATCGACATGGGGGAGGGTCTTGAGGTACTCAACCGCCGACATCGCGTCATCCACTTCCTTGCCGCCGTAGTCGATGGCGTTGTGGTGCGCCTTGCCATAGCCGGTGCTCCCCCGATAGTCCGGCGCGATGATCACGTAACCCCTTTCCACTGCCTCCTTTACAAATGGGAACATGCTCGTGCCCCAGTTTCCGTGGACACCGCCGTGCACCCAGATCATGGCGGCGTGCCCTCGCGTGCCTCGCTTGTTCAACGGCTGGAACAGGTGGGCGGGGATCTCCATCCCGTCCGCGCTGCTCTTGTACGCAATCTTCCGGTAGTCCATCACCCCCGCGCTACGGGCCGCGTACACGCTGTCCCCTCGTTTCCGACTGGCCATGTGCGCCTCGTAGTCGGCGACAGGATGGTCCGAGGGGCGATTGCTGATATAGAGCTCTCGCACCCTCGCCGTGTCCATTTGCACCTGCTGCCGTGTCCGGCTACCGGTCTGTGCTGGCGTCGCGATAGGGGTGGAGCTCATGAGCGCCAAGGCCGCGGCCAGAAACAAGCGAGAGCTGTGAGCAGCGGTTGACATGGGTAGTTGCCTCCTTCTGAGGAGCCGGGTTTGCGTCAGAACATGTCCCCGCGCTCAGAGGGGGGCCAGACCGTGGCAGAATGGGGCTGTAACAGCGAACCCGGTAACCGGTCAGCCTGTCCAGATGTGTCTTTCGACCAATCCAACCCGGCCGACGCGGCGTATCATTCCCGAGGCATGACGGGCTCGCGAGCGGGCACCGGCAGCCGCAATGTTCCCTTTCTCTTCATCAGAATAGTGGACCCGAACGCTGAGCCTCGAGCCCGCACGCGCGATCGCGAGGGCGACGATGCGCAACTCGTGGCGCGCATTGCCGCGGGTGATGAGCGCGCGCTGGGGTCACTGTACGATACCTACGGAGCTGTCGTGTTTGGATTGGCGGTAGCCATCACACAGAATCACACCAGCGCGGAGTCAGTCGTTGCGGAGGCGTTCGCGACGGTCTGGCGTGACGCCCGGAGTTTCGAGCCTGGGCGCCGGTCCGCGTTCGCGTGGCTCTCGTCGCTGGTGCGAACACTGGCACTCGCGGATCGGGACGCGCGCGGCGTCAAACTCGAGCAGGTCGTCACGGCGGATTCCCCGACGACACCGGTTGCGGCTGCGCTCGCGCGCCTGAGCAGGCCGCAGCGCGCTGCTGTCGAGCTCGCGTACTTCCGCGGCTTATCGCGGCGGGACATCGCGGCGGTGCTCGGCGAAAGTGAAATCACTGTCGGTGTCTATCTGCGTTCCGGCATTGAAGCGCTGCGTGACGTCGAACACGCTCCGGCGCCTCAGCCGGCCCACCGAATGGTGGCCCGCGTATGACGACGCGCGATCAGATGGACTCGGCAGCGGCCTACGCGTTAGGCGCGGTGGACCCCGATGAGCGCGCGGCGCTCGACGCCCTCATGGAGCAGAGTCCCGAGTTCAGGCTGGAGGTGGAACGATATCGCCACCTCGTCGGCCTGATGGCGTATGCCGCGCGGGTGGTACCGGCGCCCGAGACGCTTCGCCAGCGCATCCTGTCGGACGCGCGCGCGGTCCGGCCCATCGCGTCTGCAGCGCCAAAGCGTCCGGCGCGCCCGTTTTCGGCAGCACTTCCGTGGCTGGCGGCGGCGGCGGGCCTCGGATTCGCCATTGTCACGAGCAACCGACTGCGCGCATCACAGGACGCCGCGGCCGCGCTGCGGAGCGAGCTCGTGACTGCACAGCAACAGCTGGCGATCAGGGACTCGACCATGGCCGCGTTCATGGGGCCCGAGGTCCATGTCGTCTCGCTCAGTGAGGCCGATAGGAAGCCATCGGCGCGCGTCTTCTGGAATCACACGAAGAACGTGTTCATCGTGACGGCGTTTAACGTCCCGCCGGCTCCTGTGGGAAAGACGTACCAGTTGTGGGCGATCAGCAAGGGCAAGAACCCGATGTCGATGGGGACATTCAATACCGACGCTACAGGTCGTGCCACGTTGATCGTTCCGGTGGGAAACACCATTACAACGGGCGGTTTCATAGACCTGTGCGGCATGACGCTGGAGCCGGAAGGTGGTTCGCCACAGCCAACGGAAGCCCCACGGCTGGTTGGCACCTGGCGTCACACGGACTAGCCACTTCAGCAGATGACCCCGGGGTCCCTGCCAGCGCGGGGACCTCGATTGTCTGCGCTGCATCAGGCTCGTGGCCAGGACCGTGGTTCGTCGCGGACGCGCTGCTGTCCGCGTCCCCGAAACCCTGCCCCGCACGGTGCAGTAGGTACAGTCAACTCCGCGCGCGAGCGTTGTCATGGACGAAGAGCAGCTTCCGCCCACTCAGCCCAGTGGCTCGCTCGAGCCACCGCGACGCCCGCCGCCAACAGCCGTGGCCACCAGTGCACCTGTCCCGCCCGAACCGCTCAGTGGACCGGTGCGGTGGCTCCCGGCCCACCGGCAGACGGCGTTTGGGCGAATGATCGACCGCGCCCTCGATGCGCTGGATGAACTGGGCGACACCGTGCGGCGCGTGTTGACGCGCACCTGAGACGGGAGCGCACTTCGCCCATCAACGGACGGCGGCGCCGCTGCCTAACGTGCCAGGTCGGTGGTGGACTGTGTGCGGATGCCGCGCAGATCGACTCCCAGCTTCCGCATGCGCGAGCGCAGCGTGTGCGGATTGATGCGAAGGAGTGCCGCCGCGCCGTGCGTCCCTTCTACCTGCCCCCCACACGCACGCAGCGCTCGCTCGATATGCCGCGCCATCGCTTCGTTGAGCGGTCGGATTTCATACTCGTCGCTTTCCGGCGGCCGGGCTGAGCGCGGCGCCTCACGCGTGTTGACGGATCCGAGTGCCGCTTCCAGCTGCAACCGCTTGCCATCGCCGAGAATGACGGCGCGCTCGATGACGGCTGCCAGCTCGCGCACGTTCCCCGGCCAGGAGTAGCAGACCAGCGTATCCACATCCTGCTCCGAGAGATACAGCGCCGCGCCGCCAATGCGCTTACCGGCTCGTGAGGCAAAGTGACTTGCCAGCGCTGGAATGTCTTCCGGGCGAGCGCGGAGCGGCGGGATCGCGATCGGGAACACGCTCAGGCGGTACCAGAGATCTTCGCGAAAGCGGCCCTCCTGGACCATCTGGCTCAGATCGCGGTGCGTGGCGGCCACGATCCGCACATCCACATGATGTGACCTCTGCGCACCAACACGCTCGAAGACTCCGTCCTGCAAGATGCGTAGCAACCGGACCTGCGCGTCGAGCGGAAGTTCCGCGATTTCGTCCAGAAACAGCGTCCCGCCATCTGCGCGCTCAAACCAGCCCTTGCGTGTGTTGATTGCCCCGGTGAACGATCCCTTCTCGTGCCCGAACAACTCCGAGTCGATCAGGCCATGGGGAATGGCGCCGCAGTTGACCCGGACGATCGGCCCGGCGGCGCGTCGGGATTTGCGGTGAATCGCCCGGGCGACCACTTCCTTGCCCGATCCGGTTTCGCCCAGCAGCAGCACCGGCGCATTTGTCGGCGCGACCTGTTCCGCGCGCCTGATCACGTCGCGCAGACCGCTGTCGGCTCCGATCATGGTGTCGGCCACGTCGTCACGATCGAGCCGCTGGAGCAGTGCTCGGCGGTCGGCCTCCAGCGCCTCGCGCTGGCGCGATGCACTGTCACGCTCGTTATGCAGCTTGAGCGCGGTGTCGAGCGGGGCCCGGAGCTCTTCGAGCAGCGCGGCGTGTGCGTCGGTCAGCACCCCGGTCTCACCGGCCCAGAGCACAAGGGCCCCAAGGAGCGAGGTGTCGTCGTTCAGCGCAACGGCGATCCCCTCGCCCCGTTCCCGCGCCGGAGCAAAGGTGGCGAACAGGGGAACACGTGAAGACTCGAGCCGTAACGCCTTCCCGCTCTCGGCCATCTCCCGCCAGGCACGAACTCCCGCTTCGGGGAGGCCCCGGCTCGTCATCACGGGACGGGGGCCGGTCTGTACGGCCGCTGCTACCAATGACTCCGCATTCCGCCCATCACCACTTACCCGCCAGATCGTCAAGGCCTCCGCCTGAGCGACCCTGGCGACCAGCGTTGCGATGCGATCCAGCACTTCCCCCAGGTCTTGGAGCGTTGTGGAAACACGCCACGCGTCCACGACAAGTCTGTATGGCGGTGGGAGCAGCGTCATCCGTCAATGGCAAAGGGTCATACCAGCAACTTATCAGCTAGCAAATATCGAGGCCAAGTCCGGTTGCCGTGCTATTTGCTGGTTTCTCCTGTGCTATGTCACCGGTCGTCCGTGCATCGAGACCACACGTGCACATCTAAGTGCTTTCCATCAAATGACTTAAGCGACGCGTACCACGCGGGAACGATCGGTGCTAGGCAAACATGCGCGCCTTACCATGCCTCGATGCAAACCGACTTCCTCGCTCGCTCGCCTTCCTCGCGCTTCGACTCGCCCCGCATCCTCCTTGTGGCGCTGCTTGCCGGGTTGGGGACAAGCACGGCGAGCGCACAGAAGCCAGATACAAGCCGCGGAGCTGATGGCTCGGTGCTAGCAACCTGGACAAGCATCGCCGCGCTCGAAGCCAGAATTCGTAAGCTGGACTCAGCGGTTGCACAGCTCACCGCACGGACCGTTGAGACTCGGATCGCAGCCGATGGCCTAACCGTTGAATCTGCGGACAAACGGTTTGGTCTGACGATGCGTGGCTACTTCCAGAGCGATGGTCGAACCGCCGTCGGATCCTCGGCCTCGGCGTTCCATCGTGGCCTGCTGCTGCGCCGGGTCCGTCCTGTCTGGGTGGCCACGTTGGGGACCGTCGCGGAGGTGCGGTTGATGCCAGACTTTGGCGGAGCCGCTCCCACGATCTACGACGCCCACCTCGACCTGCATTTTTCCCCGGCGTTCAATCTGCGTTCCGGCAAGTTCAAGCCGCCAATTGGACTCGAGCGACTCATGTCAGCGACGGACCTGGCATTCGTCGAGCGAGCCCACCCAACCAACATCGCCCCGAATCGCGATATCGGATTGCAGCTGTACGGAGACCTGAGGCTGCTTCGTGCCTCGTATGCGATTGGCGTCTTCAACGGCGTTCCGGACATCGGTTTCGCAGAATCGGACCCTGATCGGTTCAAAGACGTCGTGTGGAGGTTCGTGATCGAGCCGCTACGCGGTCGTGAGCAGGTGTGGCCTGGCGAGATCATGTTGGGGATCGCTGGTTCCAGCGGCGAACACCGCGGGACCACTGCGAATCCGCAGCTGCAGACATACCGCTCACCGCTGCAGGAAGCCTTTTTCAGGTTCCGCAGCGACGGGACCGTCACCGGGACCACGATCGCCGATGGCCCGCACACGCGCCTCGCTCCGCAAGGCTACGTCTCCGTCGGCGGGCTCGGGGTGATTGGTGAGTATATCCGGAGCGAGCAGACGGTGCGCCGTGCCACCACCTACGGAACACTCACGAACACCGCGACAAACCTCACGGCGACGTGGCTTCTTTCGGGCGAGCGCGCATCGTATCGCGGCGTCACGCCTCGACGTCCTTTCGACCCGCTCCGCCACCAGTACGGCGCCTTCGAGCTCGCCGGCCGGTTCTCGACCCTGACCGTCGACCGCGATGCGTTCCCGGTTTTTGCCGACTCGGCAACGCAAGCCCGCGACGGCCGCACGGTAGGAGCTGCCTTCAACTGGTACTTGGGCCGCGGCGTCCGTGTGATGCTGGACTACACCGTCACTCGCTACCTCGCCACAGCAGGGATCACCTTGCCGTCCGAGCGCGCGATCTCCAGCCGCTTTCAGTTCTCGTTCTGAGTGCCACACAGGAGCTCGGGACCGAACCGGGGGCGCGAAACCGGTTGCACGATGCCTGCCTAACGAACAACTGCCGCAGCAGAGACATCAATGATCGAATTCGGACTGAAACCGCAGATCATCGTTATGAAGTCGCTTGCCTTCCTCGTCACGGTCGCCCTGCTCTCCACGGTGGCGTTCACCCACGCCGGGGCCCAGAACAGCCAGGGCTCGATCACGCTGCTGAACGTCTCCTACGACCCCACGCGGGAACTATGGCGGGAGATCAACAGCAGGTTCATCCCTCAGTACGAGAAGCAGACGGGGATCAAGGTGACCATCAATCAGTCGCACGGCGGTTCCAGCACGCAGGCACGGTCCGTGATCGACGGACTGGAAGCAGACGTCGTGACGCTGGCCTCGTACATCGACACTGACGCCATCAGCAAGCGCGGTCTGATCAAGACTGGCTGGGTGGATAGGCTTCCGAATCGGTCGCTGCCTTTCCTTTCTGCCATTGTCTTCGTGGTACGCAAGGGGAACCCCAGGGGGATCAAGGACTGGCCAGATCTGGTGAAGCCGGGCATCCAGATCATTACGCCGAATCCGAAGACGTCAGGGAATGGCTATTTGAGCTTCTTCAGCGCCTGGGGGTCTGTGACCCTGCGAGGAGGAACGCGGCAGCAAGCCATAGACTACGTCACCAAACTCTACAAGCAGGTTCCGGTTCTCGATGCTGGTGCTCGCGGTGCAACGACCACCTTCGTTCAGAAAGGCATCGGCGACGTCCACCTCGCGTGGGAGAACGAAGCACACCTCGAGGTGCGTGAGGCCAAGGGAGCATTGGAACTGGTGTACCCGAAGATCAGCATCCGCGCCGAGCCACATGTCACGGTGGTGGACGACAACGTGGACCGTGCAAAGACTCGAGAAGTGGCGAACGCGTATCTGAGGTACACCTACACAGATGAAGCGCAGGAAGTATTCGCCAAGCACTTCTATCGGCCCAGCAATGCGGCCATCCTCAAGAAGCATGTCGCGACCTTCCCGGACATAACGCTGTTTCCCGTCACAGATATTGCGAAGAGTTGGGCAGATGCCCACACGGCGTACATCGGTGACGGCGGGATATTCGACACGATCTACAAACCCCGCGGCAAATAGGGACTCGAAACGACGGGACTCGCGCCGCTTCTCATCCGCACGCACAACGCGATGAGGCGCTGATGCAGGGCAGGTCCTTTTCGTTCCTGCACCGGTGGGACTCAGGGTCGCGGGGTTCCTTTCTCATCACGCATTGACATGGCAACCGTCAACCGACGGGTATTACCAGGGTTTTCGCTGACCCTTGGCTACACGATCTCGTACCTGTGCATTCTGGTGCTCATCCCGATTGTCGCCTGCTTTGTGAAAGCAGGTACGCTTTCGCTCGAGGACCTCTGGAACGCGGTTTGGACGGAACGTGCGCGCGCTGCTTACCTCCTGACTTTCGGAGCCGCTTTCGCGGCTGCAGTCGTCAACTTGTTTCTCGGGCTGCTCCTGGCCTGGGTCCTGGTCCGCTACACGTTCCCCGGCAAGAGGCTGGCGGATTCGCTGGTCGATCTGCCGCTGGCCCTGCCAACAGCCGTGGGCGGCCTCGTCTACAGCGCACTGTACGTAGAGAAGGGCTGGTTGGGCCAGTACCTGGTGCCGCTGGGCATTCACGGCGCGTACTCGCGTTTTGCGATCGTCCTGGTGCTGGTCTTTGTCGGCCTGCCCTTCGTTGTGCGGACGGTGCAGCCGATTCTGGAGGACCTCGACCCGGAGGTTGAAGAGGCCGGCGCTTCCCTCGGTGGAACACGCTGGCAAACGTTCCGGAATGTCATCCTGCCGACGCTCTACCCGGCGCTGATCACAGGCTTTTCACTGGCGTTTGCACGCGGTGTGGGCGAGTACGGCTCAGTCGTTTTCGTCTCGGGAAACATGCCATACAAAACCGAGATCGCCCCGATCCTGATCGTCGCGCGCCTCGAGGAATTCAACTACAGCGAAGCGACAGCCATCGCGGTGGTCCTGCTACTCATCTCCTTCGCCATGCTGGTGCTGATCAACCTGCTGGAACGCTGGAACTTGCGACATGGCCACTGAAACTGGTTGGGAAAAGCCTCGAGCGATCGCGCTCCCTCGGATTCGGAAAGCTCAACAGGATCCGGCCTGGATGCGGTGGGGCCTGACCCTTTTCGCGCTGAGTGTCGTTGGTGTGCTGATCGTCGTACCTGTCGTCAACATCTTTGTCGGGGCGTTGAGCGAAGGAGTTGGCGTCTACTGGAAGAATCTCTTCGCCGATCCTGACACCCGTCACTCGATCATTCTGACGCTGACGGTGGTCCCAATCGCGCTCGTGCTGAATCTGGTGTTCGGCCTCGCGGCCGCCTGGGCCATCTCTCGGTTTGTGTTCCCTGGCCGGACCTTGCTGACCGCGCTGATTGACTTGCCGTTTGCGGTATCGCCGGTCGTAGCGGGGCTCATGTTCGTGCTGATCTTCGGCCTTCAGGGCTACCTGGGGCCGTTCCTCCGCAGGGACGGTTACGCCGTCATGCCCTACGTGGTGTCGTTCGTGGCCGTCGCGATCTCACTCGCGCTGTTCTTTCTCTTCCGTCCGGCACATCAGAAGGCGCGACGCGGGGTGTGGAACCATCACTGGCTCGTCGTGCTGGTCGGAGGCGTGGTCGTGTTTGGTCTCCTCGTGTTCCTGCAACAGCATTTCGAGGTTTGGCCTAGCAACAAGAGCCTCAAGATCATCTTTGCCACGCCGGGACTGGTGCTGGCGACCGCATTCGTCACCTTCCCGTTCATTGCTCGGGAGTTGATCCCGGTCATGGAAGCCTTTGGCGCAGAGGAGGAACTGGCCGCGGTGAGCCTCGGCGCCAATGGCTGGCAGATGTTCTGGCATGTCACCGTACCGAGCATCAAGTGGGGCCTCGTCTACGGGATCATCCTGTGCAACGCACGCGCCATGGGAGAGTTCGGCGCGGTATATGTCGTTTCCGGTCACATCGCCGGCAAGACCGACACTATGCCCTTGCGCATCGAGAAGCTCTTTCAGGAATACAACCTTCCGGGATCCTTTGCGGTTGCATCCGTGTTGACCTTGCTGGCGATCCTGACGCTGATCGCGAAAACCAGGCTCGAGCGAAAGCTACCTACCACGGCGAAGCTGGACACCACTGAGGGCAAGTCATGAGCATGCTGATCCGCAACCTCTCAAAGACATATGGCAGCTTTGTGGCGCTCGACAACGTGAGTCTCGAAATCCCCGATGGGTCCTTGCTCGCACTGCTCGGCCCCTCCGGCTCAGGCAAGACCACGCTGCTGCGCATCATTGCCGGCCTGGAGGTGGCAGAATCGGGCGCCGTGTTGCAGGAGAAGGAAGACATTACCCATCACTCCGCTCGCGACCGCAACGTTGGCTTCGTCTTCCAGCACTACGCGCTCTTTCGACACATGACCGTGGCAGAGAACATCGGCTACGGCTTGCGCGTGCGCAAAACGCCGAAGGCGATCATTCGTGAGCGAGTCGGAGAGCTGCTCCGACTGATTCGCATGGACGGGATGGAGAGCCGGTATCCAGCACAGCTTTCCGGCGGTCAGCGGCAGCGCGTCGCCCTGGCTCGGGCGTTGGCAGCACAGCCACGAGTCTTGTTGCTTGATGAGCCGTTTGGCGCGCTCGACGCGAAAGTACGGCAGGAACTGCGACGCTGGCTCCGGCGCCTCCATGATGAAGTTCATGTCACCAGCGTGTTCGTCACGCACGATCAAGAGGAAGCGTTTGCGGTCGCCGACCACGTGATCATCGTCAATCAGGGACGCATCGAGCAGGTGGGAACACCCGCCGACATCCTCGAGAATCCTGCCAATGAATTTGTCGCGCGATTCGTCGGCGATGTGAACGTCATCGAGGCGAAGGTGGCTGGCGGCCGCGCCCGCGCCGGCGCGCTCGGCTTCGGCCGACGGTCTTGCCGACGGAACGCACGTCCGCCTCGTCATCCGCATCCACGACATCAAGTTCTGGCGAAGTGACAGTGACGGTATCGGCACGGTGCAGCGCATGATTCCCTTCGGCGATCGCGTGCGCGTCGAAGCGGCGGTTGATGGCGTTGGCGACATCTTTGCTCAGTTTCCGCAACGATCGAGCCTTTTGCACGGCATCGAGCCGGGGTGCCGGATTGCCGTGGAGGTCACCCGCGCCAGAGCATATCCGATGGATGCGACGTCCGCGTGATGAACTGTCGCAGGTGCCGCAGGTCATGCGTGCATGCGTGCAGGGTGCCGCTGCTGTTAGCAGTCAGTCATGACGTACCTTGCGAGGGTGCCGGTGCGTCGCCTTGGCGTGCCCGGTGGCGCGGATCCAGGGGGCGAGCATGAAGTCCACGTCCCGCTCGAGCCACGCGCGGGCCGTTCCTTCCCGGAAGGTCGCCCACGCCAGCAACGCGCCCGTCACCGTGCAGTTGAGCACCCGTGAGAGGGCCGTCGTGTCGTGCGGCGCGAGTTCTCCTGCCTGCACCGCTTCGTCCAGCAAGCCGGTCAGCAGCTCGAGGTTTTCCCGTGAGAGATCGACCAGGTTGCGCAGGAGTACCGGATCGGTAAGGTCCATCTGCAGATAGGCCAGATGGTTCGTCATTTCCTTTGGCGTGCTCGCCATCTGGGCCCAGCACAGCAGAAACTCGCGCGCGATCTCCAGCGGCGACTCGAACCTCGTGCGCAAGTCATCAACGAACATCTGGCTGTACCCGCGCGTCGATGCAGCGAGCGCCCTGATGAGCTTGCGCTTGGAGCCGAACCGCTGCAGCAACGTTGCTGGCGCCAGCCCCGCCTCTTTCGCGATCAGCGACAGCGTGAACCTCGAGGGCCCCACGCGCTGCATCACCCGCTGACAGGCCTCGAGGATGGCGCCGTCATCAACGGTTCGTGGACGAGGTGACACTTGCGCTCCGAGAGAGACCGCGCCAATAATAAACGAACGCTCGTTTATAAACAACCCCGGAGGAGACGAGACATGCCCGCACGAAGGTCCAACACTCCAATGGTTGCGGTAGTCTGCGGTGCTACGCGAGGCGCCGGACGTGGGGCCGCGCGCGCGTTCGGCGAAGCCGGCGCGACCGTGTACTGCACCGGACGGAGCACCCGACAGTCAGCCTCTGCGTACAACCGCCCGGAAACCATCGACGAAACGGCCGAACTCGTGACCGCGGCCGGTGGTACCGGCATCGCCGTGCGCGTGGATCACACGGTCGAGCGGGACGTGCGGGCGCTGTTCGAACGCGTGGCCACGGAACAGAAGCGTCTCGATGCGGTGGTGGACAGCGTCGCCGGGGAGGACCCGGTCTACGGCGCGTGGACACCACTGTGGAGCAGTGACGTGAGCAATGCAGCCGCAGCATTCTTGCAGGGCCTGGTGTCGCGCGTGCACACCGCCAAGTACGCGGGGATCCTGCTGCGCAAACGCAAGCGCGGCCTGATCGCGCAGGTCACGGGAGCCGACTTTCCCTTCTACGGCAGCAACCTCGTGCACGATCTCGTCATGTTCGGCCACAAGGGACTCGCGTTCTATGTCGCCGAGGAGCTCCGCCCGTACAATGTGGCCTCGGTGGCGATCACACCGGGGTTCCTGCGCTCGGAGTCGATGCTGCAGCACTTTGGAGTCACCGAGAACAACTGGCGTGACGGCGGCAAGAAGGACAAGCACTTCCTCCACTCGGAGTCACCGCTCCTCGTCGGCCGCGCGATCGTCGCACTGGCGAAGGACCCCGACGTCATGCGCTGGACCAGTCACCTCACGAGCTCATGGGAAGTGGCTCGCGAGTACGGACTCACCGATTACGACGGGCACAAACCCGATTGGGGCGGCACGTGGACGCAAGACGTGATGAGGGAAATGCCGCAGATGCGCGACGGCACACTGCGGCAGATCGAATGGCTGGAGCGGGTTTCGAACCGGCTGCGGGGGTACGCGGCGGTGTAGGTGCGAGGTGGGTGGTGGGCGGCGGCGGTCGTGTTCATTCACAAGCGGGCCACCATGGCCGCCGAGCGCTTGCCGTCCATCGCCTCACTGCATACTCGCCGTGAACATGATGTGCGCCTTGGGCGTGCCGGGGAACATGATCCACGGGTCGCTGCCACGCGGGCGTTCCGGCAGTCCGGTGGACGCGCCCGTGGCGAACGGGATGTAGACCACGTACAGGCGCCGCGCACCGTCGACCGTGCCTGCCTTCGCGTCGTAGGTGCCCCCGATGAGCTGGTACAGCGTCGCCGGCCCGTTAGGCATCTTGAGCTTCCCGCTCGTGATCTCGGCGAATCGCACGGTGTCGACCTGTGTCTCCGGGGTGCCGCTGGCACGAAGGTCACGCCCTCGCGCCATGAACGGTTCCAGGGATTCATGGTAGCAGGAGACGTGGAATCGTTCTTCCTTCGGGTATTGCGCTAGGCAGATCATCCCCTTGCCCTCGCGCAGAAGCCCGAACTTCCCGTCCGGCCCATAGCCCAACACGCGTGCGCCGGCCCGCAGCTGATCGGGGAGCGGCAAGATGGCGGCGGCGATCTGTTCCTCTTTCGGCGGCATCGGGGACTGCGCTGCGACCTGAATGCTCGGGGCGAGCATCGTGACGGCAATCATGGCAATTCCGCGCATAATCTCGAACTCCCGTTGAAGTGGCTCCACCCACCCACCCACCCACCCACCCGCTTGCACGCTTACGCGATCGCTTCCAGTCCCGCCTTGAGCCGCGGCATTGCATGATCGATTTCCGCCAGGCTCGCCGCGCCGATCGAGAGGCGGCACCAACCCGTTTCGTCATCGGCGCCAAACGCGTTGAACGGCACGACGCCCAGGCCCGCACTGCGCAGCAACCAGTGGCGCACATCATCGTTTGTGGCCAGACGCTCGCCCTCTGGCGTGGTCCGGCCCATCAGCGCGAACTGCCCACTCAGATAGATCGCTCCCTGCGGCGCCACTGCGTCGACGGGATGCCCCGCGGCGCGAAGCGCTCTCAGCCCATCATACAGGGCGCCGAGCCGCGCCCGCGCACCGGTGATGAGCTCCTGCCGGTATGTCTCGATCGCGTCGTTGGCCAGCAGCAGCCGAGCCGTCGCCACCTGCTCTGCGCGCGGGGCCCACGTCCCGACATGCTGCAGGAAGTTGTTCATCTTGTCGATCACATCGGTGGGCGCGATGACCCACCCCACGCGGATGCCGGTAGAGGCAAAGGCCTTGGAGATGCCGTCGATGTACACGGTGTAGCGGGCCATCTCCGGACGCAGCGACACCGGATCGACGTGATCGACGTCACCAAAGGTGAGCTGCCAGTACACCTGGTCGTACATGAGATACAGCGGCCGCTCGTCGGGTCCGCGCCGGCCGTTTTCTTCCAACACCAGATCGCAGATCGCACCAAACGACTCTGCGGTGAAACAGGTGCCGCAGGGATTGAGGGGCGAGTTGAGCGCCAGGAGCCGTGCCCCCGGCAGATGCGGCGCGATCGCATCGGCGGACGGCATGAAGGACTCCTCGACCGTGCATGCCACCGGCACTGCCACCGCCCCA
>JBQTIW010000147.1:0-13634 GCA_052387735.1 Gemmatimonadaceae bacterium
CTTATGTCCAACACAAGACGCTCCGTGACGACGCGTCAAGAGCGCGCCGCCCGCGAGACTAGAGGATCCGTCGGAACTGATTCCCCAGGTGGCGCCGCATTCCTTCCCGGAACTGCGCGGGCGTGCCGTTGCGCAGAATCTCCACGAGGCCCCGATGCGACAGGTAGTCCCGGCTGCGGCCAATGCGCCGGCTCAGCATGCCGTTCTCGTGCACGTGCGCGAACACCGGCAGCAGCAACGCCTGGAACCGGCGCAGCGTGCGATTCCCGGAGATGGCGTAGAGCTTTCCGTGGAAGCGCACTTCGAAATCGCTTGCGAACGTGTCCTGCTGCTGCGGCTCGTCCGCCACGATTTCATCCAGTTCATTCAGATCCGCGTCGGTGATCCGCGCGAAGAGCAGGTCCGCCATCCCCATCTCCAGCACGAGGCGGATCTCGAAGATGTCGCGCAGGGTCTCAGCGTCGAGAATCTGCGGATGCATCAGGCGCTCGACGTGGGTCAGCAGATCGGGATTCCGCACGACGCTGCCCTTTCGCTTCACGGATTCGACGAGCCCGAGGAGTCGGAGCCGCGCGAGCGCTTCGCGAATCACCGTACGGCTCACACCGAACGCCTCCGCTAGCTCGATCTCCTTCGGCAGAACGTCCCCCGGCTTGAGGTCCGGACCGGCGAGAAGCTTCATCAGGCGGACTTCCACCTCGTCGACGAGAGAGAGTCCGCGCAACGGCTTGATCTTGGCTGTCAGTGATGAGCGGGCCATTTCCCCTCGCGGAAGCCGCGGCGCGCCGTACCGTGCGCGGGCAGCGCCTGCTGGAAGACTAATGTTCTACATAATACCGGAAACGGATCTCTGGCAAGGGAAATCGCCCCCCGTGACGAGGAACCCCGGTGCCTCGACCGCACTGCGAGGCACCAACGCCTCGAACAGCAGAAAATATAAGAGGGGCCTGGTCCCCAGCGCCCACGTCGGATCGCGTGGGTAGGACGCCACAGCGTCGCCGCCGGATGGCGGGCAGCGCGCCTCGAGCATTCCATCGAGGCCGGCCGGCGATCTCACCGCCCACGGTCAGTCAGACTCTTCTGCAGGCCCCCGGAAGCTCGCAGAACCGTTGTGGCATCTCACCCGCCACAACCCGCTGGCCATGCTGCGACCCCCAGCCGCCTCAAACCAGTGCTGGCGCGATGTTTCTCGACCTCGAGCCTCGATCCAGGCCAGCGTGCCGGCCCTAGATTTCCTCGTTCGATTCAGAGCGGAGTCTCGGAGATGCCTGCGGAAGACGGTCTTTCAGTTGTGTCGATAAGTGGCCGGCTCGCCGCCGTACTGGGGCTGGTCCTTTTGAACGGGTTCTTCGTGGCGTCGGAGTTCGCGCTCATTGGTGCGCGGTCGACGAAGCTGGCGGAGCTGGCGGGTCGCGGCGATCGGCTGTCGCGGATTGCCCAGGGGGCAGTGTCGCATCTCGACCGCTATCTCTCGGCGACGCAGCTCGGTATCACGATCGCGTCGCTGGCACTGGGCTGGATCGGCGAGCCCGCAGTCGCGGCTATCGTCGACGCCATCCTCGCACGCTTCGGCATCCACGCGCCGTCGGGTGTAGCCCACACGGTCGCCGGAATCGCCGTCGCGTTCGCCGTGATAACCTTTCTCCATGTTGTCTACGGCGAGCTCGCCCCCAAGAGCCTCGCCCTCGTAATGCCGGAACGGCTGAGCGGCCTGCTGATCGTCCCGCTGATGCTGTTCACGAAGGTGATGACCCCGTTCATTGCGCTGCTCAACGGAACGGCGAACGCTTCGCTTCGTCTGTTCGGAATTCAGCCGGTTACAGAGCTCAAGGAAGTGCACTCGACCGCGGAGCTCCGCTTGCTGGTGCTCCAGTCACGCGCGCACGGAGCGTTGGGCGAAAGCGATTCGAAGATGCTTGCCGGAGTCTTCGACTTCCACGAGAAGAAGGTTCGGGACGTGATGCGTCCGCGCACGGTGGTTGTCGGGATCGATGTCGACGCGAGCGAGGAGGAAGTCCGGAGTGCAGTCCGCAGCGAGCGATACTCGCGTTACCCTGTCTACGAGGAGTCGCTCGACAACGTGATCGGCGTACTGCTTGCCAAGGACCTCTGGTTGCATGAGGGCCGGGAGCCTTTCGAGCTGCGCCGCTCAATGCGAGAGCCGCTGTACGTCCCGGCCACTCGTTCTGCCGAGCGCGTGCTCGCAGACTTTCGAAGGACGCGCGCTCACATGGCGGTTGTTCTCGACGAGTTCGGCGGGACCGCTGGAGTGGTGACGCTCGAGGACCTGGTGGAGGAGGTGGTAGGGGACATCGCCGACGAGTACGACCAGGTCGATCGCGAGGCCGTTGAGGTAGACGGCGTCCTGGAGCTCGCAGGGAGCCTCTCTCTGGTGGATGTCCGCTCGGACTATCGAGTCGCCATTCCGGAGGGATCCTGGATTACGCTGGGAGGTTTCGTGTTCGGCCAGCTCGATCGGGTGCCTCTCGTTGGAGATCGCGTCCGGTATCCGGGCGGTGAACTCGAGGTGGTTGCAATGGACGGCCGGCGTGTGGCCGCCGTTCGTGTCCAGCGATCGACATCCGGGGATCAGCCCGTGGTTGGTCGGGGCGTTTAGGGTTCCAGTGGCGCGTGCTGGGAAGCACGGGCCAGCACCACGCGGATCCCGCTCGCCTGGGCGATTTCCGTCGTCGAGGCAAGGTTGTCCTCGAGGCAGATGATCGAGCTTCAGCAGGTCGATTCCGGACAGTGCGTCGAATGTCGACACTTGGCTTCGGACTCTGGTCATTCATTTCGACCAACCGGTTGATGCAGGCGTTGAACTCGTGGGTAATCACGGCGGCGAGACCCCCGAGTTAACGGCCGCGACCTTCGACGCGACCCACACGACACTGACGCTGGGCATCCAGGCTGGAGCGAGGGCGGGCATACGTACTGCCGCTGGGGCCGGGTGCGTTTGTCGGTCGAAACGGAACCCGCTTGGCAATTTCGTCCTCCGCTTTCGGACGGGCCAGTGAGAGGCCTTCGCGCCGCGCCACTTAACGATCCGATGATCACCGGGCGTCGCGAGGCGATGATCAGGGCTCCCGTTCGAAGTTCGCCAGCAAGCCGTCGAAGACCGGGCGGACGGCCTCGATGCGCTCCTCGTCACCGGGCCGCGAGAGACAGATGCCGCGCAGCAGGAACCGGATTGCCTCGGTCTCTAGTGCATCCGTCGCGTCCACCTTGAGATCGATGTCGTGCACGATGCGGCCGATCCGATGCAGCGCGGGCGCCACGAGGCCAAACCGCAAGAGCAGCGTCTCGAACGTGCAACGATCTCCCTCGTGCGTATACTCGCCGTCGAACATGTCGAATCGCAGCTCGCCGCGGCTGGGCTTGTACTCGGGCTCGACGAACTTGAAGCGAGCGGCGGGATCGATGAACCGAAGAATGAGCCACGCGCTGGCCATGCGGTCGACGAAGACATCGCGGCGAGTGACCCACGTCGCCCCGCGGGGACACTCGGCCGCGCCAGCGGAAGCGCTGGAGCCCGGATGGGAGCGCGCCGCCGAGGCCTGCGCCAGCGCGCGCTCCGCCTCGGCGCGCCCTGGCGCGTCGAACCAGTCCCGGCTCGAGAGATCCTCCAACTGCGACCGCAGACGCCGAAGTTCCTTCTCGGTATCGCCGATCCCGCGCACAGCCTTGACGAGTTCTGCATACGCGCGCCGGCTCTCCCGGCGAAACTGATCCTCGAGATCCTGATCCTTCGCGCCCTCCACGACATCGGCGACAACGACCGTGGCCTCGCCACCGTCATCGAGGATTGACCGACGCAGCCAGTGAAAGTCCTCGAGTGAATCGCCCCGATTCGGCAGCACATAGACGGAGTTCTTTAGCGCCTGGGCGCCGATGCGTTGCAACTGACGCCGGACTTTTACGCGCACGTACGCGGGTTCCGGCGGGAGTTGGTGGATGAGCAACAGCCATTTGCCGAAGCCGCGCACGATCGCGTTTGTTGCTTCATCTGTATCATTCACGCCATCAAGTATATCCTCACCAGCCCGTTGGCGCAAAGTGTCAGCTAACGCACCATTTTATAATCACTTATCGTCGCCAAGCTGGTCCCGCACCGGCGCGAGGGACCTTGCGCGATGTATGGACCAAGCCATATGATGACGCAGTTGTATCACCCACTATGGGACTGGCGCTCCCCCTCGGATCCCCCCATGAATCGCCGCAAGCTTCTCGGCGCTGTCGGCGTCGCGCTCGCCGGTAGCGCGGTGCGACAGCCGCTCGACTCACTCATGCCGCCTAACGCGCCGCCTGGTCCGAGACCGGACGACTGGCGCCTTCACTTTCCGGCACTGCGGCAGAGTGTCAACGGCCACCAGCTGGTGTACCTGGACACCGCGGCGACGTCGCTCCGTCCTTTGTCCGTCATCGACGGGATCAGCGCGTTTTATCGCGGCGACAATGCCAATCCCGGCGGTGCGCTGCACACACTCGCGCGGCGCGCCGCAGAACACTACGAGGGCGCGCGCCACGCGATCGCGCAGTTCATCAACGCGGCGGACGCAAGCGAGGTCGTGTTCACGCGCGGCACCACCGAGGGGCTCAACCTCGTCGCCGCGGCGTGGGGTGGCGCGAATCTGCGCTCGAGCGACGACATCCTCATCGGGATGTCGGAGCACGCCTCGAACATGGTGCCCTGGCAGATGATCGCGAAGCGGAGCGGCGCCACCGTCCGCTACTTCGGCGTCGACGACATGGGCCATCCGCACCTTGACGACATGCAGTCGAAGCTCGGCCCGCGTACCAGGATCGTGGCTTTCAGTCACGTCTCGAACGTCCTGGGCATGCTGAACCCGGCGAAGGAGATGTGTACGCGCGCACGCGGCCCGGGCCGCATCGTGGTCATCGACGGCGCGCAATCGGTGCCGCACATTCCGGTGGACGTTCGCGACCTCGGCTGCGACTTCATGGCTTTCTCCAGCCACAAGATGCTGGGTCCCATGGGCGTCGGCGTGCTCTGGGGACGTCGCGAATTGCTCGATGCGCTGCCGCCCTATCAGGGCGGCAGCAACATGGCGCACGACGTCGAAGAGAACGGGATGGAACTGTCGCCGGGCGCGCTCAAGTTCGGCGCCGGTACACCTAACGCATCCGGCGCGATCGGACTGGCGGAAGCGGTCCGGTTTCTCCAGGCGATCGGATTCGACGCTCTTCGGGCGCACGAAATGGCGATCTGCGAGCGCGCGCTGGAGCGGCTCGGGAGAATCCCTCGCGTCAAGCTCATCGGGTCAACGAATTCCGCGGAGAAGATCTCGGTATTCGCGTTCAACGTGCAGGGCAAGGCGCCGCCGGAAGTGCTGCGCGCGCTGGACGAGCGCGGGATCGCGATACGGAGCGGCGACCTCGCGTCGCTCCCGCTGTTGAAGCGATTCGGCGTCACCAGGGCGGCGCGCGCGTCCGCCTACCTCTACACGACGATCGCCGAGGTGGATCGCTTTGCCGACGCGGTGGAGGAGATCGCGCGGTGAAGTGGGTCACGCGCGCGCGACCAAAGATCAATCGCGTAGTTTGCCTGTGCTGAACGCGCGGTTCATTGACCCAAACCCGGAGTTTCTGCTCGTGCCGCAGTCCGTGCGTGGCCAGTGTATCCTCGTCTCAGCCACATCAGCCACAGCACCGCGCCGAGCGGGATGAGGGTCACCGGGAGCGCGCCGAGGTTCACCGCGCGCCACCCGAACGCGTGCTGGAGGGCGCCGGCCGACAACACCGCGAGGGTCACCGTCGAGAACACGGCGAAGTCGTTGAGGGCCTGGGCCTTCCCCTTCTCCTGCGGCGAATGCGCCTCGGTGATCAGCGTCGTCGACCCAATGAACAGGAAGTTCCAGCCCACGCCCAGCAGGCCTAACGCGGTGGCGTATTGCAACACGGTCGTGCCGGTGAGGTTGACGACCACGCAGGCGGCGATCAGCCCAACGCCGGCGAGCATCACTCGCAGGACGCCGAAGCGCCGGATCAGCTCTCCGGTGACGAAGCTCGGCGCAAACATCCCCAGCGCGTGCCACTGGATCACGAACGCCGTGTCGTTGAACGCATGGTGGTGCGCCTGCATCGAAAGCGGCGTCGCGGTCATCACGAGGGACATCAACGCATAACCGGTCATCCCGCAGATCAACGCGCAGAGGAAAACGGGCTGCGACACGATTGCCGACAGGGGCCGCCCGCCACGGTGCGCGTCCGCCGCGGGACGCGGGAGGTCGAGGAACGTCAGGTTCAGGAACGAGAGCACCATGATCCCCGTGAGCGCGACGTAGCTCCCGGCAAACGGTGCCTCCAGCCACGTTCTCGTCCACCGTGCGAGGTTCGGCCCCACCAGTGCCGCGATCACGCCGCCCGCGAGCACCCACGAAATCGCCCTCGGCCGCTCCTCGACGTCCACCGCATCTGCCGCTGCGAACCGGTAGTAGTTGAGGAAGGCGTTCGCGGAGCCGCTCAACGCGGCGGACATGGCAAAGAGCGCGAAGCTCTCGATGACGATGGCGCGCACCGCGAGTGCGGCCCCGACGATGCCGATCGCGCTCCCCACGAGGAAACCGCCGCGGCGCCCGATCCGCTGCATCAGCAGCGACGCGGGGATCGTGGTGAGCATGTTGGCGACCATCTGAAGGGCCATCGGCAGCGTGGCCAGTCCTTCGCGCGGCGCCAGCCGAAGTCCCACCAGTGCAGACGTGGCCACGAGCAGCGTCGAGCCGGTGAACCCCATCGCCTGGCCCGCGGCCAAGTGCCACACGTTGCGGCGCAAGATCGGTCTCTGTGTTGGGTGGAATGTGAGTGGCGCAATCTATTCACCGTGCACACAGCGCCTATCGCCGGCGTGTTGGCGCGGAGTGCTCGAGCGCGCGGTGACGACGCGGCCGGCTGTCACATCGCACCTGGAAGGACAGTGAGCGATTGGGTGCAGCTACGGAAGGAGCCTTAGCCACTCCACCACCGCCGCACCAAACTGCGGAAGGTCTTTCGGCACTCGTGACGAGATGATGTTGCCGTCCACGACGACGGGCTGATCGACCCAGGTCGCACCTGCGTTGACGAGATCATCGCGGATGCCAACGGTCGAGGTCAGGGTTCGGCCGCGCACGATTCCCGCCGAGATGAGGATCCACGGTCCGTGACAGATCGTGGCCACGAGCTTGCCGGCGTCGTGCACGTGCCTGACGAGATCGAGGACGGCACGATCGCGACGGAGCTTGTCAGGCGCCCAGCCACCGGGTGCGAGGACTCCGCTCAAGGTGCGGGCATCCCAGTCCTTTACGTGGCCGTCGACCGGGCACGGGTATCCGTGCTTCCCCCTATAGCTGGATTCGCCCATCCCTGCGACAGGCGCGTCGAAGCCCGCCTCCTCGAGGCGCAGCTTCGGATACCAGACCTCGAGGTCTTCGTACTCCGGACCGACGAGGATGAGAACGACACCTTTGGACATCGGCTGACTCTCAATGTGTTACGGCACGGCGGATCGCGCGACCGGGCAACGCGTCGCGGTTCCCACCGCACTGTGAGGCTACAGAGCCAGACGCGGGGCGACAAGATCGCCAGCGCATGTGTATGTTTGCGTGCTCACCGAAATGCTGAGAGGGTGGGTGGCCGTCTCGTTGTCGCCGCTTCCTGAAGCTGGAGCTACGAACCGTGCGAACGCTCCCGATCCTGGCCGCCCTCGTCTTTGCGAGCTCCGCGACTGTCGCGGTGCAGGAGGTTTCATGTCGTTGACGAGGCGGACGTTTCTGAGCGGTACGGTTGCAGCAGCAGCGACCACCATGGTTTCCCGTCACGCGATTGCGAGCGCAGGGAGCGACATCCGCGTGCTCCCGGGGAGCCACGAAAGCTTCGACCCGTGGATCGAGATCATCGCCAACAGCTTCCGGCACAACGCGCGCGAGGTGTCACGCGTCGCCGGAGGCAAGTCGATCCTCGCCGTCGTCAAGAACAACGCCTACGGACTCGGCGACAGCAGTGTGGGACCGCTGCTCGATTCGTGTCCGGAGATCGGCGGGATCGCGTGCGTACGCCCTCGTGAGGCGCTTTCCCTTCGCACGGCCGGTGTCAAGAAGAGCATCCTGACGATGTCCGAGCTGGGAGAGGATGAGTCGGCAGACCTCGTGCGACGTGGTGTGACGTTGTCGTGTTGGCTCGAAGACGCACCGGCGCGTCTCAAGCGGATCGCAAAGAAGGCCCGTCGGCGCGTGCCGGTTCATGCGTTTGTCGATACGGGGATGAACCGCGAGGGGATGCCTGTTGCCCGCGCTTTGCCTTGGATGGAGTCGCTGGTGGCGATGCCCGAGGTGCGGGTGGATGGGACGTATCAGATGTTTGTGCACGAGATGGAGTTCAATCGTGTGCAGCTCGGGCGGTTCAAGACGTTTCTTGGTGAGGTCGCGGCCCGCGGGATCAAGCCTGGCATCGTGCACGCGTCGCCGACGTACGAGCTGTATCGAATGCCCGAAGCGCATTTCGACATGGTGCGTGTGGGGAACGCGCTGTTCGGCGCGAGTCCGGGGCCTGACGTGACGACGCCGATCGACCTGAAGCCGGTGTTCAGGTTGTGTGCGCGAGTCACGCGGGTCGAGGTGGTGGAGCCGGGAGAGAGCGCCGGTTTCCGACGCGCATTCATGCCGGCGGCTCGGACCAGGGTCGCGACGATCCCGGTTGGGCATACGGACGGTTATCCGGATACGGCCGGTGGGCGCTGCAAGGTGTTGATAGGGGGGCAGCTGTATCCGGTGGTGCCGGGGGGAGTGGCGTCCGCGCACACCTTGGTGGATGTGGGGCTCGATGCGCCGGTGACGGTGGGCGACACCGTAACACTCATCGGACCAGATGCTCCAGACATCCTCCCGTTGGAGGTTGGAGCGCGGACGGAGGTGGGGTTCTTTTTCCTGCGCACGCGGCTGAGTGCGTTGTTGCCGAGGAAGGTGGTGTGATTCGGTGGGAGCAGACCAGCCCCAGCACTCAAGCTGCGACGTCGTGAGCACGGCGCAGGCGCCGTACATCTCCAGTGCGATCGATGAGACGGGCGCGCTCGTCGGCACGAGGGCCGGTGAAGTCGCGCATGGACGATCCCACTCGCCCGGAACGTCCGCCGAATGTGGCGCGGACGCCTCCGTGGTGAGTGAGCATGGCGCGACGGCGGCGCAGCTTGCGGCCAAACGTGGACTGGATGGCGTCGCGGCGGTCCTGCGCGCGGCCCTGTCGAACAGCATTTGAATACCAGAGTGACACGCCGGCGTCGCAGTGTGAACAGCCGGGATATGGGTAATTCGGCGCGCGCCAGGGGTGTTTCCAGCTCGCGTTCTCAGACCTGGACGTCCCGTCGCTCAACCTCCCACCGGGATCGATTCTACCGCTGGTCGCCTCCCTTCGACCCGATGTTCCGGAGCTGGCGCGCCAGCAGCTGAAGCTCCACCTCACGTTCCCTGAGTTCGACCTCCGCGCGCAGCACATCCAGCGACGCCGCCAAGCCAGCCGCGTTCTGCTTCCGCACAGCGTCCAGGCGCTGGGACGATACTTTCACGGCCTCCTGCAGCACGTACGCCTCGAGCCGCAAGCTGGCCTGCTGCAGGCGGCGCATCAGCTCATCTCCCGGTGTGCCCTGGTCGATGAACTCCTTGCGGAGCTTGCGCCGCTCGGCCAGCGTGCCTAACGCTGCGCGCGCGCGCGTCACCTCCAGCCCGGCGTCGAGGGCCACCAGCGGACGCACGGCACCCACGCGCGCCTGGCGTTCGATCTCCGCCAGTGCCTGTTCGGCAGCCGTCAGGCGCTGTTGCCCAGCGAACAGGTCAAGTTGCAGGCGCTCCATGACAAAGTCGTGCGTACCGACCACTGGCGCATTCACCTCGTCGCGCGGCGGTAACGACGTGGCGCGGATCTCGTCGACGTTCAGCTTTGCGCGCGCCGCCGCCGCTTCCATGCCGCGCAGTTCCGATTCGGCCGAGGCCAAGGTCGCCGACCCGACGACCCCCGCATTCACTTTGGCCGACACGTCAACGTGCCTGGCACGCGCCAGGTCGAGCCGCAACGCGGCCAGCGACAGGTCCGAAAGCGCCACCTCGAGGAGTGAATCGCGCTGTGCGCGCTCTCGGATCTGCGCCGACGCCAGGCCGGCGGTCGCGCCAGCGGCGAGGCACGCCGCCACCACGGCGAACGTGCGCAGCCTGGCGAGCGATCGATCGCGGCGGAATGCACTCATGATCTCGTCCTCGAGATAGTGGCGAAACTCGGGTGTCGGCCGGTGCATGGTATCGGTCGTCATGTGATCTCTCCTTGCGCGCCGGGATCGGATTCGATCTCGCGGCGCAGATTCTGTCTTGCGCGGCGCAGCCGCCCTTCGACGCCGCGCTCGCTGATGCCCAGGCTGGCCGCGATCTCGGCGATCGGCCGCCGTTCGAAATGGAACGCACGCAGTAACCGTATCTGCAGCGCGGGAAGCCGCGACAGCGCGACCCGCAGCACGGACTCTCGCCTGACGACGCGATCGGTGCTCGCATCGGGTGTGGGAAGGACGTCTCCCGTCCCGTCCTCGAATCGGTCCGCCACCGGCCGCCGGCGATAGTTCGACAACAGGCGCGCCGCGACCGTGCACAGCCACGCCAACGGCCGTTGCGGGATGCCATCTGCCCGCCACGCCCTCACGGCGCGCAGCCACGTCTCCTGCGTGATGTCTTCCGCGAGCTCCCGATCGCCGCTGCAGCGCCGAGAGACGAACGAGAACAGCTCGTCAACCGTGTCACGATAGATACCGCGGATGTCGTCCTCGGACGGTCGGCGCGCCATTCACCCTCCCACGTTCACAGAGTATGACACACCAAGCGGCAAAAACCCACGCTGTCGGCATCTGGTTCGTCCGAGAGGGCGTGTAGAGCAGCGCCAACCCTCTCGCCATGCGCGCCAGCGACGGTTCTCTCTTCCGCCCGTGTGCGCGACGTCGACCCGTGCGATGCTGGTCTGAAAGTCCACGGCCAACGATCATTCGCGCCTCCGTTGACAGAAGCGCTTCGGGATCGGCACTATCACGTTCTCCCACCACGCGGACCTCGCCCATGCCGATGCTTCATGACCCGGCCGTTCGCACCTCCATCGAAGCGCGCCTCACCGCGATCCGCGCGGACTCTCCACGGCAGTGGGGACGCATGAGCGTCGATCAGATGCTCTGGCACGTGAACCAATTCCTTGCCGCATCGATCGGCGAAGGAACGCTCGCGACGCAGAAGAGTCCCATCCCTGCGCCAATCATGAAGTTCTTTCTGATCTACCTGCCATGGCCCAAGTCAGCGCCCACGAACAAGAGCGCGGTCGCCGAGGGTGCGCATGACCTCGAGGCCGAGCGCGCGAGGTGCAAAGAGTTGATCGCGAAGTTCGTGAGTCGGCCGGTCGACGGTGAGTGGCCAGTCGATCCGAGCTTCGGCCCTGTCAGCGGAACGTTCGCGAGTAAGCTTCAGGCCAAGCATCTCGACCACCACCTCCGCCAGTTCAGGGCTTGAGCGGCGGCAACTCGCCCGAGGCGCACGCGCGTGAGAGTTGCACTTCCCGCGCGGGCCAAAGGGGATGCCGTCGCCGGAACGTCTCGTGATGCAGGTTGACGAGCGTGGTACCTGTATCCTCGGACTGGGCTGCCGATCCCTCTGGAATGTATCGCCTGCAGTAGAACCGTCGTTGCAGTTGCCAGCTCAACTCTGGCGTTAGGCGGTACAACGTGCTCTCGAGAGCTTCGCCTCAAGGCGGGAAGCAATGATCGCTAAGTCCATGGCCAAGGGTCCGACGAGGCAGCGCCGCTGGAGGTGGCGGATCGCCTCATACCTGGGCTTCGCATGCGTCAGCGTGGCGCCGGGCCTGTCGCGCAGAGCAGACTGGAAACCCATCTCGGAACCTTCCTTACGCGCGACCGCGGGTGGAACTGGGAGCTGAATGTCTTGGGTCGACTCGGGGTGGCCAGCACGCTGGCCGACGGTTGGTGGGGCGCGGGCTCCGTGACTGGGCGGCTTTCCGCCTGCCCCCTGCGGAAGCGAGCCTTCGATCCCGCCCACGCCGGAGAGTATCGAGAACGGGGTTGCGCTGGCTACGAGGTCCAACGACGCATACTGGGAGAGCGCGTGAGTGGGCCGGAATGTGGGTCGTGGTCCGCGCCCCGGAGCCCCGCTGTCGCGGCCACCCCGATGGTGGAGGAGGCGTTCGTGCTCCGCTGGAGAAGCAGCAGCGCTGATGCGCCCGATCCTCACGTACCGCTCGAACCTGGTCATGATCATGCCGGGGGGCGCGCAGCGGGTGCTCACCGTCCGAGCGACGCCGGAGCAGCTGACGCGAGTTCGCACCCTGCTCGACGCCTACGAGTCGACAGCGTCGACGGCGTGTGCGGCGAAGCCCCTCTCGCGCTGATCGACCCGGCTCGTCGAGCGCTCGAACCGGGCGTCCACTCATCTGCTTCGGCAATCGGCAGCTAGCTCGCGCCTCACGGTCGTTGACCGGGATGCGTCACAAGAGACCGGCCGCGCGCGCGACCAGCAGCACCCCGATTCCGACCGCGACGACTCCGGTGCCTCGCGCCACGCGGTCACCGGCTGGCGCGAGACGTTCGACGGTGCTGGCCGCCCCCACGACCGCCATCGCGCGGACGTCCATGACGCCGACCACGAGGAGGATCGCCATCAGATTGGCGCAGCAGCGGCCGCAGTGGAGTCCAAGGTGCAGGCCTTCTCGCCAGGCCGCGACGACAGCGCCAGGCGACTGATGATCGCGCCCCGGTGCCTGGTGGCATCCGGCGAGGTGACGTGCCTTCCACGACGTGAGCTGGTACGCGCCGGCGATGAACACGACCACACCGGCCGCGATGGGAGCGGCGCGTGCCAGCGCAGGCTGGTCCATTGCGACCGCCACCAGCGCCACGCCTAACGGGAAGGCGGCCACGCCCAACACGGTCCAGACGAAGAAGTACCCCACCCCCACGAGCACCGTCAGCAGACCGAGGTGCAAGCCTCCCCGACCGTGTAGGGTCTTTCGGTAGCGCCACAGCACGGGGACCAGGGACGGCAGCATCATCGCCACCATCATCACGTCCCACATGCCGAGGAACGACGCCGTGGCGCCGAGCCACGTCTGCCCGGGCATCCGCGTCCACGCCATCGACATCGTCCAGCCGCCGGACATCGGCATCTCGCCCACCGCCGACATCGACGCGCCCCAGACGATCGTCACCGCCGCGCTGGCAGTGAAGACCAACGCGGACACGCCGACGAAGGCATGGCGAGACGGTTGCTCGGAAGTCATGAGCGGTGAGATCGCTCGGTCCGCGATTGCATCACGACGGCGACGACGTCGCTCAACCCTCGTACTTGTCGTGGTGACGCCACCAGATGCCGCTCTCGTTGCGTCCCTTTGGAGCGCGATCCAGCCATTGGTACATGCCCCAGAGCGCGTCCAGTCCGCGCGCATAGCTCGAATAGGTGTGGTAGACGACGCCGTCCTCGAGTACGAACGCGCGCACGCCCGGCCGCTCGCGCGTGTCCGAGGCCACGGCGGGTCCTGTCATGGCGGAGATCTGCGCGACGGGGCGCTCGCTGCCGCGCAGCCGCCACTCCTGGACGGGCGTCCCGGCGACC
>JBQTIW010000148.1:0-10017 GCA_052387735.1 Gemmatimonadaceae bacterium
GGATCCGTGGCCAGTCTCGCGAAGACCAGCAGTCGTCGTCCCGGCGCGAACAATCGGGCGTCCAGACCGGGCCGACCGCGTTTCGCCGTCAGCGTTCCCTCCATGCAGAGATGGTGCACCGTCGCCACCGAGACCTCCGGACCGTCGCCCTTGAGCCACTCGATGCCGGCGTACGACACCGACTGGTGCGCGAGCGCGAAGTTCGTCCATGCTGGAGGGGGCGGGCCCATGTCCTCGACCGTCCCCGCGAACACGTAGGGATGACTCGCGAAGAGTTCCTCGAGCTGTTTGGGAGACTTCGGAGCCTTCGACAGCTTCTTCACATCCTTCTTCCTTCGCGGTGGCGTGTGATCGACACTGAGGCCACCCGTCTCCGGATCCTGCTCCGCAACGGTCGTACTGCCATCACAGTGTTCGAAGATCACGCCGGTGCGCCCGCCACGCTGCACGCCGCGATTGTTGTGGGGTGGTGCGCCGCCCTGACCGCTCTCGGCGCGATGCCGCTTCTGCGCGCCGATTCCCGCTCGGTGGTTCCTTTCGAACCCCTCCTCACATTCGATCTGGCCGTTGCGCAGCGCGCTCGCGTATTCCACGAGGACATGCGCGAGCAGCTCGCAGCGAGTGGTCGCGCTCTTGTGCGCGGCCGGGGGCGTTTCAGGAAAGGCATCGAGGTGGTCGAGGATGACGCGTCGCAGGCAATAGCCATCGATGATCGGATCGCCGCGTCTCGGCTTCTTGCGGACACGGATCACGAGCTGCTTGCCTGACGCGATCATGTCCCGGATTGCTTCCGCGACTGGTGCCGATCCAGTCGCGGGCTGACCCGCCGTCGTACCCTCCGTGACCACACCGTTGGCGCCGAACTTGAGGTCGAGGCCGGAGCAGCGTCGCAGGCGATCGAGGAAATCACGCTCCGCCTGCTGGGCCTCCTGCGGCGTCTGTCCCTCGCCCAGGATCTTGAGTCCCACCGTCACCTCCCGTTATGCGGCACCCGCCCCGCGCGAATGCACAAGATGAGAAACCTTGCGTTCCCTCACGGTTGGACCCGCGTGCCGGCAGCGCGGCTCCAGCTTCAAGCGACCGCACTCATAGGACACACGGGCCTGGGAAAAGGTACCCCCAGGTCTCCCCGCGAGACAGCAGCCGGACCCATCCCGGCCCCATCCTGCAGCCCTCGAAGCAGCCATCGATGCCTACCAAATGGCTACATCGCGACCGCGCGACCGATCGTGAAGTACCGGGCGTCGAATCCCAAACGATAGTCTCCGGGTAGCCGGTCCTGGGACGCTCTCATCTCGCGAGCGGAAGGTGGATCGCCAGTGAAGTCACCGGATGGCCGGTTGACTTCCTTGCGGTCACCCTCCGACTGCGTTCAGTTAGAGTCTCCGGCCGACCGACGAACGACGAGGTCACGCGCCGGAATCCGCAGTGTCGCACCCTCCCCCTCCCCCTCCCCGAGGTGTCGCATGAGGACCATGTCTGTCCCGCTGTCCGCAGCGCTGGGCGCCCTTCCCTTGTCCACCGCTCCCCCCGCTGCACACGCCCAAGGCACCGCCCCGGGGACCACACGCTACTACGTGCCATCCATGAGGCTCAGGCCCGACATGGTGAACGAGTGGCTCGACCTCCAACGCAAAGAGGTAGTACCTGCGCAGAAGAAGACGGGAATCCTCACGCACCACGCTGGTCACGCAGGTCGGGAACGCGTTCGAGTACTTCATCATCACCCCTTTCGCGAAGTGGGAGTTGATGGACAGTGACGCACCGCTGGTGCGCGCTCGGCGCCGATGGTGCCGCCCAACTCAACGCGAAGCTTCGCAAGTGCATCCTGACGCGGTCTTCGTACATGACGAATCGTCAGGACAGCCTGAGCATCCCTTCTCCCGATGCGCCGGTGTGGAGGACAGCGGTGCGGCGCGTTACGGCTGGCAAGATGCAGGAATTCCTGGCGCACTACAAAGCCGACGTGCTGCCGGCCATGCAGAAGGCCAAGGCGAGCGGTATGATCGCGGGGTTGCGCTGTCGCTGCGTGGAGTCGGAGCGCCGCGCGGAGAGTTCACGGCAGGTCGTCGCCGAGGTCGGGCCATGCTCACGTCATCGGGAGCCCGCTCCATACATCCTCGTCGGTCACTCGCTCGGCGGAGCATTTGTTCGTTTGTTCGCCGAGTCGCGGCCGAATGTGGCGAACACTGTACTACGAGCTCTCCAGGATACGGCGTTGAAGCTCGACCCGATCAGCGCGCGATCCCATCGAAGATCTCGGCGACGCTGCAGACGAAGCCGGGAATCACGTCGTCTCCACGGAGCAGATCCCCCTCCTGCAGCCAACGCGCGGGGGCGGTTGCGCTGAGAACCCCTGCGGATCTCCGCGACGGGTCCACGATCCAGATGAGAGGTGTCCCCGCCAACGAGTAGTCGGCGAGCTTCTCCTCGAGCTCCGAGGCAGACTCGCCGGGTGAGAGCACCTCGACAGCTAGATCCGGCGCGATACGCAGCAGTCCCGGCCCAATCCCCTCAGCAGGAAGCCGCTCCGCATGCACAAACGACACGTCGGGGACCCGAACCGTGTGAGGCAGCTGTGTGAGGACGTAGCCGAAGCCATCTCCGAACACGCGCCCGAGCTTCCTCGCTTTCACATGGGAGCCAAGCAACAGCACGAGATTCGCCGCCGCCGTGCCGTGCGGCGCACCAGCCGGTGGCGTCACACGCAGCTCACCGCGGACCAGCTCGGCTTTTCCGTCGGGGACCGATGCAACGAAGAACTCGTCGACCGTCATGAGCATGGGCGCGGACCTCCTTGCATGTAGACGTGGTGGTGGTAAACCCACTGTGCGCTCCAGCAATCAGTGACGCTGGCGCGCGCCGTCTGCACGTAACCGTACGCTCGGCGCGCCCGGCAAGGCAAGGTCGCATCCGGGAAGATGCATCCGTGAGTGCTCGTCTCCATCACCATCCCATTGCCAAGCGTATCATTTCAGCGCCCAGCTCAGTTCCTTGCTCGCGACAACGCGAGGTGAACGCCCCCAGTTGCGACAAACCCGAGGAACCAGAGTCGGCGATTTCGTACTACGAGCGCATGTTCGGCTCGCGGAGCCCTTGCTTCTCGTAGATCTGATCGCGCGCGGGTTCTGCTCCCGGACGCTGAGGGACCTGCGGCTCATCGCACCTCCGATACGCGCAGCCGAGTCCGGCTCTGCCGTGAGTCGATCTACTTGGCACCGTACCGCAATGGAGCGCTCAGGCGCAGACTGAACAGGCGGGAGCGGCCCGCGAGTTCGGCACACGCGGTGCGGAGGATGATGCAGTCTCGACTCGTCTTCACTGGACTTCAGGTCGCAGTCGCGGTAATGGCTGTTGCCTATGCGGTCGTCGCGATTCCGCGATCGAAGCCTCCCACCCGCGTGGCGGTTCCGGTGGAAGGTGGACCCCACCGAGTCTCCTGGAAGAGTGTGTTCGCATACTGACACCGCCTCGTCCCTGCCCTGCTCCCTCGGTCGCTCCCGCGAATGCGGGAGCCCGGTGTCGTTAGGTCTTCGCGACGCTATTGCCGCACCGTAAACGACGCCGTGGCGACCTGATCGCCCCACGCAAACTCGAACGCACCACGCGGGCCGCCGAGCGACCGGACCGCAATCGTGAAGTCCTCGACATGATGCGGTGCGCTGGCCAGCTGCATCGTCACACGTCCGATGTCGTTGGCGGCGTTGTACCCGGTCCCCCACTGCCCCACCTGCCGGTTCACGATCAGCGATGTCCCGTTACGCGTGTGCTGAATCCAGAGCGTGTACAGGCCGGGAGTCAGGGTCATGTCGCCGAGTTGTATCGTCTTCGACGTCGCGAGGTGGGTCGCCTCGTTTGCCCCCATGCGCCATACACTGTCGAAGGGGATGAGTGTCCCGCCCCAGACCGTCCGGCCGCGAACTGCCGGGCTGCCATAGTTGATCGTGATGGGCCCCTGCATGAATGCGGCATATGCCGTATTCCGGGGTGAGAGCATTCCTGTCGGCTTCATCGTGCGAGCGATCGCCGCCAGGTCTACACGTCCGCTGCCAGGGGTGCCGACCGACTTGTTCGTCGTGAACGAACCGTCGACGAGGAGTAGTCGTCCATTGCCGTACCGGAGAAGCATGGCGTACGGCGCACCGCGCAATCGCAGCGTGTCGCCGCCTAACCGCTCGACACCGAGCATCCCCATGTTGTTCCCTGCCAAACCGATCGCGGGAATCGAATCGGACCGCGCGCCGCTGCGGGGGTCTGCGAGTAACGCGTACGGCGCATAGACAAAGACCGGGAGCACAGGAAACGCATTCACCGCTGCCCACGAACGCGTCGACGTACTCTCAGGCCAGACGAGGGTACGGCTCGCCGAGTCCCCGCGGAATGTGAAGCGATACTCCACGGGAGTGTTGGTGAGGGGAGATCCGTCGGCCTGCGTGCGTTTGACCGTCGCTGCGGTGACGCGTCCGTTCGCGAGTGTCAGGTCATACGTGGTTCGTGTAACCGCGGCCCCGCTGCGGGTGACCATCTCACCACCCAGTCGCGTGGCCGACCTGGAGTAGCGTTCGATCGCGACCGTATCGCGTCCCAATCTATAGATGACGACCCCCTCCTGACCGAGGACGCTGGAGATCGGAAGGGCGAGGAGGAAAGCGGCGAGGGCGTAAGTGCGCATGTGTCCTGGGAGAGAGGGCTTGCCGAAAAGATCGCTGCATGCAGTCGCTGAGGCAACGATGAGGACGCTGCCCTGCGTATTGCATCCGGCTCGTGGACGTCGCGCGCACCGGTGGTCAATTTGCGCTATGTACCGAACGGGAGAACCCGATGGCACTACAGATCACATCCAGCGCATTCACCCACAACGGTGCGATCCCGCGCGAACACACGTGCGAGGGTCGGGATAGCGCGCCACCTCTGGCCTGGTCGGAGGCGCCGAGTGGCACGAAGAGCTTCGCGCTCATCGTGGACGACCCCGATGCGCCGGACCCAAAAGCTCCGAAGATGACGTACGTCCACTGGGTCCTCTACGACCTTCCCGCGTCCGCCACCGGTCCCGTGAAGGCGCGCAACGGGAAGAACGACTGGAAACGTGAGGGTTATGGTGGTCCCTGCCCTCCCATCGGACGACATCGATATTTCTTCAAGTTGTATGCGCTGGATGCCATGCTCGGCGACCTCGCCTCACCGACGAAGGCGCAGGTGCTCGACGCGATGGAAGGCCACGTGCTCGAACACGCTGAGCTCATGGGTACGTATCAGAGGGAGCAGGGCGCTGGGTGACCCTCAAGGCTCTTGGACCCTGCCAACGCCTCTTTTCGATTGAGGTGGCAGTCGGTCGTGGTCTGGGTGGCAAGTCACCAAAACCGTGAGGTCACAGTGCGCAACTTCTTGAGGAAGGTTTGGCTCCGTCCGACGATCTGCCTCGCAGTGTCGCTAGCGGCGCTTGTGACGCAGCCGCGACCCGTTCAGGCAAGCGGGCCTTGCGGGACCACCTGCTTGAAGTACTGCCCTCCGAACATATGGAGATATTGCCAATCGGTCTTCGGAGGGTCGTGCGGCCTGCTCGCTGCTTGCGGTTCCGACCCGAGCTGCTTCGCCGGTTTCGGCACATACCTCAGGTGCTACGATGGACCCATCGAGTAGGATGATGGGCCGTCGACGGTTCGGGCGACGTGGGACTCTAAGAGCGCCTGACGCGCTGTGAACCTCCGGCTGAGCCGGCCTTTCGGCCTCGCATTCGGCATTGGCGCGATTAGCGTGTCCGCAGCCCTGTACTTCAGCAGGGCCGCGGACAGCGCGCCCAGGGTTGGAACGCCACACGAAGTCCGCGACAGCGCCGGCGTCTCGATTCTCGTGATGGCATCGCTCGAAAGCGCTTCGTACTCCGTTCGCATCGCCCAAGATGCCTTCATTGATCTTGGGCGTGCGTCCGACGATCCGCGTGCTGAGTTCGACCCAAGACAGAACTGGCTGAGTGCCATCGAGCTGGCTGGTGGAGCCATCGTCGTCAATGACTTCAATCAACTGAAGTTCTTCGACCGAGCCGGCCGGCTGTTGGGCGTCGCGGGCCGCTCCGGTCAAGGCCCGGGTGAGTTTAGTCACGTTCGCGAGATCTGCCGGCTGCACGGCGACACCGTACTCGCGATCGATTACGGGGACGGGCGCACAAGTCTCTGGACGATCCAGGGAAATCTGGTAGAGACCTTCCCGCGAGCCGGGTTCATCCCCTTCAATGGGTGCTTCGAGGATGGCACGGTGCTGCTGCAGCGGACCCGGAGCGTTAGGGTAGATGCATCGGGTGAACGGAGCTATGAGTACGTGCGAGCTCGGCTCGATGGCACACCTGTTCTTTCCGTCGGGCGGCTGCCGGGGCCCGTGTACCACGGACCGGTACTTCGCGAGGAGTCGCTAGTTCCCTTCGGCGAGTCCATCGTCATCGGGGCCGGCGCCACCTACGAGTTTCGCATCGAGTCGCTGTCCGGCGAATCGCGACGCATCACTCGCGTCCTTGAACCGCCCCGGCGTGTGACCTCTGACGAATGGGACCGTCTCATCGAGAGCATGGTCCCGAGCAACGCCACCGCTGCGCAACGCAGCGCAATGCTCGCGCGCTTCCGAACCCTCCGGCCACCGTTGAACTACCCGGCGTATCGCCGCGTCCGCGTCGATCCTGTCGGGCGTATCTGGGTGGGAGACTACCACGATTCGGCGGAATGGGCCGTCTTCGATTCCACGGGAGCACTTCTCGGGCGCGCGCGCCTCCCTGTCCTCACCAGAGGTACGCCGGTCAACCTCGTCGGACTGGGCCGGGACCACGTCATCCTCAAGTGGTTCGACGAAGACGGCGCATCACGCCTCTCCTTTCACCGGTTCACCATCGCGACGCGCCGCTGAACCCGCGCGATCGATCCGGGCTGATTACGACGCTCCTAAACAGCCGCCGGTGGGGCGAGCGTCACGAGCGCGAGCATCGGTTCGCTGGCGAACAGGACCACGGGGCGGTCACGACGACGACGCGGCGCATCAGCTCGCGGCCGATGCCACGGCGGTGATAGGCGGGGTCGAGAAGGAGCTCCGAGATGGGCGGAGGACTTCATGTATGACACGGTACCATCGCGCGGCAATGAACCGTCGGGCGCCGTTGGAGCATGTCCGCTCCTTGCCGTACCTGGTTGTGGTGGTTTGGGAGTCAGGGGAAGAGTACTGAAAGCCGCGGTCGGCAAAGAGCCACACTCAACTGCTTTCCAGGCCTACCATAGGGGTTTGCGGCGTCTGCGGCAAACTATGGTTAGGCCGTCCGCCGCGCTACAGGTCCTCCGGCCGAAGTCCGGTATGTCGCGCGACGCGCGCCAGCATCCGAGGCCCGATTTCCTCCGAATCGTGGAACGCAAGAAAACGAAGTCCGGCCAGCCGTCCCGAGGCGGCGTAATGCAGAATCGCCACGGTTCCGGAGTGAACACAAACCGCTGCTCCTCTCAGCTATCGAAGATCACGAAAGAATTCGCGGAGGTCGCGCGCCAGAGCCTCGGGCTCCTCAAGGGCGGCAAAGTGGCCACCGGCAGGCATGGCCGCCCAGCGCCGGAGATTGAAGTATCGCGCGACCAGGGCCCGCGGAGGCCGCAGGATCTCCGCTGGAAAGTCCGCGTAACCGGTCGGTACGGCGATGGGTTCCTCCCGCGAGGGCACCCACGGCTGGTGCCGGTGCGCGTAGTAGACCCAGAACGACGAATTGATCGCACCCGTCGACCAGTAGAGGGTGATGTTCGTAAGAAGCTCGTCCTTGGTAAAACGGCGCTCGACGTCTCCCCCGCAGTCGCTGAAGGCGCGAAACTTCTCCACGAGCCACGCAGCCAATCCGGTCGGCGAGTCTGTGAGCGCGTACGCGAGCGTCTGCGGTCGGGTGCCCTGGATGGCCAGGTAGCCGGCCTCCTCGCGCTCCCAGCGCTCCGTCTGCTCGTGATAGGCACGCATCTCGGGGCTGGTTGACACCTCCTCCGGCGACGGACGGATGAAGGCATTCGTCAAGTGAATGCCGGTCAGGTGGGCGGCGTGGACATGACCGAGCCGCGTCGCGATCAAACAGCCCCAGTCGCCGCCATGCGCTCCCCAGCTTGGGTAGTCAAGGACCTGGGTCATCAGCGCCGCCAGACAATCCGCGATCTCCACCACCCCAAGGCGCGGCTGGCCCGCCGAGAACGAGAACCCATAGCCCGGTAGTGAAGGGGCCACCACCGTGAAGGCATCTGTCGAGTCCCCCCCGAAGCGCGCCGGATCGGAAAGGAGGGGAATGAGCTTGTGGAACTCCCACACCGAGCCCGGCCAGCCGTGACAGAGCAACAGCGGCAGCGGCCGGGGTCCCCGCCCCTCTTCGTGGATGAAGTGCAGGTCGATGCCCGCCAGTGGGACAGTGAACTGGCGAAACGCATTGAGCTCGGCCTCGTGGCGGCGCCAGTCGTAACGGTCGCGCCAGTACGCCACCAGATCCTTCATGTAGTCCCGGTCGCTGCCATACTGCCAGCCCGCGCCCGGCACCGTGTCGGGGAAGCGCACGCGGGCGAGACGCTCGCCGAGATCGTCCAGGACCTCGTCGGGTACGCGGATCACGAATGGACGCGGGGCCGTGGTCATGACTCCTCGGAAGACCGGCGTCTCGACGTAGACGCCGTTGGTACGCGCTGGTCGCCTAACGCGATGTTGGGCGGCGCCGCGACAGTCATGACGGTGCGTGCCGCGGTGCACGCTTGATCTCATTGATCTCACTTCCTGACGACATACCAGTTGTTCTGGATGTCGTGAGCCAGTTCATGTTTCTCCACAGATCGGAAGCCGGCCCGCTGGAGATACTCCCGCGTCTTCTCCTCCCCCCACATCGCACCCAGGCCTTCGCCCCCCTGGGCCAGTGACACGGTCATGCAATGTAGGCACGACGCGGTGTAGAGGAACGTTCCGATCGGGTGGCCGATGTTGTTGTAGACATGGCTGGATCCTTTGATGTCTTGCATCAGATAGACGCCATCGCGCTTGAGCGTCCGGTGGATGCCCTTCAAGACGTTCAGCGGCCTGGCCTGATCGTGCACGGCATCGAAGGTTGTGACGAGGTCGAACGACTCGGAGTCGGCAGTTTGGTGGAAGTCGCTGAGATCGACGGCCTTGAATTCGACATTCTTCAATGCCTTGGCCGACGCCTCGTTAGACGCGGCCTGAATGGCCCCCTCCGAAAGATCCATCCCGACGAAGCGGCTCTTCGGGAAGAGCTCGGCCAGCCGGTTCAAGGTGCGGCCGCTGCCGCATCCGGCATCGAGTCCTCGCACTCCGCGCTCGAGCCGCTCAACCAGACCTGGGATGAGCGGAAGGATATGGGATTCGAGCGACGAGAGTACGGACAGTCCGCTGTCTTCGGCCATCACCGCGTGGAAGCGGGGGAATCGCTCATAGGCAACGCCGCCGCCGTTCTTGAAGCATTCGACAATGTCATCCTCCACATTGCCGAGGAGCGGAACGTACTGCGCGAACACGGCCAAGTTGTCCGCCCTGGCCGCCCGTGTCAGGAACGCCGCGTGCTCGGCCGGCAACTGGTAGCGAGCGCTTTGCGGATCGACGCTGACGACTCCAGCGGTGACCATCGCTCCGAGCCACTCGCGCACATAGCGCTCGTGGAGCCCGGCCCGGGAGGCGATCTCTGGCGACGTCAGCGGCGCCTGATCGCGCATCGCGTCGAAGAGGCCGGTGCGGTGGCCAATCGAGGCCATCAGGCAGAACGCGCCGTCGTTGAGCGCGCCCAACACACGGGCAGCGAAGGCTTCTGCCTTCTGTGGATCAAAAGCGGGACCAGTGGGACTCGCACCCGTCGCTGACATTCGTTGTCCCTCCTCTGTCGCAGTCCGGCCAGACAACCAATTTGAGCTGCAGCGGGATATCATCAGAATCGTGGGGGGGGCGCCCGCCCCCCCCCCCCCCCGCCCGCCCCACCCCGCAGGGCGAGCACAGAGGTTAGGGGGGGCGGCGGGGCGCGGGGGGCGC
>JBQTIW010000149.1:0-15802 GCA_052387735.1 Gemmatimonadaceae bacterium
ATGGCAGCTGAGCATCGCCATCGCGACGTTTCTCACACCGACCGCTGATGGAAAGGCGAACGTTGGCACCGGCTTCAGTGCATCGGCGCAGGATATGGGCGGCGCGGCGAAAGAGCCATCACCCTGCGCATCGACCGGCAGACTCGAGGCGCGCATCGCGCGCATGTTGCGGGCGCAGCGGGCGGGTCGGTAAGGTGGCGATCGTCGAATGGATGGCGATGGACAACATTCGCCGCGCAGAAGCTGACGACCGCCACCGACAACGACCGTATTTGAGCCCAGAGGCGCCGGCCGGACTCGAACCGGCGAATAACGGTTTTGCAGACCGCTGCCTTACCACTTGGCTACGGCGCCGTGAGTGGGGGAAGCTATGCCGCTCACCGGACTCCCTCAAGCCGGTGGCCTGCCGCCGTCGAGACCAGATCTGGTGATAACACTGGACCGGATCGCAACTTACGGAGTCCGACTCTCCCGGGATTTGTGAGTGCGCTGACCCCGTTGTCCGAGATCCGAGCTGCCGCAGACCGCGTTCGCGGTCATGTGCACCGCACCCACCAAGCATCCTCCAGCTTTCTGAGTCAGCGCGCCGGCGCGCGGGTCTCACTCAAGCTGGAGCTGTTTCAGAAGACAGGATCCTTCAAGGTGCGTGGCGTGATCAACACGCTGCAACAGCTAACGGCAGAGGAGCGGGGCCGGGGCGTGATTTCGCTCTCGGCTGGTAACCATGCCCAGGCGCTCGCATGGGGGGCGGCCCGACTTGGCATGTCCTCCACGATCGTTATGCCCGCAAGTGCCGTCCCGAGCAAAGTTGCGGCGACGAAAGCCTACGGTGGCGAGGTCGTCCAGACCACGGGTGACCTGCTCGCGACGGCACAGGAGCTCCAGCGCGACCGCGGCCTCACGCTCATACACCCGTTCGACGATCCGCGGGTCATTGCGGGTCAGGGCACGGTGGGCCTCGAGATCGTGGAAGACCTCCCTGACGTCGATGTCGTTCTGGTCGCCTGCGGTGGCGGTGGGCTCATCTCCGGCGTGGCTGCCGCGGTCAAGGCGCTTCGGCCGGGGGCGCGTGTGATCGGCGTCGAGCCGGAGTACTCGTCGGTGATGTCGCAGTCGCTGGCTGCGGGTTCGCCCCAGCGCCTAACGGTGAACCGCACCGTGGCCGATGGGCTCTCCGCACCCTTTGCCGGCGTCAACACCTTTGCTCACGTACGTGCGCTGGTCGACGAAATGCTGGTGATCCCCGACGCCGAAATCATCGATGGGATGAAGATGCTGATGGAGCGGAGCAAGCTGTTCGCCGAGCCGGCCGCCGGCGCGGCCGTATCCCCATTGCTCACCGGTCGCCTCACCGTGGCTGGTGACGCGCGCGTCGTGCCGATCATCTGCGGCGGGAACATGGATTTTGGACGGCTGCGCGACATGCTCGCGACTCCCTGACTCGAAGACTCCCGCGTGCGTGGCATCGTCGCCGTGCGCATCGAGTCGACCTTGCGGTAGGGCCCGTGTGCTACCCCGTTGTAGCCACCAACCCGCGAGCCCCTGCCCCGCTCGCTCTCACCCGCTTAGCGTCGCACGCAGTGTGATCGGTACCGCCTTCAACGCCTTGCTCACCGGGCAGCCCGCCTTTGCCGCCTCCGCGAGCTGCTGAAACTGTTCCGCCGTGATGCCCGGCACTTTGCCGATCAGCTCCAGCGTGATCCCCGTGATCTCGAAGCCGGCGGAGCCCTGCTCCACGGTCACATGTGCGGTCGTCTTCAGCTCGTCGGGTACATGGCCAGCACCGGCGAGCTGGAAGGCCAACGCCATGCTGAAACAGCCGGCATGAGCCGCCGCGATCAGCTCTTCAGGGTTAGTGCCGGTCCTCCCGTCTTCGTTCACGAATCGTGTCGCGAAGCTGTACGGCGTGTCTTTGAGCACGCCGCTGGTGCTGTCGAGTGTGCCGCTGCCTTCCTTGCCTGTGCCGCGCCAGACCGCGGTGGATCGTCGGGTGATTCCCATCTGCGTCGCTCTCAGTAAGGGTCAATGCTGTGCGACGCGCGCGTCGCCGCCTAATGGTAAGCGATGTTCGAGAGCGAGCATCCGATCGCGTCAGGGTTGCGACGTTGCCTGCCGGCGCCACCAGCCGCTTTCCCATCTCGCACTCGTGCCCCTGACATCGATGTGTACGAACGGACCGCTGGGCCCCATTGCCGTGTAGGTCCCGAGACCACCCACCAGCGATCGGTACTTCGCTTCCACCCGGGCCAGAGCCACGGCCACCGGCGCCGTGTCCGCGAGGTCCACGCGCCCGTCTTTGTTGAGATCGTCCATCCGGCCGTTCGCGTCGTCGTCGATGATGATGTCGGCCGCATCGCCGAACTGGTGCCGGCTCGCCCGGGCCATTCCTTCCCCGACCCCCCGGTCGTTGTAGTACGGCGCGCGAAAGCCGGAAAGCACCACGACCCTCCGCGCGGGAGCCCCCAGTGCGTGCAGCGTCTGTAGAATGAGCTCCAGCTTGTCGATCAGCTTTTCCTCCAGCACGACGTACTTTGGCCAGACACTGCGCTGGTCGTGTGTCACGAAGTCGCCTAACGTGAAATGGGCAGTCAGCGCGAGATCGGCGTTGTCTGGGGTCACCTCGACGAAGCCGTCGGGGTTGAAGTAGTTGCGGGCCATGATCCAGCGCTCGGCCGGCCAGCGTCCCAGGCGATAGCCGTTCAGTACCTCGCCGCGCTTCTCGCCAAACGGCCGTAGCACGAGGTAGGCAAACGGAGAGCCGTCGGCCAGGGGTGTTACGTGCACGGCGGGCGTTCTGATCGCCGGCTCACCCAGCACGTCAAGGAACCCCGGAACCACCAGCGCTTCCGCGGGCGTGAGTGTCCGGAATCGGAGTGCCTTGCTCAAGCCGAGCAGGCTATCCGGCACCCCAATCGTCCCCGCGCGCGCGCGGACTTCCGGGACGGGCGGAATGTCGAATGCACCTCCCATGGCCGTGTTCCCGGCAACATCGCGAAACAGTGCCACGAGCCACGCCACCCCCACGACGGCGACCACGCCGCCTAACGTGTACAGCAAGCGGAGCCGGAACGGCGTGGGGTGGTAGGGGGAGGACACGCGAGCTTGGAGAGCGATGGGCGATAGGTGATGAGTGGCAAATGCGGAGGCGCGCAAGACGACGGGCGGCGCCGGTGTACCTCCCTACCGCTCATCACCGATCGCCGATCGCCTCCTCACCAGGCCACTCCGTACGCCTCCCGCCGAAAGTCCGAGCCGACCAGCAGCGCGCGGGAGACCGGGTGCATCCAGATCATCTGCGCGCCGCCGAACTCGGCGCTCGGTGGCTGTATGCTGACCTGGTGACCGCGCTTCGCGAGCACCGCTCGTACCTCGTCCGCAATTCCGGGTTCCACTCCCAGTCGCCCCCTTCCATAGATGCGCCACCGAGGTGCCTCGACTGCCTGCTGCGGCGTCATCCCGAACCGGAGCACGTTATTCAGGATCTGCATCAGCGTCTGCGGCTGCCCATCGCCGCCGGGGGTGCCGAGCACGATCGCCACCGAGTTGTCTTCATTCAGCACCATGGCCGGACTCAGCGTGTGGAACGGACGCTTCCCCGGTGCCACGACGTTGGGATGCGACGGTTCGAGGGAGTAGAGCGAGCCGCGATTGTGGAGTACGATGCCCGTCCCGGGCACCATGCGGCCGCTGCCGAACGCGGCGAACAGACTCTGGATGAGTGACACGGCGTTGCCATCCTTGTCGATCACGCAGAGATAGACCGTGTCCCCGTTGCCATCGCGCCCATCGCCCGCGTTAGGCGCCACGATGGTGTCGCGGCGGATCCGCCTCCCCAGCTCGCGCGCGTATTCCTTGGAGAGCAGGCGCTCGGATGGGACCGCTGAGAAACGCGGGTCCGCCACCAGCCGATCGCGATCGGCATACGCGAGCTTGGCGCCTTCCACCAGCGTATGGATGTAGTTCGCAGAGTTCTGACCCATAGCGGTGAGGTCGTCCAGCTCCGCGAGATTGAGCATCTCCAGGAACGTCAACCCCTGCGTGTTCGGTGGAAACGCCAGGACCTGCTTGCCGAGATACGTGGTGCGGATCGGTGTCGTCCATTCCGAGGCGTGCCTGGCCAGATCGGCTGGCACGACGAACCCGCCTTCGCTCGTGATGAACTCGCCGACACGCCGCCCGAGGGTACCGCTGTAGAGCTCGCGCGACCCTAGCTGTGCGATGCGCCTGAGTGTGGTGGCCAGGTCCCTCTGGACCAGCAGGGTGCCGGCCTGGGGTGCCCTTCCGTCAATGAGGTACGTGCGCGCGAGCTCGGGATCAGCGCTCACCTTGCGCCGCTCCCCATCGATGTCGAGCGACAACCGCGTCGACACCGGAAACCCGCGCTCGGCGTAGGCTATGGCCGGCACCAATGCCTGCTGCAACGTCGTAGTGCCGAAGCGACGCAGCGCATCTTCCCACGCCAGTACGGCTCCCGGAACCGACACCGAGAGGATTCCCGTTCCGGGCACGCTCGTCAGGTTCTTCGCGGCGAAGGCCTGCGGTGTGGCTCCACTGCCCGCGCCACCCGATCCGTTGAGCGCGTGCACCCGACCGGTCTTTGCATCACGGTACAGCATGAACAGATCACCGCCCACACCGTTCATGTGAGGCCGCACGACCGCGAGCACCCCCGCCATCGCGATCGCGGCGTCCACCGCGTTTCCGCCGCGCCGCAGCACGTCTGCCCCCGCGGCTGTTGCGAGGGCATGATCCGACGAGACCGCCGCCGAGCGGCCAGCCACGTCGGGACGCATCATCTGCTGGGCCGAAAGCGGCAGCGCCGTCAGGAGCGTGAGGACGTTGGTCAAGTTGCGCATGTTTGGTCTCGTTACCCGATGGTCTCCTGGAACAACCGATACCAGTTCCCACCCATCACCTTGTCGACGGTGGCCCCTGGCCACCGGCGTCGTTCGAGCGCATGACGAATCGCTTCCATCCGGCGTGGCCCGTTGAGCTCGGACACGAAGAACGGCCACCGAAACGTCGCGTTGTTCACCGGCCGCAACCGCGACAGCTCATCGATCAGCTTCTGTTTCTCTTCGTCAGTGTCGGGGATCGTTCGATGCTCCCGGTCACTGCCGATGGCCACATGATCCTCACCGCCGACGTTGCGCGCATGCTCGATGTGGCGCACGTAGTCGTCCAACGTGTTCCGCTCCTTTGCGCCCAGGTACGGGTTGATCTGGAAAACGCCAAGCACCCCGCCCTTGTTGGCCAATTGCCGGATGGTCGCGTCGGTCTTGCTGCGTGCATGATCGTACACCGCTTTGCACGCCGAGTGCGTGATCGCGATCGGTTGCCGTGACGTTGCGATCGCGTCCTGCGTCGTCGCCTCGCCGCAATGCGAGGCATCCACCAGCAGCTGCATTCCATTCATGCGCTCCACGACCTCGACACCGAACTTTGACAGGCCCGAGTTCGTGCGCTCCAGGCATCCGTCGCCTAACAAGTTGCGAGTATTGTAGGTCAGCTGAATGATCCGCACACCCAGGCGCCGGAGTTCCTCGAGACGCGACACGTCGTCGTTGATCGGCGTCGCGTTCTGCGTGTAGTAGATGAGCGCGAGCTTTTCGCCGGCACGCGCCCGGTCGATGTCCGCGACCGAAGTGGCACGACGGAACCGCTCCGGATTGGCCGCAATGTGCCGATCGTAGGCGAGCAGCTCCGATCGCATGTCGTCGAAGGCGGAGGGGCCCTGGATCGCGGGATTCCCGACCGTGACAACGCAGGCGCGCAGGCCGGAAGCGAGCATCTCGTCGATCAACGACGGCGAGTAATCGAGGTGGACCTCCCCCAACCCGTCGATCGCGAGCGAGGCCCGTCCCTGGGCGTGTCCAGTCGTCCCGGTAGAGGATCCGGCAGTGGCGGCAACGAAGGCCGCAGACAGCCGGCGCACGAAGTCTCTGCGTTCCATGGAGTTAGCGTGTAGGCCCTGCAGTAACTCACACCGCGACACAGGCTGCGTCAATGGAGCGACCCTGCGGATGCCGGGCCGTGGAAGAACCCGAGCGTCCTCCATGCCCGGCATGTATCGATTCCGTTGCTATCACGCGGGCTCTCGATCCAGGAATCGTGCATCCCTGGCACTTTTCGTTGCAGATTCCCAAGTCGGTCGTTTAATTTTGCCGATCTTGTTTCGCAGTTTGTGCGGTTTTTGCACGATTCCTGGTACACTCGGCATGTTCCGGATGCTTGCACACATCGCTCGACAACCCACGCTCCTCCCTTCAGTCACCACCGCTGCCCCACATGCCCACCACGTCCCGAAAAGCAGCCATTGCCGCCATTGCCGGTCGGACGCCGCCCGCGTCCAATAACGGCACCGGCTCGGTCGCCGAGTACTTCGGCATCAACACATTTGGCGCGCGACAGATGCGCAGCAAGTTGCCCACGGACGTCTTTGCTAAGCTCCAGGCCGCCATCCGACTGGGCAAGAAGCTCGACCAGGAAATTGCGCCGACGGTGGCCCAGGCAATCAAAGAGTGGGCAATCTCGCGCGGCGCCAGTCACTTCACCCACTGGTTCCTGCCGCAGACCGGGATGACGGCTGAGAAGCATGACGCGTTCCTCAGCTTCGACGAGAGCAAGTCGCCGATCGAACAGTTCTCGGGCGCCCAACTCATCCAGTCCGAGCCCGATGCGTCGTCGTTCCCATCAGGGGGTCTCCGCGCCACGTGGGAAGCACGCGGCTACACGGCGTGGAACCCCGCCTCGCCGGTGTTCATCGTCGAGTCCGGGAACGTGCGCACCCTCTGCATTCCTTCCGTCTTCATCGGCTACAACGGAGAAGCCCTCGACGAGATGACGCCGCTGCTCCGGTCCAGCGACGTCCTCAGTGAAAAGGCGATCAGATTGCTCGCCCTTGTTGGCGACAAGGGCGTTCAGCGGGTCTACACCACGTTAGGCCCCGAGCAGGAATACTTCCTGATCGACCGGGGTCATTTCGCCCTGCGTCCCGATCTGGTGATGGCCGGTCGCACGCTCATCGGCGCACCGCCGCCACGTGGCCAGCAGCTCGAGGATCACTATTTCGGCGGCATACCCGAGCGCATCCAGGCCTGCATTGCCGACGTGGAATACGAGCTCTACAAGCTTGGCGTGCCGATCATGACCCGGCATAACGAAGTCGCACCTTGTCAGTTCGAGATGGCCCCGCTGTTCGAAGAGACCGACCTTGCCGTGGACCACAACCAGCTCGTCATGTCCATCATGCGGCGCGTGGCGCTCCGGCACGGCCTGCAGGCGATTCTCCACGAGAAGCCATTCGCCGGCGTCAATGGCTCGGGGAAGCACTGCAACTGGTCGATGTCGATCGCCGCGGACAACGAGCTCGACGGACTGAACCTGCTCAAGCCTGGAAAGACGCCGCATCAGAATGTCCGCTTCTTGCTGTTCCTTGCGGCCGTACTGCGGGGTGTGCACAAGCACGCGGGCGTCTTGCGCGCCGGCATTGCCACTTCGGGGAACGAACACAGACTCGGCGCCAACGAAGCACCGCCGGCCATCATCTCCGTGTTCATGGGGAAGACCCTCACGCAGCTCATCGAGGACATCGCCGCGGGCAAGCAGGCCGCCAAGGGCGCGGTGGAACAGCTCATCTCGTTAGGTGTGAACAAACTGCCCGAGATCGAGCGAGACAACACCGACCGCAACCGGACGTCGCCGTTTGCCTTTACCGGCAACAAGTTCGAGTTCCGTGCCGTTGGCGCCTCGCAGTCCATCGCATGGCCGATCACTATCCTGAATGCGGCAGTCGCTGAAGCCATCCAGGACCTCACCGATCAGTTGGCGGCCGAGCTGAGGAAGACGAAAAAGGTCGACGACGCGATCATGAAGGTCGTGCGCGCTGCCTTCCGCGCCACGGGCGCCGTGCGATTCGAAGGCAACAACTACTCCGAGTCCTGGGTGAAGGATGCGACGAAACGCGGGCTCCTCAACCTGCGCCGCACGCCCGAGGCCCTCGCCCAGCTGACGACCAGCGCCGCTCGGACCCTCTTCACGTCGCTCGGCATTCTCAGCAAGGAGGAGTTGGAGTCCCGGTATCACGTGCGCATGGAGCGTTACGTGAAGGACATGCTGATCGAAATGCACATGCTCAAGGAGGTGACCGATACGATGATCCTCCCTGCTGCTTACGCCTATCAGGGATCGCTCGCGCGGAGCGCCGCGGAAGCGAAAGCCGCCGGCATCAAAGAGATCGCGCAGATCGATCGCGCCAATGAGGTTGGCGCGCTGGCCAAACAGCTCCGCTCCAGTCGAGATGCGCTCGCCAAGGTCATCGACAAGGCCGAGCACCTCCACGAGAAACTGGAAGAATGCGCGAGGCTCGTGACGAGCGTCGGTGCGGACGCCATGGCCGAAGTGCGTGCGGCGAGCGACGGGCTCGAAGTGCTGGTCGCGGACGATGCGTGGCCTCTCCCGAAGTACCGTGAGATGTTGTTTCCGGTCTGATCGGACGGGGTCGACAGCGTTGCACTGAAGGGGTCGGGCGCCGAGCGGGGTTTCCGCTTCGGCGCCCGACCTCGTTTGCGTTCTCCGGACCTCGTATCACTTGCGGCGGATTGCGCGCGGCGTGATGGCATGAGAAAATGGTAGCGCCTCGTCCGTTTGTCTCGCTGATGACTCCCGTGACGCGGACCAAGGTCCACAGTTAGTCGTGGTCCCCTCGACCGTTCCTACCTGGCGCGTGCAGAAGCGCCAACCGCCGCGCGTCTTCTTACGCGCACCCAGTTCCAACCAGTGGAGGCTCCGTTGTTCGCTACGCTCCGTTCTATCAGACTGGCCCTGCTCCTGAGCGTCGCTCTCGCGGCATGCGGCGGGGGAGACGATGGGCCGACGCCGCCGGTGGGCGGTTTCACGGTGTCGCTCTCGAGCACCACCCTATCGGTGGAGCAGGGAGCAACCGGTACGGTAACCGCAACGATTGCGCGCACTGGCAGCTTTTCGGGCACAGTCAACCTCTCCACAGAGAGTGTGCCCGCGGGCATAACAGCAGCGTTCAATCCCGCGGCAATCACCTCGGGCACCACCTCTACGACGCTCAGCGTTGCCGTCGCGACGACGGTCGCACCAGGCCCGTACACGTTCACCGTTCGCGGGCAAGCGGCGGGAATAAACGACCAGCGTACCGCGACGGTGTCGCTCACCGTGACTGCTCGTCCAGCGACGATCGGCATCGCGCTCACGCCTGGAGCCGCCTCGGTGGCGCAAGGCAGCACCACGTCGTTTGTCGCCAACGTCAGCCGCACCAACTTCACGGGAGCCGTGACGGTCGCAGTGAGCGGGGCACCCCCTGGCGTTACGTCGACCGTCACTGCCGCGGCGGATGCGCACACGGTGGCCCTCGTCGTTGGCGCGGCCGTGGTACCGGGCACGTATCAACTCACAGCAACCGCGTCCGGCACGGGCGTAACGTCAGCGTCGGCGCAGTTCACCCTCACCGTTACCGCAGCCCCGGCTGGGAGCATTACCCTGACGGCGGCGCCAACGTCACTGACCATCCAGGCCGGCGGCGCCGGCCAAACGACAACCATCAACATTGCGCGGACCAGCTTCGCGGGAGCCGTCACACTTGCCGTTCAGTCCGGCCTCCCAACTGGAGTCACCGCTACAGTCGCGACCTCGCCCACGACCACGAACTCAGCCACGATCACGTTCACCGCGAGCGCCGCGGCGGCCGCGGGGTCAGCCAATGTTGTTATTCAGGGCTCGGGTACCGGCATCGCCAACGCCACGGTGCAGGTCAGCCTCACGGTGACCGCGGCCGCAACGGGCTCCATTTCACTCAGCACGAACCCCGCGGCGGTATCGGCAGTGGCCGGTGGCGCTGGCGTGAACGTGGCGGTGTCGATCACGCGTACCAACTTCGCGGGCGATGTGACGCTCGCAGCAACGGGTGCACCTAACGGTGTAACGGTGACGTTCTCTCCGTCGCCGACCACAGGCAGCTCCGTCACGGCGACGTTCACGGCGAGTCTCACCGCCGTGCCCGGGGTGTCTACCATTACGCTCACGGCGTCGGGCACCGGAATCACCAGCGCGAGCGCTCAGGTGTCCCTTACCGTAACCCCAGCACCCGGGATCTCGCTGTCGTTGAGCACCAACCCCCTCTCGGTGCAGCAGGGCGCGAGTGGCACCACCACGGTCAACATCACCCGCAACAACTTCACGAGTGTGGTCACCTTCTCCGCGTCGGGGCTTCCGAGCGGTGTGACCGCGTCGTTCAACACCACGGCGACCTCGACAAACAGCTCGATCCTGACGTTGACGGTGGCCGCTACCGTAGCGCCGGCGACGCACCCCATCACGGTCACCGCGACCGGCCAGGGAATCGCGAACGCGACGGTCGTTGTGAGCCTGGTCGTGACCCCGGCAACCGGAGGTGGAAGCGTCACCTTCAGCTTCTGCGGAGCCGCCGCCAACCTCCCGATCTGGCTGGCTGCGCAGAGCGGCACCGGCGGCACCTGGACGCAGGTCGCGGCGGGTGCCAACAATTCCTACACGTTCAACATCACAGGCGTAGGTGGAGTTGCTTACGTCACTCAGAACGCCACGAATGACTACGACCTGTCGATCGTCTACGGCACGCAGGCCGAGCTGGCAGCGCAGGGCCCGAGTAACTGCGTATCGCCGACGCTCAAGACGGTCAACGGAACGGTTGCGGGACTCAGCGGCCCGACCGAGTTCGCGTCCGTCTCGATGGCGAGCGCCTTTGCCTCACCTACGTCCACGATGCCGAGCTTCACGCTGACCGGCGTCCCTGACGGACCGCGCGACCTCATCGGCACGCGGAGCAGCTTCAACATCTCGAATCCCGCCGCCGGACTCGTGCTGAACAAGATCTTCCTGAGGCGCGGCCTCAACCCGCCGAATGGTGGATCGGTCGGCACGGTGGACTTCAACAGCTCGGCGGACGCATTTGATCCCGAGTCGCGACAGGTGACCATAAACGGGGCCGTCTCGGGCGAGCAGGTGTCAGCCTTTGCTCAGTTCCTGTCGAGCAACGGGACCTTCGCGTCTCTTGGCGGCGGAGTTCCAGGCACGGCGACCACGCTCAGCTTCAATGCGGTGCCATCTTCGCGCACCGTCGCCGGCGATGTCACCGCGTTGTTTGCATCCGCCACGACACTGAGCGGCACCGTTCCCACGGCGGCTCGTGTGGTCACTGCCGCGTTCAAGGACCCGGTGAACCAGACGATCACGTTAGGCGCTGCGCTCAGCACGCCAACCCTGACGGTGGTCGGCTTGACGCCGTATCTCAAGCTCCGCACGCAACTCTTGCGGCAAGCTGACTACCAGAACTTCTGGTTGGCCGCGTACAGTCAGGGCGGCTCGGCGCCACGATCAGTGAGCACCACGATGACGGCTGGCTATATCGGTTCCGCCGCGTCGTTTGACGTGTCGATTCCGGACTTCACAGTCGCCGCCGGTTGGCAGAACACCTGGGGACTTCAGTCGGGAGTCGCCACGACGTACATCGTCACGGCCAGCGGTTGGGTCGTCGGCAGCGGCGGCCTGACGGATGGGGCGATCATTCGGACCGCAACGCGGTTCGGCAACGCACCATAGGGCAGATCGGTCGCATGAAGGCCCGGTGATGCCTAACGCATCACCGGGCCTTCTACTTGGCCCTCCGACCGCTGTGTCCCACGACCTCGCGCCAACGGTCCATCGCAATATTGCCACCGCAGATCACTACCCCCACCCGCTGACCGCCGAGGTGAGCCGCTTCCCGGAGCATCGCCGCGATGGCCACCCCTGCTGCGCCTTCGATCGCGGATTCGTGCGACGCCGCCCACAGGCGCATCGCACGGGCGATTTCGTCCTCGCTCACCGTCACCCACTCGTGAACCAACGCCCGGCAGATACCGAACGTGATCGAACCCTCCTCAATCCCCCCTGCCGTACCATCCGAGAGCGTCGGCAGCGACTCCATCTCCACCACGCGGCCCGCTCTCACCGACTCCGCCATCACCGGGGAGTTGACCGGGAGCGCCCCCACGATCCTCACGTTAGGCGCAGCTTCGGTCAGGTAGGCAGCCATCCCACCGATGAGCCCCCCGCCTCCCACCGCGACGTACACACGATCCAATGGCGCACCCTGGCGCACCAGTTCCACCGCCAAGGTCCCCTGCCCGGCCATGACCGTTTCGTCGTTGTACGGAGACACATACGGGGCCCCCGTCTCATGCGACAGCCGGCGTGCCTCGAGCTCCGTGTCGAGACCGTCCGTCCCGAACAGCACCACCTCCGCACCCTGCTCGCGGATCTTCATGAGCTTCGCAGAGGATGCGGTCTCCGGCACAAGTACCTTTGCCGAAATCCCCAACACTGCACAAGCGTAGGCCACGGCCGCGCCGTGATTTCCGCTCGACGCGGCGACGACACCTCGAGCTCGCTCCTCCCTCCCAAGGGTAAGGAGCCTATTGAACGCCCCCCTCAGCTTGAACGAGCCGGTGTGCTGCCGGTGCTCAGCCTTGACCACGACCTCCGTCCCCATCGCATCCGAGAGGGAACGGCAGGTCACAAACGGCGTTTCTTCTATGTGGCCGCGAAGACGGACATCCGCAGCCTGAACCTGAGAAAACAGCGTCATTGCGTGGTATCTACTGGTGGGCTCTTGGTTTGGCGGTGATCCCCTGAATTACCCATTCGCCCACTCACCAGTCCGTTAGTTTGATGTACACTAATCTCGCACGTCCGTGAAACCGCGCGCTTTTCTCGCTCCCTCCATCTTCGCCATCGGGCTCTCGCTCTCGCCGCTCGACCTGAGCGCGCAAAGCGCGATCGACACGAGCCTGACGGGATCGATAGCCCTGGTGCGCACGCAGCTGGTCGCGGGAACGCTGGTCGGTACACGCTGGCCGAATGTCGAGGACGTGGCTCGAGACGTCCAGCAGGCCTACGAGCACGTGAACTGGGCGCCGCTCTGGAGCAGCGCGGGGCATCCGAGCTCGGCGGCCATGGGCGTCGTTAGGTTTCTGACCTCGATCGATGCCCTGGGGCTCGACCCGGCGGACTTCGACGCGCGACTGCTGGATTCGCTGGCCAATGCCGTAGTCGCTGCCCCGTCCGACGAAGAGCTCCAGGCCAGGTTCGAGGCCACGCTGAGCGTGTCGACGGCGCGCGCGTTGAGCGCCCTGCGCTGGGGCCGTGTGCGTCAGCCGAAGGCGTATCCTACGCTTAAACGCTCGCGCGAGGACTATGATCTGGGTGCCGGCGTTTACGCCGTCTCCCGCACCCCGGAACCGCGTCCTGTCTTCGACCAGGCCGCGCCGCAGTGGGCGCCATATCGACAGCTCGTCGCCGCGCTCCCCGATGCTCGCCGTGCCGCCAATCATTCGCTTCTGCTCCCGCAGACGAGTGCTCTCGCCCTCGAGGCGGGGGCTGCCTTCCCGGCCGCGCCGCAGCTGCGCGAGCTCCTGCGGGTCCTGGGTGTCCGGGCCGATTCGGGTGCCCCACCCCTGACCGCTGATACCACGCTCGATCCTTCGCTGGCGCGTGCCCTCCGCAGATTCCAGAAGGAGAATCGCGTCAAGCCGAGCGGGATGTTCGATGCCCCCACCCGCGATCGGATGCGCGCCATCCTCAAGGCGCGCGTTCGCGACGCGGTGCTCACGCTCGAGCGCTGGCGTTGGCTGCCACGGACCATGGACCAGAAGGCGCTCATCGTCAACGTCCCAGAGTACCGGCTGCACGTCTACGAAGAGGTGCAACGGGCACGCCAACCGGCGTTCAGCATGAAGGTCGTCGTCGGCAAGGGCGAGGAGGAACGCCAGACGCCTCTGTTCGTGGACGAGGTAGAGCACCTGATCTTCTCGCCGTACTGGGAAGTGCCCACGACGATCGCGATGGAAGAGATCGTGCCCAAACTGGAGAAGGATTCCACGTATCTGCAGCGCAACCGGTACGTCCTCGTGCGCGGCTACTCCGATTCGGCGCCGGTCATTGCGGCGGACACCTCGTCGATCCGGAAGATCGGCAAGAGCGTGCGCGTGCGGCAGCTACCTGGCGACTACAACTCGTTGGGACGCGTCAAGTTCATGCTCCCCAACCATCTGAACATCTATCTGCACGACACGAACGAGAAGCACTTCTTCAAGCGCGCGGATCGTGCGTTGAGTCACGGATGCATCCGCGTCTCGGAGCCGCGCCGACTCGCCGAGTGGATCCTCCGCACCGACACCGCCTGGAACGACGAGCGCATGAAGAAGGCGATGAAGGCCGACAAACCCGAGAAGGTCAGGCTCACGGAGCACGTCCCGGTCCTCATCGTCTATCACACTGCCGCCGTCGACGAAGACGGCCTGCTCCGTTCATACCGGGACGTCTACAAGTACGACGACGAGCTGCAACAGCTCCTTTCGCGAGGCTACCCGTACACGCGGTAGTCGCGAAAACGGCAGGGGCAGCGCCGTTCCCCGGCGCGCACCAGGTCGTCACGTACTTGCGTGCGCGATTCCGGCTCGAACGCTCATCCGGTTTAGTACTTGAGCAGGTAGTTCTCGAGCTCCCAGTGGTGTACCTGGGTGATATACTCCAGCCACTCCTGCCGCTTGGCATCGAGAAAGTGCTTGGCGACGTGATCGCCTAACGCGGCCATGATCACGTCGTCCTTCTCCAGCTCGTCGCATGCCTCGTTGAGGTCCTTCGGCAGATCGTCGATCCGGAGCCGTCGCTTTTCGCGAAAGGACATTTCGAAGATGTTCGTGTCCACGGGCTCGCGGTGATCCGCGTCGGTCTCGATTCCATCCAGCCCCGCCGCGAGCATGACCGCAAGGGCGAGATAGGGATTCGCAGAGGGGTCGGGAATCCGGACCTCGATGCGGGTCCCGGAACCGCGGCGCGCCGGCACGCGGATGAGCGGTGATCGGTTGCGCATCGACCACGCTACGTTCACCGGCGCTTCATAGCCGGGGACGAGACGCTTGTACGAATTGACCAGCGGATTGGTGATCGCGCAGAAGCCCCGTGCATGCTTCAGGACCCCACCGATGTATTGCAGTGCGACCTTGCTCAGTTCCCACTGCGCCTCCACGGCCCAGAAGGCATTCTTCCCCGCGTGGAAGAGCGACTGATGCGTGTGCATCCCGCTGCCGTTTTGCCCGAAAATCGGCTTGGGCATGAACGAAGCGATCAACCCGAACTGATTGGCTACGTACTTCACGACGAAACGGAACGTCGCGATGTTATCCGCCGTGGTCAGCGCGTCGGCATACCGGAAGTCGATTTCGTGCTGACCGTGCGCCACCTCGTGGTGCGCCGCTTCCACTTCAAAGCCCATCTGCTCCAACGCCGATACGATGGCGCGCCTCGCCTCTTCGCCCAGATCGGCCGGAGCAAGATCGAAGTAGGACCCAACGTCATGGGTCACAGTGGCGGGTTCCCCCTGTTGACCCCGCTTGAACACGAAGAACTCCGCCTCCATCCCGGCGTTCATCGTGAAACCCATGTGCGCCGCACGCTCGATTTGGCGCTTGAGCACCCGGCGCGGGTCCCCGTCGAACGCGCCTCCGTCAGGACGATGGATATCGCAAATCAGCCGAGCCACCCGACTGTCCTGATCACCCCACGGGAAGACGCGAAACGTTGAGAAATCGGGAACCAGCAACATGTCCGACTCCTCGATCCGAACAAAACCCTCGATCGACGACCCATCGAACAGGATGTCGCCGGCCAGCGCCTTCTCGAATTGCGACCTCGGCAATTCGACATTCTTGTTCACGCCTAGGATGTCAGTGAACTGGAGCCGCAGGAAACGCAC
>JBQTIW010000150.1:0-9233 GCA_052387735.1 Gemmatimonadaceae bacterium
ACCTGGCAGCCCAGACTCTCCAGCATGCTCACGACGACGAGCTGATTCACCAGATTGTCGTCGGCCACGAGGATGCGCGGGGACGAGTCGCTGGGGGCCGGTGAGGAAAGGGCGCTGGGCTCCTGCCGTCGCAGGAGTACAGGGGCGCGCGAGGGAGGCTCTGCGACCTGCTTCGAATCGCTTGCCTGTCGCCACGGCACCAGGTCATCGTGCCGGAGCACGGACGGCGCGACGACACCGGGCCCCTGCGTCCGCGGAGCGTCTTCAGGGACACTGGGCCCTTGCTTGCGCAGGGGCACGTTGTGGTCGGGCGTGGCGAGCGGGAGCCGAAGGGCGAACCAGAAGGTCGATCCCTGGCCCGGCGTGCTGCTGGCGCCGATCGTACCGCCCATCAGTTCGACGAGCTGCTTGCTGATGGCGAGGCCCAGTCCTGTGCCGCCGTACTGTCGCGTCGTGGAGGCGTCCGCCTGCGTGAAGGGAGTGAACAGCTGTGCCAGCGTCTTTGCGTCGATCCCGATCCCGGTATCGCTGACGATGAACCGCAGGTCGCACTGGTGCCCCTGGACGTGACCGTAGATCGCGATGTCTACGCTGCCGCTCGCCGTGAACTTGACAGCGTTGGACGCGAGGTTGAGGAGGACCTGGCGGATTCGGCCGGCATCGCCGACGAGGTAGCTCGGTGTCTGCAGCCGGCTGGTCAGAGACAGTCGTTTCGTGTCGGCGGAGGTGTGCAACAGACCCGTCACGTCGTCGACGATTGCTTGCAGGTCGAAGGAGGCTTCGTCGATCCCCATCTTCCCCGCCTCGATCTTGCTGAAGTCGAGGATGTCGTTGATGATGCCGAGGAGTGCGTTGCCTGACGAGTGCAGGGCGATCACATGGGCGCGTTGCTCGGTGCTGAGCGGCGTGCGAAGGAGCAATTGGGCCATCCCCAGCACGCCGTTCATCGGCGTGCGAATCTCGTGGCTCATCATGGCCAGGAAGTCGCTTTTGGCTCGTGTCGCCGCTTCGGCCCGATCTCGCGCCTCGGCGAGCTGCCGCATGTTCTCGGCGAGGTCTTTTTTCGTCCGTCGCCACTGGAGTGTGACGCCGAGCACATTGACGACCGTCAGCGCGACGAGCGCAGATGCGGGAATGCCTTGCTGCAGCATCCCCGGATCGATGTTGGCATCGAGAAAGCGCCACATTGCGTCGCTGGTCTCCTGGTTTAGAAGCGGGGAACCGGGAGGTGAGAGCGGGCATCCCCACACCCCGCTCGCAGCTCTCCGCGCCCCGCTCGTCCTTGTCATTCTCGGCTTGGAGGATCCAAATATTGAATCGCTCTCACACGGAGATCCGGCGTCCAAGCAACCTCCGGGGTGTTCTCACTGTCACAAGTGGCGAACCCCGTCCGCGAGGCGCGTATGCGCACAGCTTTTCTTCTCCGAGCGTTTCTGGCCGCGCTGTCGCTGGCGGTCCTGGCTACTCCCGCCGACGCTCAGCGTCGAGAACGCGACGACAGCCGATGGCTCGACAGGTGTCGGGACGGCGACTGGGGGGATGACGAGCGGTTCTGCGAGGTGCGGGATGTGCCGTACAATGGCAATCGATCGCGGCTGGTCGTGGACGGGGAGCAGAACGGCGGGGTGACGGTGATCGGATGGGAGCGGAACGCCGTGCAGATTCGCGCGCGGATTCAGGCCAACGCGCGGTCGGAGTCGGAGGCCCGCGAGATTGCGCGCGACATCCGCTTCTCGACGGATGGGACGATCCGGGCCGCCGGACCCGAGCGCGTGCGTCGCCGAAACTGGTCCGTGAGCTACATCATCTACGCGCCGCAGCGGACGGATCTCGATCTCACGACGTTCAACGGCGGGATCTCGATCGAAGGGGTCGAGGGCTCGATGCGATTCAATGCCACCAACGGTGGCATCCACCTGGACCGCGTCGGCGGCGATGTGCGCGGCGAAACGACCAACGGCGGCCTGCATGTCACGCTCGACGGCGCCCGCTGGCGCGGCCAGGGACTCGACGTGCGGACCACAAACGGCGGCGTGCATGTCGAAGTCCCGGCGCGCTACTCCGCGGAGCTGGAGACGGGGACGGTGAACGGCGGCTTCGACATCGACTTTCCGATCACGCTACAGGGTCGTTTCGGCCGGCGCATCACGACAACATTGGGAGACGGCGGGCCGCGCGTCCGGATGATCACGACCAACGGCGGAGTGTCGATTCGGCGAGCTGGGTAGGGCGGACGGGGCGGTGGTGCCCCACGGCGAACGCGCCGAATTGGCGACGCACGTCTCGCGCTGTATGAGGGCGGATGTCTCGGCGCCCCCCAGAGACCGGTGGTCCCCGGGGTCGTCCAGGGGACTCATCGCGCGAATGGCACCGGGCGCGCACTCGAGCACGAGACGTTTTTACGCGGAGCCGCGGTGTCGCGGAGAGAGAATTTGGCTTTCTTCGTCTCCGTTGCCTGGTGACGTGCAACTGCGCCAGGGTCGACTGCGGACGAGGTCGGTACGGCAGCGCGAGGCTCCCTACCTTCCGACTTTCTCTCTCAATGCGCGATAGCGAGGATGGGCGCGGATGCCGGCAAGTTGCGGATCGACTTCCAGAAATGCCATCGAGTGCGCGCGATCGGTGAAGGCGCGCTCGAGCCGAGCGAGGGCGCCCGCCGTGTCGCCTAACGCGACGAGTGCCTTGGCCAGCTCGAACGAGGGAATGTAGCGGCCACGTCGCTCCAGCGAGCGGAGCGAGTCGACGATGCTGCGCGCCGAATCACGGTTGCCCGCGGTGGCGTGGGCGCGGGCGAGGGCGCTGAGGGCCAGCGGGCTCCCTCCCGACAACGTCACGGCGCGCTGCAACGCGCGAATCGCTTCGGCCGACCGGCCGCGCTGGTCCTCGGCGATGCCCATCCACAGGTGCGCCAACTGGAAGTTCGGGTCGAGCGCGAGGGTGCGATGCAGCTGTTCCACGGCGCGATCGTTCTGATTGGCGTGTACGAAGATCCAGCCTAACGCCGCACTCGCAATCAGGGAGAGCGGATCGGTCTGCTGCGCGATTCGCATCTCCTGCTCCGCCTCGGCGAACCGGCCGCGAGCGGTGAGCAGGTTGGCGAGCCATTGATGCGCCGTCGAGTACGTCGGGAGCAGCTCCGTTGCCTTGCGAAACTCGCGCTCGGCCACCGGCCAGTTCCAGTGGTAGTACAGGTTCACGTAGCCGAGCGTGGCGTGAGCCGACGCGAGTGTGGGGTCGATGGCGAGGGCGCGCCTGGCCGCGTTCTCCGCGCGAGGAAAGGCCTCCGTCGGCTTCATATGGTCGTAGAAGCCGATCACGGCATATGCGTCGCCGAGTCCCACCCAACCGCGCGCATAGTCGGGGGCGCGCTCGACGGCCTGTTCGAACAGGGCGGCGGCGCGGCGCAGTCCGTCTTCGCTGCGACGGTGCCAGTGAAAGCGCCCCTCCAGATAAAGATCATAGACCTTCGGGTCGGCGGCGCCACGCTCCACGCGCTGCGACTCGGCGTGGGGAAAGCCAACCGTCCCCTGCAGCACACGCCTGACGATCGCTTCGGCGATCTCCTCCTGAATGGCAAAGACATCGCTGAGGGTGCGGTCGAACGTTTCTGACCACATCTGATAGCCATCGGCGGCGTTCGCCAGCTCGGCGGTGATCCGCAACCGGTCCCCTTCACGACGGACGCTCCCTTCGACCACCCAGCCCACACCAAGTCGGCGCGCGATCTCGCGGACGTCGAGGGTGGAGTCCTTGAACGCAAATACCGAAGTGCGCGAAGAGACCCGTAAGTCGGGAGACCTCGTCATCATATAGATGAGCTCTTCCGTCATTCCGTCGGCGAAGTACGTCGCTGAATCGGAAGCGCTGAGATTTCGGAAGGGGAGGACCGCGATCGCCGGCGCTGATGGCGTGCCCTCGGTTTTGCCCCCGACAAATCCGAAGCGCCAGAGACCGAGCAGCACGGCAACAAGAGCGAGTGTGGCCAGGACCGGGATCACCCGCCGCTTGCTCGAGCGGTCGGTGGCCCGGCGCTGCTGGCTCCTCCGATCATATGTCGCTCGCACGGCAGCGGTCGGACGGACCGTCGGCGCAGCAGCCGGCGATGGCAGCTGTTCGGGGCGTTCGACCGCCAGTGTGGTAACGGCAACCGGCGTCGACCCAGCCGGCGTTGTGTCGCGCAGCATTTCCACGAGTTGCTCCACCGCGGGATCGGGGGCGACCCCGAGCGACTCACGAAGCAGTGTGGCGTGCAGCTGCCCGTGTTTGATCGCGGCACCGCGATCGCCGTGCGAGGCGAGGGCCTGCATGTAGCGGAGCGCCACACGTGAGTTGTCCGGCGCGTGACCCGCCAGGCGCCGCCACCAGTCAACTGCTTCGCGCTGTTTCCCCTCTCGCTCGGCCGTCTGCGCGAGCGCCTCCATGGCTCGTCCGACCTCGGTGGCATAGCGCGCTCGCTCGTCCTCCATCCACCGGTCAAACTCGGGCGCGTTCGGGACGAAGAAACCGTCGAGGAAGGGACCCCCGTAGGTATCGATGGCTCTGAGGTGATCCCCGCTGAGCATCGCACGCTCGAAATCCCCGAGGTCGCTGGGCAAGAGCGCAGCGTTCAGGCGGAGGTCGTCGCCGCTGGCGATGATCGCGTCGTCGCCGAGGGCCTGATTGATCCGGTAGACGGAGTCGGAGAGCAGGTGTCGCCCACGTTCGGAATCGGTGTCGGGCCACAGGGTTGCGACGAGCTGATCGCGGTTCCGACCAGGGCGGCGCGTGCTCGCGAGGAGCGCGAGCAGGGCTACCCGATGCCGCTGGGCCGCCCTTCCCGAGAGCGGGCCCGCGGGCGTTTCGATTGTCGCGCCACCTAACAGCTGGAGTCTGTTCGACATACGCGAGGCGACCCCGAGGCGAGTTGCGGTCGATGGAGGGTCGACGCGGGCGATCGATCATAGCCGCACGCCTCACGACGAGGCAAGACGCCTTGGGCTCGATGCCCGGCTCAGACCTGAATGACGAGGATCACGCTATGACCAGGATCAGGCACACTCAGCTCACGTGGATCGTCCCCGCATTGCTCACGCTTGGCGGAGGATGCGGGCGGGCCCCGTCGGATGTTGGACGCACGTCGACGGTGGCCTTCACCACACACGACCCGTCGATGCATACGGTCCTCCCGCTGACCAGTCGGGCGGCGGCCGCCGTCGACATCCTGAAGAAGGAGATGGCCAAGTACTCCAGCTTCGCCCGTGCGCAGCGGGACGGATACACCACGGCGATCACGGCGTGCATGGCGAATCCGCCGGTGGGCAGCATGGGGGTCCACTACGGCAACACCTCCATCATCGATGGCGCGGTCTCGCAGTACAAGCCCGAGGTGCTGCTGTACGAGCCGGGTCCAAACGGGCAGCTGACGTTCGTTGGTGTGGAGTTCATCGTGCCGTTCACCGCCTGGACGAGTCCGACGCCTCCGGTCCTGTTCGGCCAGACGTTCATGGCCAACCAGACGTTCCAGGTGTGGGCTCTCCACGTGTGGGTGGGCCGGGACAATCCCAGCGGGATCTTTGCCGACTGGAATCCCACGGTGAAATGCTGATGCGTTTCGGGGATTGGGGATCTTCTCACAGGGTCGACCATGCCACGATTCGTGATCACAAATAGCAAAAGACTCAGCAGGCGAATGGCAGATGGCGCGACCGGGAGCCAGAATTTTTTTCAATCGGAGCCGCGGCGCCGCGGAGAAAAGACCTTGTTTTCTTCAATCTCCGGTAAATCCTCCCGTGAATCATGGTCATGGTCCTCCGCGGCCCCGCGCCTCCGCATGAAACATGTTCCGCGTTCGCCCGCGGACGACGAACGCCTCGGGGGGTACGAACAGCGTGGCGTGACCTGGAGCAAAAGAGTACGGTGCGCGGAAGCCTCGAGGGCCGGCCACTTGCATGGAGCGCGTGCGCCCCACAGAGTCCGCGTCACGCGGCGCGGTACGATCCGGCCGCAAAAGACCACCCCCACACCGCCGCACCGTGATTCCCCGACGCATCTGTCTACAGACGGCCTTTGCCATCGTCGTTGCGCCGCAGCTCGCTCCTGCCCAGTCCCCCGGCCTCAATGCCGATACCACCGCGCATCGCGCCATCACCTGGCGAAACGTCGGCCCGTGGCGCGGCGGGCGGTCTGTCGCGGTGGCTGGCGTGGCGACGCAGCCGCTCACGTACTTCGCCGGCTTCACCGGAGGGGGACTGTGGCGGACGGACGATGCCGGCATCTCATGGCGCAACATTTCCGACGGGCAGTTCAAGACCGGTTCCATCGGTGCGATCGGCGTGGCGCCGTCGGACCCTAACGTGATCTACGTAGGGACCGGTGAGCATGCGATTCGTGGGCAGTCGTCGAGTTACGGCGACGGGGTGTACAAGAGCACCGATCAGGGGCGCACGTGGAAGAACGTGGGCCTTGCCGCGTCACGACAGATCTCCGCGGTGCGCGTCCATCCGCAGAATCCCGATCTCGTGTATGTCGCGGCGCAAGGCGATCGGTGGAAGGGCACGCCGGATCGCGGCGTCTATCGCTCGACCGATGGCGGAAAATCCTGGACACAGGTCCTCAAGGGCGAAAACAGCACGAGTGGTCCGAGTGACCTGTCGATGGATCCCACGAATCCGCGGATTCTCTATGCCGCGATGTGGGACCATCAGCGGGTGCCGTGGAACGTTCGCAGCGGCGGTCCGGGGAGTGGCATCTGGAAGTCCACGGACGGTGGCGACACGTGGACGCGGCTCGCCGAGGGGCTGCCCAAGCTGACCGGCAAGATCGGCGTGGCGGTGTCGGCCACTCCCGATCGCGTGTACGCGATCGTGGAAGCGGAAAACGGCGGGCTGTATCGCAGCGATGACGCAGGAAAGACGTGGCGGCTGATGTCCGGCGATCGGCTGATCCAGACGCGCTCGTGGTACTACATGAAAGTCTTCGCCGATCCGCAGAATCCCGAGGTGGTATGGGTCCTGAACGCTCCCGTGATGCGGTCGATCGACGGCGGGCGCACCTTTGCGTCGGTGCCGGCGACGCATGGGGACAATCACAGCCTGTGGCTCAATCCGACCAACAGTCACTACATGATCAACGGCAACGACGGGGGCGCGTCGGTGTCGCTGGACGGGGCCAAGAGCTGGAGCTCGCAGGACAATCAGCCAACGGCACAGTTCTATCACGTCACCGTGGACGACGCGTACCCGTACAAGCTCTACTCGGGCCAGCAGGACAACTCGTCGGTCGTGATCCGGAGCCGGAGCGAGTTCGGGGCGATCGGGGAGCGCGACTGGTGGAACGGCGCCGGCTGCGAGAGCGCCAACATCGGGGTGAGCGCCCGCAATCCTCGTTATGTCTACGGCGGGTGCTATCAGGGGCTGATCGACGAGCTCGACCAGGACACCTGGCAGAGCCGCGACATCATGGCCTACCCGGAGATGAATCTCACGGAGCCCACCGACAAGATCAAATATCGCTTCAACTGGACCGCGCCGATCCTGGTCTCGCTGCATAACGAGCAGGTGGTGTACCACGGCGGCAACGTGCTGTTTCGGACGCGCGATCGTGGGCAGTCGTGGGCACCGATCTCGGCCGACCTCTCGCGAAACGACAAGACGCGGCAGGGTTGGGGGGGCGGGCCGATCACCAATGAGGGCGCGGGGGGCGAGGTGTACGCGACGATCTTCGTGATCGAGGAGTCGCCGCACGATGCGAACACGCTGTACGTGGGGACCGACGACGGTGTCGTGCAGCTCACCCGCGACGGTGGAACCACGTGGACAAACGTCACGCCCCCGGCCGCTGGCGATGGTTTGGTCAACGAACTGGAGATTTCCCCGCTCGATGCGGCCACAGTCTATGTCGCGTTCCGGAAGGACCGGTTGGGCGACCCGACACCACACATCTTCAAGTCGACGGACTACGGGCGTTCCTGGACGCGGATCGTGAACGGGCTGCGGGAGGGCGAACCGGTGCGCGTGGTGCGTGAGGATCCCGAGCGTCGTGGGCTGCTCTACGCCGGTACGGAGACCGGCGTCTACATCTCGTACGACGCCGGGGCGAGGTGGCAGCCATGGTCGGGGAACCTGCCGGTGGTTCCGGTCACGGATCTGGAAGTCCGCCACGGCGACCTCATCGCCTCGACCGAGGGGCGCGCCTTCTGGATCCTCGATGATCTGTCCGTCGTCAGGCAGCACGCCGATTCCGTGGTGACGGCGGCGGTTCACCTCTACAAACCCCGTGCAGCGACGCTGGGCACCGGAGGCGGCGGCTTTGGCGGGCCGCGCAATGCGGGTCGCAATCCGCCAGGGCCGGCAGTCGTGTTCTATCGGTTGTCTACCGCGCCCGACTCGTCGTCGACGGTGAAGGTCGAGTTCCTCGACAGCCGCGGCGCGCTGATGCGCAGTCTATCGAATCGCGAAGGCACCGGCGCGGCGAGGCTCAGTCCGCGCGCGGGAGTGAACAGCGTTGTCTGGGATCTTCGCCGCACCGGTCCCACGGTCCTCCCCGGCGTCCTGCTGTTCGGAGCACCGGGTACCGGTGGCGCGCGCGTCTCTCCCGGCACCTACACCGTGCGACTGACGGTGGGCAACACCACAAAAACGCAATCCCTCGAGGTTCGCCTCGACCCACGAGTCCAGGCGACGACGGCACAGGTCGCCGAACGGGACTCCGTGGCGAACCTCCTGGTGCAGCGGATCGGAGAGATGCACGACGCGGTCAATCGCATTCGCGACGTGAAGACGCAGGTGCAGGGCTTCGTCACGCGCACGAAGGACGCGGACAGCGCCAAAGTCATCGCGACAGCCGGTAACGCGATCGTGAAGCAGGTGGAGACGCTCGACCCGCGCCTGACGACAAAGGCGCAGAATGGGCAGGACATCATCAACTACGCCAACGGCCTCAACGGACAGTTCGGGTTCCTGTTAGGCCAGATCGAAGGCAACCCCGTGCTCACCCTGGGAGCACGGGAACGACTGGCGGAACTGGAGCGGCTCTGGCGGGCACTGCGCAGTGATGTCGACGCCGTGGAGACCGATGTGGACGCCTTCAATCGGCTGTTAGCGTCGCTCAAGATCGACGGGGTGATCGGGAAGAAGAAGCCGGGGACGGTGATGTAGAAAAAGGGCCGTCGCGGTAGCTCATGCGATGTCGCAGTCCCTCTGAAAGGGCACTTCGCGCGAAGCCGCCGTGTCGCGGAGGACCATGTCCATGATTCA
>JBQTIW010000151.1:0-4797 GCA_052387735.1 Gemmatimonadaceae bacterium
CCGCGCCGGCAGGCAGGGTCACGCATCCCTGGTCGCCATAGAACTTCGCCGAACGTATGGTACCGTTAGGCAGGGTCACCGAGACCTTCCGGGCCGCGCGATCGACGACCGTGTCCTTCGCCAGAGCCCTCGACGCGACGGGGGTGACGAAATGTCCGTCCTCCTCGGCGGCAGCCTGGAGCGAACGTCCGGTGACGAAGATCGCGGAGCAGAGTACTTTCGCGAAGCCGGCGAGCTCGTGCTCGAGAGCGTCACCCGGTGGAGGCGTCCATTGCGTCGCCAGCTCGGGCGGGACCGCGATTGAGGTCGCCTGCGGCTCCTCGCTCGGCGCGCAGGCGATGGCGACGAGCGCCGCGGAGCGCAGACGTATGCGATGGATGAACATGGATGTGGAGACGAGGGGCATCCAAGGTGTCAACCGACGCGCAGGCAAGTAAGGGGTGAGTGGTGGGTAGTGGCTCATGGGTGGTGACTCGTCGATGATCGAGTGGAGTCGTTCGTTAGGTGGCGTTCCGATCTATCTCCACGGTCGCGATCGCGCGTGGGTCACGCGGCCGGATCCAGCAATCGTCTTTTGGGAGGGGCCGACGCAGGAGCTCCTGCCGGGTGTGCCGCTTGTCCACTGCGGCGGCCACTTTGCGGGAAAGACGCTGCTCCACTGGCAAGCCGGAGCCGAGGGGCGCCGTGCGTTGCTGGCCGGCGACATCTTTCGGGTGGTGCCCGGCGCCGATCGCGTCGGCTTCATGAGGAGCTATCCCAATCTCATCCCGCTCTCGCCCGAGGTGGCCAGGCGCCTGGCGAGCCGCGTCGCGGACCTGCGCTTCGACCGGATCCACGGCGCGTGGTGGGACCGACGTGTCTGGACGGGCGCATCCCTGGCCGTTCACGCGTCTGCGCAGCGTTACATTGCGTGGGCCAGCAATAATGCGTCTGCTGACGATTTGGATGACGTGCACGCCGCCGCGCTCGATCAATGACCGATACGAACCCCTCCGTATGACTGCGCACGTCGAACACTCCGGGGACTTCGTTCTGAACCTTCCGTGCAGCGAAGCGTTTTCCCTGTTCTCTCCAGAAGGTGAGCGGCAATGGGTGGACGGTTGGGCGCCGGAGTACCTGCATCCTGCCGGACCGTCGACGGCACCGGGCACCGTCTTCCACACGCGTCAGGGTGGAGAGGAGACGCTGTGGCTCGTGCTCCGGTACGACGTAGTGGAGTCGGTCGCCGAATACGTGCGGGTGACGATGGGCTCACGATTGGCCACGGTCCGCGTACATTGCCGCCCCGCGTCGGAGGGTGCCACCCGCGTCACTGTCGCGTACGCGATGACGGCCATCGCCCCCGCGGGTCACGCCCACCTGGCCGCACTCGACGCCGAGTTGTTTGGCGGCATGCTGCGCAAATGGCGCGAGGCGATCGAGCGGGCCATTCCCGCGGCGGCCAGTAGTGAAGGGCGTTCGGCGTAGTTTCGCCGACGCCCCATGAGCTGTCCGGTCTGCCGGTTACGCGACGCGCAGATCGGAGCGATGATGCCGACGGTGGTGAGTGCCTTCTACACGTCAGCGCATGCGCGAAGCGGCAGTGTCGCAGATGAGCGCAACGGCGTCGCAAAGGGCGTCGACTGCGGATCCGTGATCGACAGGACGCCGGAAGAGTCTTCGCGGTCGCTCACCCTAGGCGTGACACAGCCCGAGGAGGACCTCGCGCGCCGCGGCAATCTGTTCCACCGGCCGATTGCAATTGGGGTTCATGTGGGCCTCGTGCACACCGACGATGAGCTGGTACCGCTCCTCGTCCTCACCCACCACTGGGCCGATGGCGGCAATGATGCACTCGGGCGGCACAAACAGGGTCGCCACCTCTTCGAGCTTGTTGAAGTTGTGGGTGTCGAGTCCTCGCGCGCCAGCCAACGCGTAGAGGTAGCCGCCAGGCCCAGCGTACTTCCGGCGGACAACACCGGGGTCTTTGCTGGTGGAAATGACGTTCTTGACTTTCTCTCCGTCGATAAACGGAGTGTCAAGATTGCGCTTGCCGAAGCCAAGCCCAAACACCTGGCTGGGTGGGCGCGTATCGCCGCGATAGAGGACTCCGTCGTGGATGGCAAAGCCGCTATCGGGAAAGCCCAGTTGTTCGCGATGCCGGTGAATGAGACCTTGGAAGAGGGTGGCCAGCCGATTGTTGGCGAGCCGATTGCAGGCGTGGTCAATGCGCCGCATCCTGCCCAGAGTCAGAGGGTCTGTGTGCGCAACGACGATATGAGCGATTTCGGCGAAGGTCGGGGCGGGGTGAGTCACGAGATCCTCCTCTCTGGTTTTGGCCTAACGTTCAGCTGCGGGGCATCCATGGATGTGGGCCGGTCCGCACCACGAACCGCCCTGAGAATGAGAGCTGACGGCCCGCGCCGCCAGCCCACCCACCATTCGATCACAGTATGGAATGCAGCTTGCTGAGCCAATCCGTGGCCTCGCTCTTCTCGGAGCTGGTCGAAGGGGCGACCGAACCTGGTGCGGCGATCGTCCTCAACTCGGGCGATGTGGGACTTCTCGGCTCGCTGGAGCAGCTCTCGGCCGCGGACGCTTCGCGTCAGGTGAATGACGGAGCAACGATCGCCGCGCATGTGCAGCACGTACGACACGGGCTGTTACTCATGAACAGATGGGCGCGCGAGGGCGGAGATCCGCTCGCCGACGGCAGTTGGGATGACGCGTGGAGGATCGCCGCTGTGAGCTCCGGCGAGTGGGAGGAGATCCGGCGCGGCTTGCGTCACGAAGCGCTCGGCTGGGTCGCGGCGCTCGCGACGAGGCGTCCAGCCAATCCCGCAGAGCTGAAATGGTTGCTCGGCAGCGTCGCGCATCTCGCCTACCATCTGGGTGCGATCCGACAGATCGACAGGCGCACGCGCGGTCCGCGCATCGGCACGTTCACTCCTTCGCGGAGCGCATCTCCCGCTTCCCCGGAGAGCGAGGGCTGATCACGTTCCCGCGCTCGCCGATGTCCCTGGCCGAGAACGAGCACATTGTGCATCTGCGCCCCCCGTCCTGTTGGTCCAGGATTGGTCCAAGACCTAACGAGAAGCGCCACCTACAGGTGGCGTAAGTCGTTAAACGAGCGTGCGTTAGAGCTTGCCTCTCGACGAACCGGCCGCGAGCGCAAGCCGCAATTGGTGTACGAACCGATCGTCCGGCGTGCGACCACCGAGCACGTCTCCCCAACCTGCCTTCTTCCACTGCTCGTGAGTCAGACCGAGCGCCAGCAAGTCTCTCACTGCATCCAACGTCAGCATCCGGATCATCTCTTCGCGCTGTCCGGAGCGGACGGAACGGGCTTCGCACGAAGAATGCGAAATCTCGACGCGTTCCGATGACGGCCGAGCTCACCGCGGCGATGCGCGAGCATTTCGCGAAACATCGTTTCGCGCTCCATCACGGTGCGCCAACCCCCTTGGGTGTTTCATCACGTCGTCTCGGGACCGCACGCGCTGGCCGGCGATCGGATCGGGCGACTCGATGCGAGCGTCAGGAGCGCCGCGAGGCGAGCGAAGCTCCCGGCCGAGTGGGCATCAACACGACCTCCGGCATCGACGCGCGACGACCTCTATTGCCGCGGGCAAGCCGGTGACGCGGTGCCCAAGGCAATGGGACACTCAAGCCTAACGGTGACGCAACGCTACGTGCACCTGGTCGACGAGCATCTCGATTTGCTGGAATCCACGCCTAGAACCGCGCGAGGTCGCTAGCCAGCATGGCACCCATCAGTAGGCTCGGAGAGTTGGGTTGGGTCAATAGGCGGCTTCACTCGCCCGCAGGCACGACGTCCAGCTCAAGCGCATAGCCAAGTGCCCTCGCTGCGCGGACGATCGTATCGAGCTCCACGTTCCGATCAGGATCCTCGAGCTTCGCGATCGACTGCTGACTCACTCCGATCCGCCTCGCGAGCTCGGACTGTGTGACGCCGGCGGCGTCTCGTGCCTGGCGAAGTCCGACCTTCGCCGCCAGGCGCGCATCGATGCGGATGGGCAACCAGCCGCCTCCTCGATGTTCTCGCGGACGAGGCGGAACCTGTCGGGTCTGCAGCTGGGTCTCCAGCCATCCCTCGAGGGCCTCGCGCGCCGTCTCCGGAAGCTCCGCTTCAGACTCCGCAAACGTTTGGCAGCCCGGCGCCTCCGGAAACTCGGCGAGCCAATGCTCCCCTTCCTCTGTGACCTTCGCCCAGTACTCCATAATGCCTAACGTTCCCCCGTTCTCTCGTTGTCGTGTTTTCTTCGTTGGATCAGGGCTCATCGCCTAAGCGAGAGCCCTGCTTGCCGTTCGATACTTCTGAGCGTTCCGATCGGCAGGTCCTTCCTTGGGTACGGCACGGTCACGATTCCCGGCTTCGCGGGGTGGTGCAGGTGGTGAATGTGATCCCTTCACTCGAACTACGTTCCAACCATCCTCCTTTAGCAGTTTGAGGACTGCTCTCGAATCCATTTGCGTTCGGTCTTTCTCCAGCTCCTTTCGGTGAGCTTGCCGTAGAGCCTGTAAGAACGTTGGAGTAGAGACACTTACAACCCTAGAGTTGTGTCGTCAAGCGGTGTCCACACTGTCCTCGAGCCAACGCCCTACGCAAGAATCGGCGGAACCGCCGTTCCGCCCTCGGCTCGGGAGCGACGAACCTCCCGCAACGTTGTCGGTCCAAGGATTGGTCCACACCCTAACGAGAACGCCACCTGAGCCGGTGGCGTAAGTCGTTGCGTTACAAGGCGGAGGGCGTGGGACTCGAACCCACAAGCGCATCGCTGCGCGCCGGTTTTCAAG
>JBQTIW010000152.1:0-6884 GCA_052387735.1 Gemmatimonadaceae bacterium
TCGCCTCCTGCTGTACTATCGATGCTTCACCAGGTTTCAAAACTGCTTCGCTCGCGTGCCGCCCGCTGGAGCATGGGTGGGGCGCTGGTCCTGACGGTGATGGTGGGAGCTACCGTCCGCCTCCATCAGGTCCGGGCGACCGCCAAACCGATCGTCGCGATGATGCGCTACAGCGACCTGATCGTCGCGATGCGTGCCGGGCAGGTCGATTCACTGCTCGTACTGTCAGAGTCGGCGGTGCGCGCGTGGTTGCGCGTTCCTTCGGTTCCCGCTGGCGCTCGAGACGTTCGCGTGGAGTACGGCGAGCGACAGGCAACCGCTCTCGTGGACGCCGCCACCGCCGCAAAGGTCGGAGTGGCGTTCGCTCCCAAGCCCGCGGACCATTCCGAGATCGCGAATCTGATCACGACGATCGCGATAATGCTTGGGCTCGGAGCGCTCCTGTATGTGGTGCTCGCCAGGCAATCCGGCGGTTCGGCTGGGAACGTGGACGTCACCGCGGCGCGCGGCGGAAACGGTACAACGTTCGCTGACGTCGCCGGGAACTCGGCTGCCATCGCCGACCTTCGCGAGGTTGTCGAGTTTCTCCGTGAGCCCAAGCGCTTTTCAGGGATGGGTGCGACAGTGCCGCGGGGCCTGCTCCTCGAAGGCCCTCCCGGCACCGGCAAGACTCTGATGGCGCGAGCCCTGGCTGGTGAGGCTGGGACCAATTTCTTCGCGACCTCCGGCCCTGATTTCTCCGGGATGTTCGTGGGCGTGGGTACGATGCGGGTAAAGGCGCTGTTCCGCCGGGCCCGCAAGGCGGGCGGCGGCGTGATCTTCATCGATGAAATCGATTCTCTCGGTGGCAAGCGCGGACGGCAGGGTGGGCACCAGGAGGATGACCGCACGCTCAACCAGCTGCTCGTCGAGCTCGACGGCTTCGGTCCGAGCGCCGGCATCATCGTCGTCGCCGCGACCAACCGGGCCGGCGACCTCGATCCGGCCCTGCTGCGCAAGGGACGCTTCGATCGCTCGGTGACCGTGGGTTTGCCAACCGTCGATGAGCGACGGGAGATCCTCGCCCTGCACGCCGTCAAGCGGCAAATGCCGCTGGCGGACGATGTGGAGCTCACGCGGCTGGCGCGCCTCATGTCTGGCGCGAGTGGCGCCGATCTCGAAGCGCTGCTCAACGAGGCGGCGATCCTGGCCGTGCGCGGCGCGTCGAGCACCGTGTCGTGGTTACACCTCGAGGAGGCTCGCGATCGCGTCCTGCTCGGTCGCGCTCGCGAAGGAGTCGTGGTCAGCGACGTAGAGCGGCGCCTGGTAGCCCTCCATGAAGCGGGACACGCGCTCGCCGGTGTGGTCTTTGCCCCCAACGACCCGCTGCACAAGGTGACGATTCAGCCCCGTGGCAGCGCGATGGGCGTGGCCTTCTTCCAGCCCGATCACGAAATGCAGCTGCACTCCCGTCAGCACCTGGAGGGCCAGATCCGCAAGGGACTCGGCGGGCGCGCCGCCGAGGAGCTGATCTACGGCGCCGAAAAGATCACGAATGGGGCCAGCAGCGACCTGCAGCACACGACCCGCGTGGCGAAGCAGATGGTGTACCGACTCGGCATGGGGCGCTCGACGGGACTGGTCGTTTTAGATCCGGACTCGGGCCCGCTGAGCGACGAGACGCAAAACCGGATGGACGCAGACGTGCGCGCCATCCTCGAGGCCGGGTACGCGGACGTGATGCAGGTGTTCCGCGAGCAGCGCTCGTCCCTGGAGGCATTGGCCGATGCGCTGCTGGAGCGTGAGACCCTGACCGGTGCCGAAGCGTTAGTCGTTTTACGTGGGGCGGGACTGGCGGTCGCTTGAGTGGGTAGTGGGAGGAGAACCGCAACCGCCACACTGTTCTCTGCCCACTCCGCACTACCCGCGAGCCACTGCCGACTCGAGCCGCTGAGTCCGCCAGTGCTCGAAGACGCGACTCCGCGCGCTTGCGGGCCCCGTGCCCCACCTCCCAATTAGTCCGCGTTGGCAGCCTTTCGCCGTGCAGCATGTATTCGCGCGCGAAGGCGACGACGCAGCTGATCAGCGCCGCCGTGTTTCGCGCTCGCGTCTGTGTTCAGGCACATTCGCACCAGGAGCAGTCACATGTCGATTCAGGCGCACTGCCGCGTTCTGGCGCGGTGGAGGCTTTGCGGAGTGTTTGCCGCGGTCGTCGCACTGCCCATGTCCTCCGGATGGCCCGCAACCCGGCGACCTGGACCAGATTCTGTCGCTGCGGGCGGTGAGTGATGTCAGCATCAGCCCGGACGGCCGGTGAGTTGCCTACAGCGCCGCGGGCCTCGCCTGCAGGCGCACGGGCGCCGGGGACTGCAGGCACGCGGGCGTGGGGGGCGCATGAGGCGTTCCCAGGTCAGCACCGGCACCAGACAGTACGAGCCACCAGTTCCAGTAATCAGCAACCAGGAACCAGCCCAACCTTGGAGGATAACAATGCGCTTCCCATCCCTCGTCGGTCGTGGTTTCTTCGCCGCCCTGACGCTCCTCTGTGCGACCGCTCCTCCCGTCCAGGCGCAGAACGGCAGCGTCGCCGGGTCCGTGGTCGATGCCGCATCCAAACGACCGATTGCCGGGGCGCAGGTGTTCATCAAGGGCACGAGCATCGGCACCAGTACCGGTGACGCCGGACGCTACATCATCTCCAACGTTCCGCCCGGCAACCGGACCGTCGGCATCAGACAACTCGGCTTCGCCACGCAGGAGAAACCGGTCACGGTCACTGCCGGGCAGCGCGCCACCGTCGACTTCGAACTGGCCACCCAGGCGATCTCGCTCAGTGAAGTCGTCGTCACCGGGACCGCCACGGCGACCGAAGTGCGCAAGATCGGGAACTCCGTCGCCAGCTTGAACGTGAGTGAGCTGTCCGACAAGGCGCCGATACTCGGCGTCGATCAGTTGATCAAGGGACGCACGCCCGGCGTGATCATGAACATCGCGCAGGCGTCGGTGGGTACGCCGGGGCAGATCAAGATCCGCGGTACCAAGTCCATCGCGCTGCCGAGCGATCCCGTCGTGTACATCGACGGTGTGAAGATCAACAACACCGATGACCGGCCGATCTTCATCGGCGGTCAGGGTATCAATCGTCTCGCCGATCTCAATCCCGCCGAGATCGATCGCGTCGAGATCGTTCGTGGCGCTGCTGCGGCGACGTTGTACGGCACGCAAGGATCCAACGGCGTGATCCAGATCTTCACCAAACGTGGACGGACCGGCGTCCCGGAGTGGCTCTTCGAAGCCGAAGGCGGCTACGAGCGCACACCCACCAACCGTTTTCCCGGGCGCCTCTGGACGCAGTTCACGGGCCCATCCGGCTATCGTGCGCACGACCCCAAGGAGATCGTCGACAACGGGCGCTACGAGCGGTACACGGCGCAGGTGTCGGGCGGGAGCGAGAACATCACGTATTTCACGTCGCTCGGGTACCAGGGCCTGAGTGCGTCGATCGCCCCTTCGGCCAACTGGAACCATGCCACCACGACCCGCGCCAACATCACGGCGATTCTGACGCCCAAGCTGTCTCTTTCGGCCCGTAGCGGCTTCACCTTCAACAAGCTGCGGATCAACGATACCGACAATGCGCTGCACGGCCTCTACTCGCAGGTCGTGGCCGGACTCCCCTACAGCGCCACGCCGGAGCGCAAGTGGGGCGAGCGGTTCGGCAACTTCTACGCCAACCAAACCGTTGAGAACATCCAGAACGTCCTGCGCAATACGACCGGCCTGACGCTCGACTATCGTCTGCGCGAGAACTTCACGCAGAATCTCACGGTCGGCATCGACTGGTTCGGCGACGAGTTCCAGAAGTTCTTCCCCTATGCGTACCAGGGGTCTGGCAACAAGCTCGGCTCGAAGAACAACATCACGCGCTCCGTCCGTGAGATCACCTTCGACTACAAGTCGTCTCTGACCAACACGCTCCTGTCGAGTGTGACCTCCGAGTTTTCGTTCGGGGCACAGGGCATCTTCTTCGCACAGAACCGCGTCACGGGATCGGGCGTGGACTTCCCCGCGCCCGGTGTGCGCACGGTCTCGGCGGCCGCCACGCGTACGGCGGCCGAAGATCGCGTGGAAACGACGAATGCCGGTCTGTTCGCGCAGGAGACCATCGGCGTGTGGGACAAGTTCTTCCTGGCCGGTGGCGTGCGCGTGGACGGAAACTCCGCGTTTGGCAACAACTTCAACTACCAGTGGTACCCCAAGGCGTCGTTGGCCTACAGCCTGAGCCAGGAGTCGTTCTGGCCCAGGGGCGCCATCCCCACGATGAAGCTTCGTGTGGCCTACGGAACCTCGGGACAGGCGCCGGCGCAGTTCGCGGCCGACCGGACCTTCTCCCCGACCTCGGCGCAGAACGGCCAGCCGGCGGTGACGCCTAACAATCTGGGCGATCCGGATCTCGGTCCCGAAACGTCTCGCGAAGTCGAGATCGGATTCGATGCCGGGATGCTCCGTGACCGCCTGGGGATCGAGTTCACGTGGTTCAACCAGGTCACCAACGATGCACTGATTCGCAAGAACGAGCCGCCGTCCCAGGGATTCCTGGCGGCGCAGCTCACCAACATTGGTCAGACCAGGAGCAGCGGGATCGAGGTGGGAATCAACGCGGTGCTGCTGTCGCGGGCGCGCCAAGACCTGAACGCCCGGCTCAATCTGGCCACGTTCAAGAGCGAAGTCACCGACATGGGCGGCGTCGCCCCGTTCTTCATCAACGACGCGCGAATCGTCCAGGGATATCCGGTGAACGCCATCTGGCGCATTCCGCTGCGCAGCTGGAATCCCACCACACGCCGGCACACGGCCGGGATCGATCGCGTATTTGCCGGCCAGATCGACCCCAAGTTCTACGGCGCGTTCTCCGCCGACTACCGGTTCGGCCGCTTCTCGGTCACCGGCATGGCGGATTTCCAGGGCGGCAACAACAAGATCGACTTCACGCACTACTGGGACACGCGCGTGCGCTCGGGCGATCACTATCTCTCGCTCGTGCAGAAGCCTAACGGGACGACGACGCCGGCCGCGGACTCGCTGGTCGACTACGTCAGCGTGATCGGCAACACCGTCTTCATCGAGCCGGCGGATTTCATCGCGCTGAGCGAGCTGTCCCTCAACTACAACGCCCCCGATGGTCTGGCGCGACGCCTCGGCTTCCGGCGCACCAGCGTGCGACTGTCGGGCCGAAATCTTTCGCTCTGGACCAGGTGGCCGGGTGTCGATCCGCGGCTGGTCTGGCGGGGCAACGTCGCCATCGGTGGAAGCGCCGACTTCGATTCGCCGCCGATTCCGCGCGTCTTCCTGCTCACCGTTCGCGCGACCCGCTGAACTCACTCGAGGAAACCATCCATGCGTGATAGAACTTTTCGCTGGCTCGCCTCGACCGCCGCGGTGCTCGCCCTGTCGGTGAGTGGCTGCAAGGGCGTGCTCGAAGTGAGCAACGAGCAGGAGATTCTGGACGAGAATCTGAACAACCCCGATGCCGTCGTGCCGATCATGAACGGCGTGATCGGGGACTACGCCCTGGCGTACGCGAACGCCATCGACATCATCGGACTGTTTGGCCAGGAGCTGCAGCACACCGGTTCGTTCCCGACGTGGCGCGAGGTCGAGAACGGGATCGGCACGCGGCCGAGCGGCACCGGCGATCAGGTGTTTCAGAATGCGTCGCGCGCCATCTGGGTGGCCGACACCGCGGCCGTGCGCTTCCGGAAGTTTCTCCCCGATGCCGAGAAGCGATTCGAGGTGGCCACCGTGCTGATGTGGGGCGGGTTCGCCCACTTTCTGCTGGCGGACAACTATTGCGAGATGACGTTCAAGGGCGGCCCGGCCGAAACGCCGCGGCAGGGGTACGAGCGGGCGAAGGCGGTATTCGAGGACGCGGTCAAGGTCGCGACCGCCGCGAATCGGACCGACGTGCTGCGTGGCGCGTTCGCCGGCCGCGCACGTGTGAAGCTCCACCTCGGCGACTACGCCGGCGCACGCGCCGACGCGCAGCAGATTCCGCAGGGCTTCCGGCTGATGGCACTCTACGGCAACAACGCCCGTGAGAACAACACCGTCGCCACCAACACCACGACCCTGATCCGTCGCGAGGCAGGGGTGCATCCACGGTTCTACAACGACGCCCGCTTCAAGACCGAACCCCGCACGGCGTTCCGCGACAAGGGAGACACCGCCAAGGGGCCCGACCCGACGCGAAAATTCGTGGAGCAGCTCAAGTATCCCGCACGGGACACGCCGATCCCGGTGTTTACCTGGCAGGAAGCGCGTCTGATCGAGGCTGAGGCGCAACTGCAGCTTGGCAACACGTCGGCAGCAGTGACGCTGATCAACCAGGTGCGAGCGGCGGCCAACCTGCCGCCGTACGCCGGGCCGAATACCGCCGCCGATGTGCGGGCGCAACTGATCTACGAGCGCCAGGCGGAGCTATGGCTGCAGGCGCACAGCGTGGTGGATTGGCGGCGGTTCAACCTGCAGTGGACACCGCAGCCGCGGGACAAGTGCTTCCAGATCGGGCAGCTGGAGTTTGATACGAACCCGAATCTGAAAAAGTCCGGTTAGACTCGCGCTATAGGAAGGCGACGTCTCGGCGCCCCCAGAGACCAAGGGTCCCTGGGGTCGCCCACGGGGACTCATCGCGCGAAATGGCACCGGGCGCGCACTCGAGTACCCGCGCAAGTCTCACTCGTCATTGAAGGTCAGGCGCCCGTCCGCCCATCCACCCATCCGCCTGTGCGCGCGTCCGCTCGTCCGCCCGTGATGTCCCGTTCCCTGCTTCTCCCGGCGCTGTTGCTCGCGATGTCCAGCGTAACCGCGCTCGGCGCGCAGGAGCTGCGTCTCGCCGCAGTACAGGC
>JBQTIW010000153.1:0-5177 GCA_052387735.1 Gemmatimonadaceae bacterium
ATCACGACCAAGCGCGCGCCCCACGGCGCGCAGCGTTGCCATCAGGGTGTACACCATGCGAGCGGCTGGGTGAGGCGGCTCGCCACGGTCTCAGCTGGCCGCGCGCTCCAGCGCCGCGCGCATGACCGACAGATCGGGCGCGCGGCCGAACCAACGTGAAAACGCGAGTGCCCCCTGTCGCAGCAGCATCTCGCGGCCATCGACGGCTCGGAGTCCCAATGCCTGCGCCTGCCGTACCCAGGGAGTCTGGCCGGGACGATACACGAGATCCATCACATCGGCGTCACGTGGCAGGTCGGTCACCGACACGGGAACGCTCGTCCCGTCAAGTCCGACGGGAGTGGCGTTGATGACCAGCATGGCACTGGTCAGCGCCTCGGGAACCGAGCGCGCGATTGCCACCAGGCCGGGGAATCGGGTGGCGAGCACGGTCGCCCGCTCCGCCGAGCGCGCCACGATGCGGACCCGCGCTCCGGTCCACTGCTCGGCGGCGGTGCACACGGCCGCGGCGGCACCTCCTGCGCCAAACAACGCGATGACAGCACCGCGCCGCTCGGTGCCTAACGCTCTGACCGCCGCGTCGAAACCCGCGACGTCGGTGTTGTCGGCATGGAGTCGCCCACGCTCCGTCCAGAACGTATTGACCGCTCCGACGCGTCTCGCCACATCGGTCACCTCGTCACAGACGGCGTACACCGCCTGCTTGTGCGGAATGGTCACGTTGCCGGCCGCGCCCACGGCACGCAGCTCTCGCAACACGTCTTCCAGCGCCAGAGGCGTCACGTCCAGCGCTTCGTACCGCAGTGGGATCCCGGCGACGGACAGGGCCGCGTTCTGGAAGACGGGCGACAGCGAGTGTGCGACGGGGTGACCGAGCAGGACCAGCCGGCCCGGGAGCGCCGGCGTCTGACTCACGCCGACGTCCGGGCGCTATCCTGTGACAAACGATCAAACACCAGGCGGATCTGAGCGGTCAGTTCGTCGGTCGTCTGGCGGTAGGCGTCGAGATCGCCACCAAAAGGGTCGGCGATCGGCGCCGCTGACCGCCCGTGGTGCGCGAAGGACGACAGCAGCTCCGCCTTCCCTTCTCCGCCCAGGGCGAGAATGTGCTCCAGGTGATGCGGCCCCATGGCCAGGACCAGATCGGCAGACTCGACGATCTCTCGCGTGAGCTGCCGCGCCTGGTGACTGCTCAAGTCGAGGTGCCGCTCGAGGGCGACGAGCCAGGCTCCATCCGACGCTGGCGCCCCGTCCCACGCGCTCGTGCCGGCGCTCTCGGCCTCGAGGTTCACCATGCCGCGCTCGATCGCTTCCCGGCGGGCGATGGCCTCGGCGAGCGGCGAACGGCAAGTGTTTCCGGTACAGACGAACAGAAGCTTCACGTGTGATCGTTCGGATGTTCCGTGGGAAAACTAACCGGAGCGGGCAGCGACGGTCACTCCCGCGATCGGGGGACTCAGCGATCTCCGATGAGCGAAGGGAGCGATTCGCGCAGCACGCTTGCTGGAAGCGCTCCGGGACGGATGACACGCGGCCGGGTGCCCATGCAGTCGACCACCGTCGAGGGTTCGGATGGTGTGAGCCTGCCGCCATCGAGCACGCGGATGCGTCCGCTCCTGACCGCATCGGGCCACTGCTCGAGGATCTCATAGGCCGACATGGCCGGTGGCTGTCGTGGCCGATTGGCGCTGGTGCTCGTGATCGGATCGCCGTAGGCATGGATCAGCCGTTGCAGCGCCGGGTGCGACGTCCATCGTACGGCGATCCCCCCTTCGGGGCCGCGCAGGCGTTCAGGAACCCTGCGCTCACCGCCGGCCAGCACGAGGGTGACCGGTCCCGGCCAGTGACGCGCCGCCAGCACCGACGCGTCTCGCGTTAGGCGAAGGCCGAGCCGGTCGAGCATATCGCTCCCGGCAATGAGCAGGAGAAACGGCTTGTGCGACGGCCGGTCCTTGAGCGCAACGAGGGATTGCACCGCTTCGGTGTCGACGGCTGTGCCGAATCCGTACAGCGTCTCGGTGGGATACCCGAGCACGCCACCCTCCTGCAGGTGAACGATGGTCCCAGCGATCGCCGCGTCCACCTCCGCGGGGGCCCAGAATGGCACGGCCAACGACGACGTGTTCACGCCTCGAGGTCTCCGAACGACTCGGCACGGCGGAAGTCCGCCTCTTCGGTGATCTTGAGCGCGCGTTCGCTCCCGCGCACCACCACCACCGGGTACCCAAGGCGTTCGCAGAGCGACGCATCGTCAGTGGCAGTGATGCCGGCGCGCCGGGCCTCGAGGTGCGCGTGCTCGATCATCGCGCGGGGGAACGCCTGGGGTGTCTGTGCACGCCAGAGGTTCGTGCGATCCACGGTGCGCACGATGCGGCCCTCGGCGTCGACTTCCTTGAGCGTGTCGACCATCGGAAGCGCGGCCACCGCTGCCCGCCCGGCTCTCGCCTGGTCGATGACCGCCGCAATCGTCGCATCGGTGACCAACGGGCGGGCGGCGTCGTGAATGACCACGATCCCGGTCTCGTCAGGCAGGTCCTCGATGCCGCTCCACACCGAGTCCATGCGCTCGCGACCGCCCACCGAGACCAGTAAACGATCGACGTCGCACTGGAACAACCACGGTGGCGGGTCCCCGGCGTGCGATCGCGGCAGCACGGTCACGACCAGTGCCACGTCGTCCCGGCGATGAAAGGCCTGTACGCTGTGCAGGAGCATCGGCTTGCCGGCGACCCAGCGGAACTGCTTGAGCTCCGGCTTTCCGGTGCGCGTGCCCCCGCCGGCGGCGACGATCACCACGCCGACGTCTCGGACGACGCCCGAGCGGCTCCGCAGGTCTTCAGGAGCGGTGCGGCGAGGAAGGTGACCGGGCGCGCGGGAGTCGTCGTGCGCATCGCCCGTGGGGCTCGGGTCAGTCACCGGGCACACCTAACGAAAGAGCTGGGCGAACAGTGTGCCGAGGGTGTCGATGGCGATCACCCGCAGCCCGTCGGGGATGCGCCGGGGACGGCCGCGGCTTGGCACATAGGCGGTCGTGAAGCCCAGCTGCGCAGCTTCGGCGAGGCGCCGATCGGTCTGTGACACCGGGCGGACTTCGCCCCCCAGCCCCACCTCCCCCAGGAATACGGCGTCGGTGCCTAACGGGCGATCGTACACGCTCGACGCCAGCGCCGCCACCACCGCCAGGTCGCCCGCCGGCTCGATCATCCGTAGCCCGCCCACCACGTTCAGGAACACGTCGAGCGACGCGTACGAGAGACCGGCCCGCTTGTCGAGCACGGCGAGGAGCAACGCGAGGCGCCGTCCGTCGAAGCCGGTCGCCACGCGCTGCGGCGTGCCGAAGCCCGCCCTGGCGGCGAGGGCCTGCACCTCCACCAGCACCGGCCGTGTCCCCTCCATCAGCGCCGTGACCGCACTGCCCGAGGCCCGGTTCTCGCGATCGCCGAGAAAAAGCGCAGACGGGTTCCCCACGCCCTGCAGCCCTTCCTCGGTCATGCGGAACACGCCGATCTCGTCGACGGAACCAAAGCGGTTCTTCGTGGCCCGGAGCACCCGATGGTCAGCTGTTCCCTCACCCTCGAAGTACAAGACGGTGTCTACGATGTGCTCCAGCGTCTTGGGACCGGCGATTCCTCCCCCTTTGGTCACGTGTCCAACGACGACCACCGCCGCTCCCGACGTCTTGGCAAACCGCATCAGGCGGGCGGCGCATTCGCGCACCTGGCCGACGTTCCCCGGTGCTCCCTCCAGTTCGGCCGTCGCGGCCGTCTGAATGGAGTCGACGATCATCAGCGCCGGCTTCGCGTCCTCCGCCGCCTGCAGCATGTCTTCGAGTGCCGTGGCACAGAGCAGCGAGACCTCTTCACCGAGGCGCAGTCGTTCCGCCCGCAGTTTCACCTGGAGGGCCGATTCTTCACCCGAGATGTAGAGCACATCGACTTCTCGCGATGACATCGCCCCGGCAACCTGCAGCAGCAGCGTCGACTTGCCGATGCCGGGTTCTCCGCCCACGAGAATCATCGAACCAGGGACAACGCCGCCCCCGAGCACAAAGTCGAGCTCATCGATGCCGGACGAGAGCCGTGACGTGCGAGCGCTCGCCACGTCGCGAATGCGCGTCGGACCAACGATCGAGGCAACGGAAGCAGCGCGTGGCGCCGCGCTTTTCGACGGGCGCGCGATGACCTCCTCGACCAGGGTGTTCCACTCGCCGCAGCTATCGCATCGCCCTTGCCACTTGGGGTGGTCGGCACCGCACTCGGTGCAGCGGAACGTGGTCTTGGTGCGCAGAGGAGTGCGGGTAGGCGGTGAGAGTCAATCGCGGATTACTCGCGACGCGGCGCGTAGTTGTCGAATCGGGTGAAGCGCTTGTGAAAGTAGAGGCGTATGGTGTCGGTTGGACCGTTGCGCTGCTTGCCGATGATGACTTCGGCGAGTCCTTCGAGTGGGGTTCCGTCGGCGAGCCGGCGAGGTTCGCCGCGCTCGTCGTGGGAGCCTTCGTAGTACTCCGGTCGATACAGGAACATAACGACGTCGGCGTCCTGCTCGATGGCGCCGGATTCACGGAGATCGGAGAGCTGGGGACGCCGGTTCTCCCCCGAACGCTGCTCAGGGGCGCGCGAGAGCTGCGACAGGCAGACGACGGGGACCTGAAGCTCGCGGGCGAGAATCTTGAGCGATCGCGAGATGTAGGAAATCTCCTGCTGGCGATTCTCGCTGTCGGCCGGCCCCTGAATGAGCTGCATGTAGTCGATGATGATCAGGCCCACGTCGTTCTCCGCCTTGAGCCGGCGGGCTCTCGACCGGATCTCCAGCGCGGTCAATCCGGGGGTGTCATCGATCCAGATGGGGAGCGACCCGAGAATGCCCGAGGCCTTACCGAGGTTGCGGAAATCGTCGTCGGACAGTTTGCCGCTGCGGAGCTTTTGCGCGTCGACCCACCCTTCGGCGGCGAGCATGCGGGTGACCAGCTGCTCCCGTGCCATCTCCAGGGAAAAGATCGCCACCCTGGTATTGCCGATGAACGCGGCGTTCTGGGCCACATTGAGCACGAACGCCGTCTTCCCCATGGACGGCCGGGCGGCAACGATGATCAGCTCCGACTTCTGGAAGCCTAACGTGAGCTTGTCGAGATCGGTGAACCCCGACGGCGCCCCCGTCACTTCCTCGCCGTGACGGCT
>JBQTIW010000154.1:0-5354 GCA_052387735.1 Gemmatimonadaceae bacterium
GAAGAGGGTTACCGGATCAACCGGCGCGTCATTGACCTAACTCCGCTGGGCGGGTGCCGCAAGGTCGCGAATGCACGACACGATTCGAGCGTGACGCAACGGGCGTGATGGTGCCTTCAGGTCCTCCCGACGCTACCCGTTGGCGAGGGACGCGATATCCTGCAGCGCCGCGACGTGTGCGGCGAACGCCCGTCGTCCACGACCGGTGAGTCGTATCCACGTGCGCGGCCGGCCGTTCGCTGCACCCTTGCGCATCTCGACGTAGCCGGCGTCCTCCAGCTGCTTGATCTGCTTGGACAACACGGAATCACTGATCCCTGCGGTCTCGCGGAGCATCTGGAACTCCGCCTCTTCGAGCGGCATCAACAACGCGCAGATCTGGAGGCGATTGGGCGCATGAATCACCGCATCAAGCCGGCGAAGCCTCATGCGTCTCCCGCGGCAAACTTCGCGCGTGTCGCACGCCGCTCGACCTCGAATGCCATGAACAGCACGGCAGCTACCCCGCCGGTCGCGAAAGGAGCCCAGGGCAGGTCGTACACCTCGAAGGCACGGTCCCCGAGCGCGAGAATCACCAGCACGCTGACCGTGAGCGCGAGTGCGGCGACTGCGCCGATGACGCCGTGTACCGCTCTCACCCGCGCCACGATCCGGCGGCTCCGCAGAGCAAATCCCAGAACACCCGCGACGAGGAGCGCAGCAATAATGCCGTCGGCGACCGGGTCGTCGTAGGCCTTGGCACACGTCATGGCACCAACCCACGACGACAACAGGACCGCGAACCAGCGCGAGTGCAAGCCGCGCTTCAAGGCGGCGCGCGTCAGCTCCCCGATCGAATCCAGTGCCGCTGCGGCTTCCTGCGGCGTCAGTTGTTCGCGGTCGTCGGTCACCACGTCCTCACTTTCCAGTGCGGAAAGTGTAGCCGAGACTTTCCATGGTGGCAAGTGGCAAACGTCATACTCCCCAAGGGACGCTGACCGAGTCCGAGGAAGCCCAGGGGACGCCGAAGAAGAGCCACGACCGTGGTCCGTCTGGCCCACGCGCGACCTGCCGAGATGCTACCACGCTGTTCGAATCGCCCGCATTCGTGGCGGGTTCTCCCCGAAGATGTCAATGACGCGTCATGAAGAAGAACTTCCGTCCCTTCATGCGGCCCAGTGGCGTGTATGCGCCGGCGGCGATCAAGACAATCCGATCGAGCAGCTCCGGCGGACACACCAGACGAAGACAAGGGTGCCGGCGGTGTGCAAGGTGCGAGCGGATTGACGGCCACCGAAGAGGTCGAGCAGCACGGGCATTGCCGCGGTGCAGCCTGGCGACTGCGCGACGCCGCTCAGGATCATGACGGCACGTAGACGAAGATCACGAGGAGGTACGAGGGCTTCTGCAGCGTGCCATACACAATGCACGCTCCAACCCACATGGATCAGGCCGTTGATCAGGAAGACCCATGCGAACGTGAAGTGATAGCTACGCCCCCACCGCTGATCGCGGAGCTTCCCCGCCTCATCCCAGGACAACCCCACGTCGGCGAGCGTCTAGATGGGCGGATAGCCGCGATACCCGGTGTGTCCCCAGTACCTCTCGGGGAAGTCGAGCAGGATGTGGACGCCGCTCACCAGCAGGTAGCCGCAGGCGATCACGTTGATCCAGTGACAGATCCGGATGTTGCAGGAGTGCGAGTGGTTGGACGTCACGGAGTGGGCCTGGTGGGATCGATGCCAGGGTCGCCATCCGGGGGCGGCATCGTCAAGGACAGCGTGCCATCGCCGGGACGGGACGACCAGCAGAGCGCTGGCATATGCAGCCCGCGTTAGGCGCCCCTGCCGATGGAGCCCGCACGCGACGCATGGCGAAACCACCCATGGCACTCCGGGATCAAGCCGACGGCGTCAGCGCGGCGGGCCGCGCCGCTACACGAGATGCGTGGCATGCGAGGCCTTCGATGTCGATGGCGCATCGGGGACCACAGCGGCGTGACAGGTGTTCCTCAGGCAACATTCCACAAGGCCAGCGCCGCCCCGACGCACACGCCTGCATCCGCGAGGTTGAACGCCGGCCATCGGCCGATGGAGACAAAGTCGACGAACACGCGGTGTCGAAGACGATCCCAGAGGTTGGAGGCGGCGCCTGCGAGCGCAGCTCCGATGCCCGCTGAGGCCGCGGGAGCCTGGAAGAGCGATGACAGGCCCAGCAGCAATCCCAGTGTCACACACACGATACCGAGCAAAAGCGGCAACGAGAGGCGTTGCCGGTCGACGATCGCGTGCCTGAGCCGATGGCGGACGTGCTGGATCCGCACACCCGGTGCAATGCGTCGCTCGGCCGCGGCGGGCAACCGCGATGCCACGACCGCCTTCGTCAGGCGGTCGAGCACCAACAGCACGCCGCCGGCAACGATCGCCAGCAGCAACGGTGGCATCATGACCTCAAGCCTTCGGATCCTTGCGGCCCGGCGCCGGCTTCAGGATGACCGGTGGCTTGTCGAACGGCCCCGGCTCCACGCACTTCTCCGGCAGGCACGCGGGAGGTTGGGGCTTCGGCGGACAACACGCCTCGAGCTGCACGCGCAACGCCTCCTCGCGCTGCCTGACGAGCGCCGCTTCCGCGTGTGTGAGCGCGTACAACGCCTCCAGTGAGTCGACGTCGCTCGCCATGCGCGTCTGCAGCCCGGTCTGCGTGTGCGACTCGATGACCAGCCGGCACGTATGATCGGCGATCTGCTTCAGCAGGCAGATGATCGTCTCGTTCTGCCTGATCTGGTGCACGAGCGCGCTGTTGGTGAAGGTGCCGATCGTGACCAGCTGCGCCGTGTTGTTCTCCATCGAGGTCCGGAGCGCATCGATGTCGCCTTCGATCGCCGAGAGATGAACGTTCGCCTTCTGGAGTTCCTGGAAGAATTCGGTGCTGGATGGCATTGCGGGTTCCTCGGGACTATTGGTTGAAGGCGCTCAGCAGGTGCGAAATGATCCGGGGCTCGGGCAGTGCCTTGTCGTAGTAGGCCACCTCCTGGATCTTCCCCGAGAACGGGTACAGAAAGCGTGCTGGCCCGGGGAACGGCCCGACGAGTGCGCGTCGGATGCCGGTGAGGCCGATCGACAGGACGCCGTCTGTGTTAGGCACGTAAGCCGGCAGCTGCAACTCATACTTGACGTGCTCGATGTCCCGGTCGGCGGAGTAGACCCAGAGGAAGGCCTGCGTGCCGTCGAAGGTGGCAGCGACGTACGTCGGCGCGGCGACGACGAGTGGCGCTTCCTTGGTCGGGTTGGGAACGGGATCGAGTTCCTTCACCTGCACGAACCCGGCGCCGTTGCCGACCCAGAGCTGCCAGCGGTAGGGCGAGTTGGGGTTCGCGGGGTCCTCCGGGCCGGCGTACAGCGCATACCCCAGGCGCTTCGATGCCGTACTCCCGGTGGGCACGGTGTCGCTCGACTCCATCACGCAGTAGTAGCGCCCAAGCGCCTGCGGATCGGTGAGGCCCCACTCGGGTTGTACGAAGGCTTCGAGGGTGAACTGCGGCGTGTTGAGCTCGGGACGTTGGTCGACGGTGACGCCGCCGCCCTGCACGCGAAAGCAGGTCGACGCCGGGTCCTCGGCGACGAGGCCCGGTGTCACGCCAAGCTCCAGGCGCAACGGATCGGCCTCGGGAGACATGCTCGGCGGATCCTCGGGCAGCGGGGCCTGCGCGATGCGCAACACACCGTCGTGCGCGCCGGTTTCCGAGCGCACGGTGCCTCCTGGCACCGTGGTGTCCGCGATCGTTTCCTGCATCCGCCAATACGCGACTGGCGCGTCCTTCGTGACCTCCTCGGGATACGGCCCGAACGTCACATCATCGACCGGGAAGACCAGCTGGCACCCGACGAACCGGAAGAGCACGAGCACGGCCAGGACCGCCAATGGGATCAACAAGAGCTGCCACGTGGGCATGCGGCGTGCCTCCTGTCCGGGTTCCCGGACCTAACGACGGATGAAGAGCGCGACGAGCGCGGCGCCGCCCAGCGCGAGGGAGATCCAGCGGTTCGAGTTGAGGCGGCGGCGCGCGTCGAACGTGTCCCGCATGCCCTCGAGAACAAAGCGTCCCGCGGCGTAGCCTAACGAGGCACTCCAGAACAGCGACCCAGCGGCGCCGTACGCCGTCGATGCCGGCACGAGAACGGTGAGCAGGAGGAGGGCGAGCGCGCCCTCGAGGAGTTGCGCCGGCGTTCGACGGACGCCCAGCGGGTCGCGACGCAGCTGAACGCTCCACCGGCCCGTGGTCCGTCGCCCGGCGCAACAGCCATTGAGGTGACAGCCGAGCTTCGTGAAGGCCATTCCGACGAGGATCACGACCGCCGCGCCATCCCAGAAGCGAGCCGCCGGCAGCGCGAGCGCCGCGAGCAGTGGCCACGAGACGATGAGCGTCAGGATCAGCCCACCGTAGAGTGCGAGGCCGCCGTCGTTCCGCGAGAGGATGAGGCGCGGGTTCGCACGGTAGTGCGGCCACTTTCGGATCACGTGGAGCACGCGCGCGCCGAGGAGCGCCGGCACCAGCAGGACCGTGTATCCAATGAACGCGCGATCGGCGGGAAGGCCGCGGCGGCTCGCGAAGAGCGTCCCGAGTGCCACGCCGACCGACATGCCGATGAGGAGCATGGTCGGGTACGGGTGCCATCGAACGCCCGGTGCTTGTCGGACAGCAGTCAATCGGGAAACCGCCACGTATCGTGACTCCACCAGCGCGAGGACCTGCCAAAGCGAGCGCGAGAGTGTCGCTGATTCAGCTGCGCGGCGCAATACCGTGGCGTCGATGCCTCGGTTCGCGTTCCCGTCGAGCACGCCAACGAAGGGCAGGGGGTGAGCTGAACGCGCCGGTTCGAAGCCTTTGGAGTCCGACACCAACGCCGAACCCTGGAGTCTGACTGAACCCCGTTGCCGGCGCGATCGTGAGCGGGATGATCTGGTCGCGCGTCTTCTTGACGTAGTACGTGCCATCGATCGTCAGGCGGTCGTCGAACAGCGAAAGCTCGGCGCCCACTTCAGGTCCGGTGGTCCGCTCCGGCTTGAGCGCGGCATTCGCCGACTTGTTGTCGAGCGGATACAGCGCCGCACCGGAAAACTTGTTGGACGACCCGAAGTACAGGGTCTGTAGCTGGTAGGGAGCGGCATCGGAGCCTACCTGTGCGTTGCCGCCGCGCACCTTGAGGAACGTCAACCAACGGTTGTTCGCGAGCGCCGGGAACGGTCCGACACGACGAGCGACGTGCTCACCGACGGGTAGAAGTACGACGCGTTCTCCTTCGGCAGCGTGGACGACCAATCATTGCGTCCGGTGACCTCCACCGTCCACAGGTCGTTCACCGTGAGCACGCCGG
>JBQTIW010000155.1:0-25809 GCA_052387735.1 Gemmatimonadaceae bacterium
TCGCTCCAGGAGATGCCCGGCGATACGATCGTCTCTACGTATCGCATCGACGCCGACTCGTCGATGGGCGTCTCCACCCCCTACGTCGACAAGATGAACGGGAACGTCCGCGTGATCGACAACTGGGTCGCCCGCATCAACGGCACCTCGATCACGGGCCGCGGCTGGGCGACACTCGCCGACAAGCCCGACTCGGTCGTGGCGCGCTACACCTTCAGCGGATCGAAATCGTAGGACGCCTCCTGATGTCGATCAGGAAATCGGGGTCAGACTCCAATTTGGAGTCTGGCCCCGATTCATTCTGGGATCTCATTCAACCAGCGATCACGCGAACTAACGCAGGTCGCGCGCGCAGCGAAATCCAATATCCTCACTACGCTGATCCGGCTGAGCGTAGAAGCGTCGCACCACGCTCAGGCGGTCCGCCCCATCAAAGCGCCCACCGCCGCGAATGACCTTCTTGTCTCCCGTTGCGGGACCGGTTGGATTTCGCACGTCGTTGTCCGCAAACGTGTCAGTATACCAGTCAGCAACCCACTCGGCTGCATTGCCAGCCATGTCGTCAATACCAAATGCGCTCGCTCCGGCTGCATGTTTGCCGACGTCGCTCAGCCCTCCTTCGTACGCGAGCGGAGATGCGTTGCCGTAGTTCGCGTGCTCCACCGTTGGTGCGTCGTTGCCCCACGGATACCGGCGACGATCCATGCCGCGCGCGGCCTTCTCCCATTCGGCGTCAGTTGGCAAACGTTTGCCCGCCCGTGTGCAGTACGCCGTGGCGTCGTTCCAGTCCACACCAACTACGGGAAGTTGTCCGCCGGTGGACGAGTTGAGCGACTCCCACTCATCGGGGGGATGCACCGAGTTTGTGGCTTTCAAGAATTCCGCGTAACGCGCAGTCGTCACCTCGTAGCGATCGATGTAGAACGCGTCGAGAAAGATGTCGCGCTGCGGTGCGTCCTCGTTGTCACCCATCGTAAAGATGCCGGACGGAATGAGCAGAGCAGGAGCGCCATCTCGCCCAACAATTGCGGTATCTGGCGCACGCGCACTCCAATAGCGCAGCGCTCCGATTGCCACCACAAATGCAATCACGCCTGCGACCCCAACTTTCGTGAACAAACGGCGCTTCCGTTCGGCATCCTTGCGTTCAACTGTGGCGGCTACGGCGGCGGGAACGCTGCCAGCGGTTTCGAGAAACGTCACCGACTTGAGAAACGGTGGCAGCGATTGGAGCGGCGTGGGTCGAAGAACCACCGGGAGCAGTTTTCCGCTCGCGCGCTTCCAGGTTTGCTCCGCAATTTCAAGTTCGGTGAGCGTGTAACTCCCGGGATCCACAGCATCTGGGCTCACCAGAAACACCAGGAGATCCGACTGCGCGATGGCGTGTCGGATGCGCGTGTGGAACCCCTCGCCGGGCGGCAGATCTTCGCGATCGAAAAAGACGTCGTGCCCCTGCTCGAGCAACTCGAGCTCGATGGCCTTGGCCGTTTCCCGATCTTGAGACGCGTAGCTCAGAAAGAGTTTCATTCGGGGTAGCTGCAGTCGCGCAGGTTGGATGTCAAGCAATGTGACGCCGTACCCTCCCCGTCCTGCCAAGGCACGTTGTGCTCGCAAGACACTCAACGAAGTCGTGGATCAGCAGGAGCCGAGTGCCGAGACGGGTGGACTCATTGGACGGATTCACAAGGCACGATGGACAGAGACGCGCACATCGAACGCGATCGCATCACGTGGGCATCTAGCGAACGCCATCAGCGCCTGCCGGAGCTGGTTCACCTCCGACTCACGCGATGCATTTCCCGGGACGCAAGGAATAGACACCGCGCCATTGACGAGATGATTGGAGCGCTGCGCGCGCTGTAGCATCATCATGACTGCCGTTACGATCGCCCTGAGTGGAAAGATCGGTTCCGGGACGACGTGCCCAGTCTGCCTAGTGTCGCGATTCGGAAGTCATGTTAATGCCTAACTGCTTTCTTGATGATCTCGGCCGGCGTTTTGGTCCACACGAAGGGTGTGGGATCGACGTTCCAATGATTGAGATAGTTCTCGATGTGATGCACCAAAGCACGGACGGAACGGAAGGAGCCGCGCCGGACCGACTGGCGGGTCAGAATCCCGAACCAGGCCTCAATGAGATTGAGCCACGAGGCCCCGGTGGGGGTGAAATGAAACGTGACACGCGGGTTCGCCGCGAGCCACGCCTTCACGGCGGGCGTCGAGTGCGTGGACGAGTTGTCCAGGATGACGTGCAGCTCCTGCTGCCGATACGTGCGCGCCAACTGCTTGAGGAACCGCAGGAAGTCCGCGCCGGTGTGGCGGGGCGAGCAGGTGCCGGTCACGCGACCGGAGCCCACTTCGAGGGCCGCATAGAGACTGGTGAGACCGTGCCGCCGATAGTCGTGCGTTTGTCGGGCCGGCAGGTGGGGCCGCAGCGGGAGGAGCGGCTGCGTGCGTTCCAAAGCCTGGATTTGCGTCTTCTCGTCGACACTCAGGACCACGGCATTCGTCGGCGGTGCCAGATACAATCCCACCACATCTTCGATCTTCGCTTCGGCGGCGGGATCCGTGGTGAACTTGAACGTCTGGTGCCGATGGGGTTGCAGGGCATGGCCGCGCCACACCCGCTGCACGGTGCTCGCCGAGACGCCGACCCGCTGGGCCAACTCGCGCGTACTCCAGTGCGACAGTCCCGGCGGGGGCTTCTGAATGGTCAGCGCCAGGATTCGCGCTCGTTTCGCATCGCTGACCGCCGCCGGACGACCCGATCGCGGGCGCTCCCCCACGCCGAGCACGCCCTCGGACGCGTAGCGGGCGCGCAAGCGACTGATCTGCACTGCCGAATATCCGGTGCGCTCCGCGATCACCGTCCCCGCCAACCCGTCGGCCATGAGGAGGATCGCTCGCGCCCGTCGGCTCAGACCCGAAGGCGTCGACGGAGCGCGCAGCAATCCTTCCAGGATCTCGCGATCCTCTTCGGTCACCGAAATCGCCCGTTGATGATTGGCCATGATGCTCCGTCCGAGAAAAGACGGAGTGAATATATTAACATGACTTACGACGCGCTACACTAGTCGTACCGTAGCGCCCGCATGGGGTCCGTCCGGCTCGCCCGTTGTGCCGGAGCCCACCCCGCGCCAATCGCGACCGCGACGAGGAGCAGGAGCGACAACGCGAAGACCAGCGGGTCATGACCCTCGAGCCCGAACAGCAATGCGCGTGCGCCGCGCCCGAGCCCAAACGCCCCGGCCATCCCGAGCACCACGCCCACCGCCGTCATGAGCCCAACCTGCCGCAGCACCATCCCCTGCACCGAGCTGTGGCTCGCGCCGAGCGCCATGCGTACACCGATCTCGCGGGAGCGCTGCGACACCGAGTAGGCGAGCACCCCATGAAGCCCAATGGCCGCCAGCAGCGTCGCGAGCGTGGCGAACGCCGCCGACAGAATCGAGATCATGCGGTCCAGGAACACGTTCTCGCGCACCTGCTGCGGCATGGACCTCAGATTCTCCAACGGCAGCGTCGGATCGATGCGCGCCATTATCTGTGGGAGTGCTCCAACCAGCTGCTCCACCGACAGGTCGGTCCTGATATAGAAGTACAAGCTGCCGAGGCTCCCCTCCTGTGCCCATGGCAGGTAGAAGACAGGCTGTGGTGCTCCCTTCACCTGGTTGTACTTGATGTCGGGAACGAGACCGACGATCTGCGTCGTGAGCGAGTCTCCTTCGTAGGATCGCCCCATGAACTTGCCGACGGCCTCGGCGCCCAGCCCGAACTTGTCCGCGAACGCCTGATTGACGATGGCCACCCGCGCGCCACCGCGTTGATCAGACGGGAGGAAGTCCCGTCCCGATCGCAGCGTCACACCGAGCTTGTTGAAGTACCCAGCGCCGACGGCGTTGTACCGTGAGTTGCAGTCCACGTCAGGCAGGCACGCGAACCCCTGCACTCGCACGTCGTTCCCCCAGCTGTCCCCGGAAAGTAACGGTACCCGCGCACTCGTGACTGCCGTCACTCCAGGTTGCGATGCGAGCTCCTCTTCCATGCGGGCGTACAGCACCTTCTCGTGCAGCGTGTCGTAGCCCACGCGCGATGGCGAAACCTCAAAGCTGACCATGTTCTCGACGTTCACGCCGAGTTGTACTCGGCTCACGTTGACCAGGCTCTTGAGGAAGAGCCCCGACGACGCCAGCAGCGCCATCGACAGAGCGATCTGCGTGACCACGAGCCCCGTGCGGAACCGCGCGGCCCCTCGTCCGCCCGCGATCTGCCCCGCACCGGCGCGGATCGTGGAGATGAGATCGGCGCGCGTGGAGTTCAATGCGGGAAAGAGGCCGAAGAGCAGGCCGGTCACCACTGCCAGCACGCCCGTGAACACTACCACCGGCCACTGGATCGCGAGCTGCACCGTGTCCGATGCGTCGGCCGGCAGCAGGGCCCCGATCCCCTTGAGCGTCCACGACGCGAGCACCAGGCTCACCACTCCGCCGACGGCAGCGAGCAGGAGGGACTCCACCAGGAGCTGCCTAACGAGCTGCCGTCGTCCCGCGCCAAGAGCGAGCCGCACCCCCATCTCGGTCGCCCGGTTCGCCCCGCGCGCGAGCAGCAGGTTGGCGATGTTCGCGCAGGCGATGAGCAACACGACCGCCGTGATGCCGAGCAGCAGCGTGAGCGGCGTCCTGGCCTCGGCGTGGGTCTGGCTCTGGCCGCGCGAGCCCGGCTCGACGACCATCCGCTTCGCCTTGAAGCGCGCCATCGTCGTCGCGCTCATGGACTGCTGCAACGGCGCCTCCACGTCGGAGCGGAGGTGTTCGCCTGGAGTGACGGCTACCGCCCGGCAACTGCCACGGCACTGGGCCGGCGTCGGTATCGAAGTGCGGGACAACGAGTATCCTCCCGGAGTCGATAATGGCGACGCAGACGCGAACTCGAATCGACTGCATGCGGTGTCTGATCAGTGACTCGGTCGCGGTCTAATCGCCTGCCCCACGCACCAGCTGGTCACTCGTCAGCGGGGGGCACCAGTGGCGCTCGATATGAGCGACCATCTGCTCGTTGCCCCAAAGATGTCCGTGCGGATCCCGATGGTACGAGTTCGTCAGATCTCGACAGAGCACTGGACGCTTTCCCCAGTGGACCAGCTGCCGGATGCCGTACGGGCGTGTCGCTCCTCGTCGTGAACCACCGAGGGCCCGTAACCCCATGCCATGCCAAATCGCCCCAGAAGGTCGTTGTGCCCAACGTGAAATAGGCGGTGAGATACATCGCCGTGATAGGCCGCGATCTCAGAAATAGGCCGCGAGCTTCTCGCAGCCTATTTCATCGCCTCCACAAGAGAGGAACGCCAAACCTAACTGCCACAAACTCTTCACCCGTCGCCCGACTGCAGCGCAGGAGATCTGCTGCAGAAACCACGCTGCCTAGTCCGCGGAGTCGTGGCTGGAGCGCCGAGCGCGCGTGGGACGACCCCCACCAGCGCCGGAGGCTGGCCCCTCGACGGACACAGCCCAGGCCCCATCGTCCGCGGGGCTCCATACGTCCTAACCGCAACGACCGTCGCAGCTGACCGATCGCGCGCGCGGTTTGTGCACATGGCCCAGCGTGCTTTCATTCGTTGGGGAGCGGAGTGGCCACCAGGATGGCCGTGACGGCGAAGACAAACGCCGCCATCCATAGCTCAGCCCTCGCCGCGGTTCTCAGCTGTGACACGCCCCCGGGGTGCGACAGGCGTGGTGCCATTCGTTTCCAATTGATCGCACCGACCCCAACGACGATCAGCACCAGTATGAGCTTGAGACACAAGATCCGGCCATAGGGCGATCCCCACAGGAGTGGCCATTCCCGTACGTGGAGCCATGAGGCAAAGAGCCCAGTGGCGCCTAACGTGGATGCGCCCGTCAGTGCCCACGGCGAGAACACCCGAACCAGGGCGCCGGCCGACTCGCCATCGGCGCCCGGGAGCGCGACGACCACCATGACGACCAGGGTGCCGATCCAGACACCAGCGGCAAGGAGATGGGCGATGTCCGCAAGTACCGCTGGGACCGTGAGCTTCGGAGCGCTGTTGGCGTGACCCATGAATGCCGGCGCGCCAGCGATCGACACGACCAGGGCGGTCGCAACGCGTCGGCGCGATTGACGGGTGATCTGGACGGGCCGGAACCAGAGCCAGAGGACGCCCAGCAGCTGCGCACTCCAGGCATATCCCCACGTCGTGCGGATCAACGTCCACGCCACACCGGGAGCATCTGCGGGAACCGCCGCGAAGGCGAGGGACTGCTGCGCCAGCCTGCCCAGGCCAGCCAGGAGGACCAGAGCAGCGCTACCGCGCACCAGCGTGAGCAGGTGCCGCTCGCTCTCGGGCGATGAAACGCTGACCCGCGCAACGTCTCTCGCAATGGTGCGAAACGCGACCACTCCAACCAGCACCGAAGCAGCGCTGAAGGAGATCCACCGAAGTACTGCCGCTGCCGGTTCTGACAGCAGGAACCCGAGCACGAACGGGCCCCTAACGGACCACGAACGAGAACTCGCCAGTGACCGGGTGCATGTCCTTCGACGCCGTCTTCCAGGCTACGGTGTACCGCCCCGCGGCAAGCGGGTGACGCACGGTCGCCTCCACGGGCTGGGACAGTTCACCCGAGAATGTCGCCGCGCCTAACATCGCGTCAGTGCCGTCAGTGCTCCTGAGCCTGATCGACGTGAGGGACATCTGCGGCTGCAGGGAGAACCAGAGTCGCACGGCTTTCGGTGAAGTCACCGTATCGCCCTGTGTTGGCTCGGACTTCGTTAGCCGAAGGTGAAATGGCTGCGAGGCCATCGCCCCGCCTCTGGGGAGCGCGAAGGCGACCAGCGCCGAGAAACCAAACACGGCGACGGCAACTCGACGAACCGTCTGGAGTGACGAAATGTGCATCATCTAGTCTGCGAAAGACGAAATCTGCTGAGGGACGCTCCCGGTCGCCATGACCCGGACGTGGCTTGGCTTCAACATAGTCGATACACCCCACAGCGGACCTCGGGTGCCCTCCTGCTGCCGGGAGAAGCCGGGAAAACCGCCGCCCGGCCGGTTGGAGCTGGCGCCTGGCCCGGGCCCTTGGCTCGGCCGGACCGGGCCTTACGGGATAGACATACCCTGTGTAGCGTTAGGCTCGATTCCCACCGCCACCCCCTTCGCACTCCGTCGCCATGCTGACGCCGCACCGAGCGCTCCTTTTCGCCTTCGGGACCGCCCTGCTGATTGCGGCCTGCCGACGGGCCAAGCCCGAAACACAGCCGACGACAGACCCGGCGCCCGCGCAGCCGGCCGGTGGTGGGAACCCCACGCCCACCTCGCCGGCACCGGAGCCCACGCCTGGACGTGCGGTCGGAGCTGGTCTCGAGGAGGCGCGCGCGACCCTCGCTGAAGCAGTGTACTTCGAATACGACCAGGACGCGCTCGATGGAGCGGCCCAGGCGTTGCTCGACCGGAAGCTAACGGTCCTGTCGGCCAATCCCGCCGTGCACGTTCGCGTCGTCGGACATGCCGACGAGCGGGGTTCGGACGAGTACAATCTGGCACTCGGCCAGCGGCGCTCGGCCACGGTGAAGCGCTACTTCACCGATCGCGGCGTCTCCGAGTCGCGAATCGAGGTGGTGTCCATGGGTGAGGAACGACCCAGTTGCACACAGGGCGAGGAATCATGCTGGCGACGCAACCGGCGGGCGGAGTTCGAGCTCACGTCAGGAACCATCACCGTGCCGGGGCGACGCTCCTGATCCGCACACCTAGTGACGCAATGCTGCGGCGGTGAGGAGGAGCCCCAGCAACGCCATTCCGACCTTGACCAGTGGATCCGTCCGCAACGCAGATGCGCGGACCTCCCCGATTGCGATCGCGCTGCTCAGGTAGAGAAAGTTGCCTGCCGCGAACGGTACGAGCGCCGCGCCGACTGACGCGACACGCGTGCCGATCGCCAGCACAGCCACCGCCCCGGCCACCGCCCCGGCCGCGGTGAGTGCGTTGAACAGAAGCGCGCGCGGAACCGACATTCCGGCGCGCACAAGGATGGCAAATGTGCCCAGTTCCCTGGGCAACTCGTGGAGCGCGATCGCCGCCCCGGTGAGAAGCCCAAGCGACGGATTGTCCATGAAGGCGGTGGCGATCAGCATGCCGTCGATCACGTTATGGAGGGCATCGCCAGCCATCGTTAACGGAAGCAGCTGCGTCGTGCGTTGTGTGACAGACATGCCAGCGGTGAGCCCGTGCGTGCCACCAGCACTCGTGGCGACCAGTGGCCAGGTCGTCCGGTGCAGCGCCCGGTCGATGACGAGGAATACCACGATCCCCAGAGACACCACGCCCGCTACCTGCAGGGGCTGTCCGGTACGGGACACCGATTCCGGAATCAGATGGAACACGGCCGCCCCAAACAGCGCACCGACCGCGAACGGCACCAAGCGAGGAAGAACGTGTTGCACGCGCGACGGCCGCCAGGAGAGCACAAGCATCACCGCCATCGGGATCGCCGATATGAGCGCGACGGCCCCCAGGCTGTGGGACCAGGGCGTCATGTCAACGCTCCACGTCGTCGCCGACTTGTTAGGCGACGGCGCATCGCTCGCAACGTCCGTAGAGCACGACGTCGTGCCCGTCGAGCTCAAACCCGGGAGGGGCCAGTCGGTTGAGATTGCCCGGGCACCCGCCGATCTCGTAGACGCGATGACAGGCGCGACAATGAAAGTGATGGTGGTGCTCGAGATGGGCTGGCTCGTAGCGCGGCGCGCTCCCCGGTATCTCTACCAGGCGCGCGCTGCCTGCATTGAGCATCGTGCGCAGAGCGCGATACACCGTCGCGATGCCCAGCCCCGGCACGCGACTCTTGGCCGCGGCGAGCACCTCCTGAGGAGTTAGCGGTCGCTCCGCTTCTCGTACCACTTTGTCGATGGCGGCCCACTGCCGCGTACGGCGCTCCATGGTTTTAATGATAACAGGTTATCAATAACATGAAAGGGCACACCGTTCGCCGAGGGATTTGACCGTTCACCGAATCGGTGGCACCCGACAGCGTGAGCTCACGTACCGTCAGCCCATGAGCGCCAGGCGTGTGATGCAGAGCTGGAGGATTGCGGTGGCACTGGTGCTGTTCACGCACGCGGACAGCCTCGCGGCACAGGCCGGGCAGGTGCTGCGGGGGACGGTCCGGAGTCAGGAGGGCGCGCCGATCCCTGGCGCAAATGTGTTCGTCATCGAAACGCTCGATGGCGCCCTTACAGATTCCGCAGGCCGGTTCGCATTCGCCGTGACGGCACCCCGGCCATATACGCTCCTCGTCAAGCGGATCGGGTTCGAGGAGCTGCGTCGTGAGGTCGCGCCAGCGGATCCCGCCGACCTCGCGATCGTGATCAGGCGCGCGACCACGATGCTGGCGCCGATCACCGTGCAGGCCGGCGCCTATACGGCTGGCGAGGAACGCGGAGCGACGCTCACCCCGCTCGAAGTCGTCACGACACCCGGCACATCGGCTGACATCAATCGGGCGATCCAGCTGCTTCCCGGCGTGCAGGCCGTGGACGATGGCACAGCGCTGTTTGTGCGCGGTGGTGATTACACCGAGACCAAGGTGTTCATGAACGAGGCGCCGCTGCTCAATCCGGCGCAGCTGCTCACGCCCACGGGAACCTTTGTGGGCACGGTAGATCCGTTCCAGCTCGATGGGATCTTCTTCTCGTCAGGCGGATTCGGCGCCCGATATGGGAATGCCCTTTCCGGCGTGGTCGGACTTCGTACCCGTGGCGCGGCGACGAGAAACGCGGCGACGGTCGGCGCCGGGCTCGCCGCGCTTTCTGCGGATCTCGCCGTGCGACCCGCGCAGGCACTGACGCTTCGTTTCGCCGGCAACCGGCTCGACCTCGATCCGTTCCTCAAGGTCAACTCCAATCCTCGCCGCTTCTCACCGTCACCTAACGGCCACGATCTGAGCACGAGCGCGACGTTCACGTACGGCTTGGCCGGCGAGGTCAAGGCGTACTTCATTGATCAGACCAATCTCGTCGGCGTGCCGGTGGATGATCCATCGTTTACCGGAACGTTCAACAGTGACGTGGGTTCGGGGCTCTCGGTGCTCACGTGGAAGGACATCCTCGGCCCGCTGTCGGTGACAACAAGCCTCAGTGCGGCGGGACTCGAACGACGCGAAGACTTCGGTACCTTTCGCCTGGCGGCCGACCAGAGGCAGCGACAGCTCTTCGGTCAGGTCACGTGGGAGGCCCGGCCCGGCGTCGTGGTGCGCGCGGGCGGCGAAGCCGAACGTGTGCGTTCAGCGATCCGCGGGTCGCTTCCTGCTTCGTTTTCCGATCGTGGGCCGGGTGGACGCACGACCCTCTTTGCGCTCGACGAGCCAGGTACGCGCGTCGGAACGTACTTCGAAGCGGAGCTCCAGCCTCACGCGCAGCTCAAGCTCGTCCCCGGTGTCCGCACCGACCGGTCGACGCTCACGTCGCAGACGACCGTTGACCCCCGCTTCTCCGCCGCGTGGCGACTGGTCGAGGGGGTCGTGCTCACGGGTGCGTGGGGGATGTATCACCAGGTACCAGATGCCCTGTTCTTCGACGACAGTCTCGGCCGCGCGGGGTTGCCGGCAATGCGCGCTCGGCAATGGGTCGTTGGGCTCCAGGCGGGCGACGACGGCACACTGATGGCGCGAGTGGAAGCCTATGCCAAGCGCTACGAAGATCTCGCGCTTCAGGACCGCGACTTCCACATCACCGAGGGTGGACGTGGATCGTCGCGAGGCGTCGACCTTTTCTTCAAGGGTCCGATCGCGTGGGGCATAACGATGCGGTCGATCATGAGCTACCTCGTGGCTCGACGCACCGACGCGACGACCGGTACGCTGTCGCGCGCGCCGTTCGACGTCACGTGGTCGCGATCGATCATCGCCGAGAAGGCGTTCGCCAACGGAGCGCGCGCAGGCGTGACGTACCGCGCCTCGACCGGTCGGCCGTACACGCCGATCCTGGGGGCGGATCTCGATCCATCGCGCGATGTGTACCTCCCACGCCATGGCGTGCCCATGAGCGAACGGTTCCCCGGCATCAGACGACTCGATGTGTCGGTGAGTCGGTATCGACCAATCACGCCTCGCTTGCAATCGGTCATGTACGTCTCGCTCGCGAATGTGTTGAACAGCGAGAACGCTCAATCCTGGAAGTACTCGCGCGACTACTCGAGAAAGTCTCCAGTAGCTTCGATCTTCAACCGCTCGGTCTACTTCGGGGCCACCCTCATCTGGCAGTAGGAGACACACTATGCTGCATGGCGCACTCCGGTACCTTCCCTTCGTCCTCGTTGCCGCGGTTGCTCTCGAACCCTCGAGGCTTCATGCTCAGGCACCCGGGACCTCCAGGTGGGCCGACTCGGCGGTGAAGCTCATCGATCAGGGTATCGCCACGGGAAAGCCTGAAGCTCTCGACAATGCAATCGCGCTCATGGATCGCGTGCTGACCGTTACGCCGAAGGACGGTGTCATCCTGCACTACAAGGGTTATGCGCTGTACCGAAAGTCGAGTCTCATGATGGGGATGGGCGCGAAGGAGGACGAGGTGAAGGTCGTGCTGGAGGAAGCGGACGATGTGCTCGCGCAGTCGTCGGCACTGCTCAAGTGGCCCGAAACGCCGGCACTCCGTGCATCGGTCACGGGGCAGCTGATTGGCGTGAGTGGAATGTTGTCCGGCATGCGACTCGGTCCCAAGGCCGATGGTCTGATGGATGACGCCGTTGCTCTCGGCCCGAACAACCCGCGCGTCTTCATGCTCCGCGGCGTGTCTTCGCTCTACAAGCCGAGGATGTTCGGAGGCGGTGCGGACAAGGCAGAGCGTGACATCAGGAAGGCCATCGAGCTCTTCGCGACCGATAAGCCCGAACCACCGGCGCCGTCCTGGGGACAGGCCGAGGCGTGGGCGTGGCTCGGCCAGGTCTACGCCGAGGAAAAGAAGCTGGATGAGGCACGCGCGGCATACCAGAAGGCGCTGGAGCTGCAGCCTGACTTCGGTTGGGTGAAGGATCAGCTGCTGCCGGCACTCGACAGGATAAAGCGTTAGGCAGCGATGCAGCTTCGCGGGCGTATCCTGGGCCTGTATTTCGCGGCATGGTTGCCGTTCGTGATTCTGTACGGCATCGCCGTCCAGCAGAGCGGCACCCGGGTGATCGACGCGTTGTTGTCGGCGATCACGAGCGTCGGCACAGCGGCGCTCCTTGGGCTCCTCGCGCATCGGGTCATGCCGCGACACGCGGCGGGCCGGTCGCGCGTGCGCGCGCTGGGCATGCACCTGCTGATTGGGGCGACGTTCTCGGCGCTCTGGACCCTGGTAATCGCCGCCCAGATCTACTGGGGTGCACCCAGGGCTACATGGGAAGGCTTTCTGGCGACCGCCGTGCGCTGGCAGTTCGTGACGGGGCTGATCCTGTACGCCCTGCTGGTCACGGCGTTCACTGCCATTGACACGTTTCGCCGGCTGCGTGAGCAGGAGCGTCGGGCCGTGCTCGCCGAAGCGCAGCGAGTAACCGCCGAGCTGCAGGCGCTCCGGGCCCAGCTCAATCCGCACTTCCTGTTCAACACGCTGCACTCCATCACCGCATTGGTCCGTTCGGAGCCTCGTGCCGCCGAGGCAGCACTGGAGCGCCTTGCGGGCTGCCTGCGCCATGTGCTCGACGTGAATGGCGAGTCACGGGAGGAAGTGCCGTTAGGCGACGAGCTCGCTTTCGTGCGTGACTACCTCGCGCTCGAGCGCGTGCGGTTCGGCGACCGGCTGCGTGTGGAGGAGGACGTGGATGCTGACGCGCTGGACGCCTTGGTGCTGTCCTTCGTGCTGCAACCGCTGGTGGAGAATGCCATCCGACACGGGCTCGCTCCCCTGGCACGACCCGTCACGCTCCGCATCAGCGCGCATCTCGACGCCGATCGCCTCTCGCTCGAGGTGAGCGACGACGGTGCAGGGAGCAATCCGCGCGCCCCCGAGGAAAGCAAGGGCGTCGGACTCCGGGCCGTTCGGCAGCGACTGCGGACACGGTATGGCGCTCTGGCGTCGTTGCGCGTCACCACGGCTCCCGGTGAAGGGTGTCGTGTGCACGTCGACGTTCCCGCGACGGCATCGGCTCGCCCCGATGTGGTGGGTGCCAGATGACCAAGGTGTCCGTGGTGATCGTGGATGACGAACCTCTGGCTCGCCGGCGCTTGCGTGAACTGATCGCCGAGCGGCCGGAGATTCGGGTGATCGGTGAGGCGACCACAGGACGTGAAGCCGTGGAACGCATCGACGCGCTTCGGCCGGACGTCGTGTTTCTTGACATCGAGCTGCCCGAGATGAGCGGTCTCGACGTCGTGCGGCAGATGGGCCACCAACCGTTGGTCGTATTCACGACGGCCTTTGATCGTTATGCGGTCACCGCCTTCGAACTGGCGGCGATCGACTATCTGCTCAAGCCATTCGGTCCCGAGCGACTGGCCACGGCCATCGACCGTGTCACGCGTGCATTGGAAGAAGGGAACGAGGGTGCACCGTTGTCGGAGCGGGCGGAGGAGGCGCTGCAGGCGTCGCGCGACACGCCTCTGCGCCGGTTCTTTGTACGCGATCGCGGCAAACTCGTCCCGATATCAGCGCGCGAGGTGGAGCGTCTTGAAGCGGACGACGATTACGTTCGCGTCCACGTCCGCGGGCGGGTGCACCTGGTCTATCTCACGCTCAACGACTTTGAGCGCCGGCTCGATTCCGAACGGTTTCTGCGGATTCACCGTGGCCATATCGTCAACCTCGACTTCGTGCGACATCTTGTTCCCGGCGATGGCGGCCGGATCGAGATCGAGATGCATGACGGGACGAGAGTCCAGGCGAGCCGTACACGGTCTCGCGAACTCCGGGAGCTTGCACTGTGATTCGAGGTGTCTCCGCTGAACGAAGCCGCCGCCTAACGCGCCCGCTCCAGCGCCGCGGCGATGCCTGCCATGTCGCGCCGCAGATAGAGGTGTAGCCCCAACGCTTCCCATCCGGTGCGCCGGAAGAGGCGGCGCCACCACGCGGGCGCTCGGGCCGTCGAGCGCGCGAAGTCACCAATGGCATCGTCGGCCGAGCTGAAGACCTCGAAGTAGGCCGCACCAACGGAGAGATGCGTGAGTGCGTCGAGTCCGGTGGCCAACTCGGCGGGCGATACGTAGTTCATCACGCCACAGCAGAGCACGAGGTCGAAGTCATCGGGCAAGCCTATCTCGCCAACCGATCCAAAGCCCCCAAGCCGGATGTTGCGGCGCTTGCCGAAGCGCGCGACCGCATACGCGCTGGGGTCCACGCCGAAATATCGCGCCCGCGGACGGATGCGCTTGAGGGCGAGACCCCAGTTCCCTTCCCCCGCACCGACGTCGAGCACCTTCTGCACCGGTCGCTCGAGGATGTACTCGGTCGCACTGACGATGAATCGCAGCTGCCGCTGAATGTCCAGCTTCGACTTCACGCGGTGCCTGGGGTGGCGGTACCACTTGTCGAAGTACGCCCTGTCGTAGTGGGAGGTAGGTCGGATGGGCACGGGCTATCTGAGACGGGAGACGGGAGACCGCCTGCACAGCCATGCAGGCTACTGGGGCAGGGACACGATCAGTTCGCTGACCGCCTTCTTGTCGCCCGTCAGGCGCTGCGAAACGCGCACACCCACTCGCATGGTGGAGCGAGTGCCGAGTGGTGCAAGGTCGGCGCTCAGTTCACCCCCGATTGACCGGTACTGGAACACGCGCGCGTTGAGCCGGTCGCTTCCACGCCCGACATCTGCAAAGACGTTTCCCTGTACTCGACGTGCATACAGCAATGGACCGATGGCCAGGTCAGGGTACAGCAGCGGCAAGTGGTACGACATACCCGCTCTCGTCAGGCGGTCGTGGTAGCGTCGCGAGAACCCGCGAGGAAAGAGGAGCTCACTCGAGAATCGATAGTTCGACGGCCGTTGTTCCTCGTGGCCACCGTCCATGATCAGTGCGTGGTTGGCGACGAGCCCCGGAGCTATCGCCGTGACGCGCGCGGCGGCGAGGTGGCTGATGTAGTCGCTGCTCCCGGGCGTGTGTCGGTAGATCGCCGTGACACTCGCACCCGTCTGCAACAGATCGCGGTATGCGGCCGCTCGCGTGTGGCTCGCGGTCAGACCGTAAAAGACCGGGAGAAAGGACCCGTTGTTGTTCTCGAACCGGAATGCCACGGGCTGATTCTTGATCTCCGTCCTGGCCACACCGGCGCTCAGCGTGATCGACTGTCGCTGCTGACCGAACAGCCGCGTGAGTGGGAGCCTGGCGACAAGGTTGACGGAGCGTTCCTCCCACGAAAAGGCGCGCTCGGTCCCCGCTGTATCCGTGTAGGTGGACGCGCGCGAACCGGCACGATACGCGGCATCGAAGATTGGCGGGAGCCCGGCGTAGCTCACCCCCGCTTCCAACGCGAAGGTGCGCTCGTTCGGGTTGAAGACGAAACCGACATTCCCTCCAAACGTGTTGAGCAGGTTGCGGGACTCGAGGGCCAGTCCCGAATTCATGCCGTTCGTGGTGGGCGCAATCATCAGGCTGTGGAAATCGAAGAGGCGCGACAGGCCGGAGAAACGCCGCACCGGCCACGCGCCACCGGCACCGGGTGCGGCAATCTCGTCGCTCCTCTGCGCCTGCAACCTGGTCTCCTGCGCGATCACGGAGTCCGCCCAGAGCACGGGACGCTGACTCACCGACTCGCCAGGCACGAATTGCGATGCCACGATCGGCATCTCGGCGATGTTCCATCCATTCACGCCGTAGTCGGCGAACAGCAGGCGGGATCCGTCCGGCGAAACGGCAGGCATGGCGGCGCCGAACTTTCGCGAGCTCACGCGCGCCAGCCGGTGCGTGGCCGTGTCGACCGCCCAGATGTCGTCCAGCCCCGAGCGTGGGGACGCGAAGAATACCAGACCGCCACCCGGCGACGGCCGCGAGATGGCATGCGGGGTGTAGTCAATGAGCGTCTCGACGCGGCCATCGGCGAGAGGTACACGCAGGAGCGCGTTCCCCCGGCTCTCGTCAACGCTGACGACGAACAGCGACCGGCCGTCTCCCGCCCACGCTGGCGTGATCAGGAAACCGACGTCGTGGTGAGAGATGCGTCGCAGGACGTTGCCGGTGCGCGCATCGAGGATGACGATGCAGGAGGTGCGATCTTTCGAGAACTCGATCGCCGCGATCTGCGAGCCGTCGGGCGACACCGCAGGTCCGAAAAAGCGGCTTCGGCTCGTGAGCCGCGTGACCTTGCCCGTCGTCAAGTCCAGTGTCCTGATCCCGAGCCAGTTTCGCTCGCCGAAGCGCGGGTCCGCCTCATACTCCGACCAGACAACCAGATTGCCGCTCACGTGGAACTGCAACTCGCCGACCAGTCCCACACGAGAGACGAGCACCTCGCGTCGGCCGTTGCGGAGCCTGACGAGTTGCGTCACGGTGTTCAGATCTGTGTAGGTTGCGATTACGCTGCCGTCTCCCGCGTACTGCGGCACCGACCAGACGTGATAACGGGCGTCATCGGGCGAGAGCTGCGACGCGGAGGTTTCGACCACTGCGTCCCGCTGGGCGCGCCAGAGCGTGTCCAGTTCATTGACCGCGGCCCGATGAACCTGGGTGAGACTCTTCCCCGTCTCCCGCTTGAGTGCCATGCTGAGCGCCCAGGGCGCGAGCGGATTCCACGAGGCCCGACGGATGACACGCCGCCACGCCGAGTCGCCGTGGTGTCGGCGCACGTATGACGTGAGGATGTAGCCGAGCTCGTACCAGTCGGGATAGTACGTGCGGTAGGAGCCCTGCCATGCCGGATAGTATTCGTACGACTTGTCGTCGGCGCGTAAGGCACGCACGCGACCGGTAAACGAGGGCTGTCGCCCACGACCCGCAGGCGACAGGGCCGTCTCCATCCCCACCGCGTCACCTTCCCAGAACCATGCGGGGAAGTACAGACTTCCAGCGAGCGCCGACACGGTGTTGTCGCCAAAGATCCGGCCCGCGAGCCCCACCCATCCGCTGCGGACGGCGCTCTCCTGGACCACGTGCCGCCCCTCGTGGGTCGCCAGCAGCCGGTACCACTCGAGCGGGCCGAATGCATCCACCGTCGTGTTAGGCATCGAGTACCACTGCGAGCGGCGCGGACTCCACGCGACGTAGGCATTGGACGTGAGCGACTGGTTATTGAGCACCACGGGGATGCGCCGCGGCGCCTTTCCCAGACTGTGCACGAGCGGACGGTACGCGTTCTCCAGCAGGCTCGTGACGCGCTGCGCTTCGTCGCCGAGCGAGTCGGGAAAGATCACCGTGAAGTGCGGAGAGTCGATCCGATGCCACTCGATGCCGGGCGGGTTCTGCAGTGTCGAGAGCCGGTAGGTAAGGGGCATTTGCGCGCGAACGGGCGTCGCCAGCAAGGCCGCCAGAAATGTCGGCAGCGCGAGCGAAGCAACGGACGCACAAGCGGCACGGGATGCACGAGCAGCCCGGGAGGTGAAACAGCGTTGCACGGCCCGGCGTCCTTGCGCGGGCAAGCAGTCGCCCTGTTCTTGTCGATCGCGCAACGCCGGCCTACTCCACACCACGCTTCAGCCCACGACCCGCCAGCGCGCTCGTCAGGCGCCCTTGCTCCACAGCCAGGGTTCCGTTCACCAGAACGTACCCCATCCCCTCGGCCAGGAGCGCGGGCTGCGCGTAGGTCGAGCGATCGCGAACCGCCGCCGGGTCGAAGATGACGACATCGGCAAAAGCGCCGATCCTCAGCTCACCTCGATTCACGATGCCGAACGCCCTGGCCACGTCGGCGCTGCTGCGCTTCACGAACGTCTCCAGCGTCAGGAGGTGTTTCTCCATCACGTATTCGCGCAGTTTCTTCGGATAGGTGCCGTACTTGCGCGGATGACCGCTGGAGCCGTCGGAGCCGGTGAACACGAACTCCTGCGTCATGAACTTGGCGATGTCATCCTCGTTCATGTTGAACGACGCCACCGACGCGTCGCCGCTGAGCACGATGTCGAGCGCCGCAATGACCGGCTCCACTCCCCGTTCGGCCGCAACCTGTTCGAGCGTCTTTCCCGCGAGGTCCTGGCGGCCGCTCTCCGTGATGAGCAGTGACCTGGCGCCATTGCGACGCCGCAGATTCTCTCGCATGTCGGCCAGCAGGCGCGCCTGTGTCGGTGCGTCGGCCACGCGGAGACGGAGTGAGTCGCGTCCTCCAGCCTCTGCCCAACGCGGCAGCAATGACGCGCCGACCCCCGAGCCGCTCGCCGTGTACGGATACTGGTCAGCGGTCACGCGTTGACCCGCGGCGCGTGCAGCCTGAATCAACGCGATCACGGAGTCGCTACGGCCCCACACGTCCACGCCTAACGCCTTGATGTGCGCAATGTGGACGGGCAGGCCCGCCTCCTTCCCGATGCGGATCGCTTCGGCAACCGCCCCCACCAGCCCGATGGTATATGAGCTCTCGTCGCGCAGGTGCGAGTCGTACACACCGCCGCGGGACGCTGCTTCCCGCGCCAGGGAGATCACCTCGTCGGTCGTGGCGTAACTCTGGGGCGCGTAATACAGCCCCGTGCTGAGACCCAGTGCTCCCCCTTCCATGCCACGGGCCACGAGCAAGCGCATCTGCTGTACCTGTGCCGGCGTCGCGGGTGCACTGGTGCTGCCTTGGACCCGACCGCGTACGGTGCCGAACCCCACGAACAGCGCCGCGTTCGTGCCAATGCTGTCACGCCCGAACTTCGCCAGCTGCTCACCGACGTCGATCGGGCCACCCCCGTCGTTGCCGGTGATCACCGTCGTGACGCCCTGCATGAGGTACGCAGCGTTCTGCCGGCGCTCGCGGTGCTCACCCTGCAGGTCGCCGAACGTGTGCGTGTGCGGATCGATGAACCCGGGGGCCACCACCATGCCGTTGGCCGCAATCGTCCGGGTGCCCGTTAGGCGCTCTCGTGATGCGTCACCCACGAACACGATGCGATCACCGCGGATCCCGACGTCCGCCGTCCGGCCAGGCGAACCGCTGCCATCCATGACCCGGCCGCCACGAATGAGCACGTCGACGCTGGCCTGGGCGCGAGCGGCAAGGGGATCAGCAGTACAGACGACGGCGACAAGTGCGAAAGAAACCCGGCGGAACGACATGACGAGGAGGCCCGTGTGGTGATCACGCCAAACTACGATCGGATCATGGCGGCCGACACTGGCTGCCTGCCTCCGGGCCGTTCACCACGGCCGCACGCGACCCGCGATCGCACCCGTGGCGATCAGCTCGCGCAACTCGTCGCCCAACCGCGCGCCTTCGTCGAGCGTCGCCTGCCAGCGCTTGATCCGTTCCGCATGCGGCAGCCGGTAGAAGTCCTTTCGGTCGGGAATCTTGCCTCCCGGCAACGCCTGCACGAACTCGGCCGAGGGTGCGACCAGCAGTACGCGACGGAAGTTCGCCGCCCCTGCGCGGCGCCACGGAAGTGATTTGTCAAACCACCCCGGGACGATGTGGTCGTAGAAATGCGGATACAGCACCAACCCGTCGCCCGCGCCGAAGTCGATGTCCAGGTGATAGTCGAGGACACCCCCGTCCCAGAACATCCCATTCCCCGCACCCCCGATGCGTACGCCGTCAAGCAGCAAGGGGATGGATCCCGAGGCCAGGAGCACGTCGCGCAGGTTGGCGCTCGTTAGGTCGATGTGGCGCGTCGGGAGGTCGGAGAGATGCGAGAACGGTGTCCCCGCACCAGAGGAATGGAACACGGTGCGGCGAAACTGAGCCGAAAGCGCGCGACGCTGAAAGACATTGCTCGCCGCCGCCAGCGCCAGCGAGGCGGTCAGGGCCAGCCGGTTCTCGCTCGCCGCGAACCCGCGGCCCTCGGCGGTGAGCACGTGCAGGCGCATCGTCGGATGAGCAAGGATCTCCGCGACGCCGGTCTCCCCCAACAGGTCGTCCAGAATCCTCGCCGACGCTGCGGTAATCTCGGTCGTGGTGGGCCGCCTCGAGTACTCCTGATCATAGATGTAGCCCCGGTGTCCTCGAGCGAGGGCTGCGACGGGATTCTGTTGTCCAAGACACGCCAGTCGCCAACTGCCGATGGATGAACCGATGAGATGGAGGGGACGGGCGCGCGGTTGCTGGAGGAAGTCGCCAAACAGAAAGCGATCGAGGCCGCCGAGGGTGAGCCACTTGGCGCCGCCGGACGCACCGGGAACGATGTCGACGTCGTCGGCACGCAGCCCGCGTGCGCGAATGAGGCGGAGCGCGTCAGGTCCGGCGCGTAGCGTGAGCGAGGAAGCGGCTGGCACGCTGCCGAACGTAGTGCGAGGCACGGGCGCCGCCAAGCGCCTCACGCCTAACGAGTATCCAGGGAGCCTTGCCAGCTCCGGCTCACCGAGCACCGACCCCTGCACCGGACACCGGGACCGGCAGCCAGCGACCCGCCACCAGCGGTGGTCAGAATGGTGGGATGAACAGATTCACCTTCTCGCCCGCCGCCACCGCGATCTCGTCGCTCACCTGATTGGAGTTGGCGCCGATTGGGTGCACAGCAAACCGCAGGGAGCTGCCGCCAAAGATCAGCTCGCGTGGGATGGTCAGTTTCTGGATCGTCAGACCATTCACGGTGCCCAAACGCTGTACGCGAAGCCCCTGGACCGCATAAATGACCGCGTCGCTGAAGGCGGTGTTCTCCACCTCCAGGTACGTCCTCCCCTTTTTCTGGGTCTCTTCGTCCGTCGGAAATCGGTAGGCAACGGGCTTCCCCAGTCCACTCACCAACGCAGCGCTCAGCGCGAAATGCATCATCATGGCCCGCATGGTTCCTCCGGTGGGCTTGATTCTGGGTACCGTCGGCTCCGGTGGGCGTTCCTGAGTTCCACTGTTCCGTCACGACGGGTCGTAAACCACGCGTGTCGGGGCATCGGAGCTGCGCGGGTGGGTCCGGCTTCTTGTCCTCGGCCAGAACGCCCGCAACTATTGATGCGTACTGGATTTGCCCGCGGATGACCACGCGGCCACGATCGTCACACGGTTCCGGCCTCCCGCCGAGGTACCCATGCGTAGCCCCACGTTCGCTGTTGTCGCACTCGCCGTGCCCGCGTTGCTCGCAGCGCAATCGCCGCGCCCCATGACCTTTCTCGACCAACAGCTCATGCGGCAGGTGGCGTCGCCGGCGCTCAGTCCCGACGGGAGTCGCCTGCTCTACACCCTCTCGGTGCCTAACTGGAAGGAAGCAAGGCGGAACACGGACATCTACGTCGTGAACACGTCGGGCGGATTGTCGACCACCCGCCAGCTGACGTTCACAAAGGACAAGAACGAGAATACGCCGCGATGGGCACCCGACGCATCGTTCTTTGTGTTCTCGTCAAACCGCGACGGCACGACGAACCAGCTGTACCTCATGCGGCCCGACGGTGGGGAGGCGCAGAAGATCACCGACGCCAAGGACGGCGTGGGCAACTATGCGTTCACGCGCGACGGCAAGTGGTTGATCTTCGCTGCCGGCAAGCAGGACGAGCAGCAACTCTGGTCCATGTCCGTCGCTGGCATCACCGAGGGCACGGCCGCGACGCAGCTTACCAAGCACGCGACGCCCATCGGCAACTGGCAGATCTCCAGGGATTCCCGCCGGCTGTTTTTCGTGTCGCCCGACTCCGTGGACAAGCTGAACAAGGAGCGGATGGAAAAGAAGTTCGACGTACGCATCCGCAACCTGGACGTCCCGCTCAACCATCTCTGGGTGCTGGACCTGGCCTCGGGGCAGGAGAAGCGGCTCACGCAGAGTCCGGAATATTCGGTCGAAGGCGTATCGCTGTCGGACGATGGCAAGTGGGCCGGTCTCCGCGTCATGCCTAACGACCGCTACGCCCGCACCGTGACCGAAGCCAATAACTCGGTCGACCTGTACCTGCTCAATCTCGACTCGGGGAATCTCGAACGCCTCACGAGCAACAAAGAGATCTCCGAAAGTAACCTCTCCTTCGCCCCCGACGGACGCACGATTGCGTTCTCGGCGTCCGATGACTTCGTTTACTTCCGCGCCAATCGAGTCTACGTTCGTGCGATCGATGCGGTGAACGGGCAATGGAAAAAGCTCGGCGGCGGCTACGACGGGGATGTGACCATCGGCTGGTGGAGCCCCGACTCCAAGACGATCTATTACGGCGACGGTGTTCGCGCCACGAATCAGCTCATGGCGCTCGACGTCGCGGCAAACACCGTAAAGCAGGTGACGGACTACAAGGCGGCGCTGAACGTCACGCGCGATGACGAGAGCGGCAAGATCCTCATCACCTACACCGACCCGAAAACACCGGCGGTGCACTTTGTCGCTGACCGCGTCGAAGACGTCGTCAACCGGTTCGCCTGGCGGCAGGTGACCAATGCCAATCCGCAGGTCGCCAACTTCCAGCTCGGCGAGGAAGAGGAGATCTGCTGGACGTCAGTCGACAAGAAGCAGGCCTGCGGCGTGCTCGTGAAGCCGGTGGGTTACAAGACGGGAACGCGCTATCCGCTGATCGTGGCGATCCATGGCGGCCCGCAGTCAGCCGACGTTCTCACCTTCAACGGCGGTTACGGCGCCCAGGCGTATGCGGGCGACGGCTACATGGTGCTCAAACCGAACTACCGGGGGTCGACGAACTACGGCGAGGCCCACAAATGGGGCATCGTCAATGACTACTTCAAGAAAGGTTACGAAGACATCATGACCGGCGTGGACCATCTCGTTGCGCAGGGAATGGTCGACGAGAACAAGCTGGGTGTGCTGGGCTGGAGCGCTGGTGGTCACTGGACCAACTGGATTATCACGCACACGACGCGTTTCAAAGCCGCCTCGTCGGGAGCCGGCACGGTGAACTGGATCTCGATGTACGCCCAGTCCGACATGCAATACGTACGCATGCACTACCTCGGCAACAAGCTCCCGTACGGCGACTTCGAGCCCTATTGGAAGCAGTCGCCCATCCGCTACATCTCGGCAGCGAAAACGCCGACGATGATCCACGTGGTGGACGGCGATCCACGCGTGCCACGGCCGCAAAGTGAAGAGCTGCACATGGCCCTCAAGAAACTCGGCGTTCCAACGGAGCTCTTCGTGTATCCCGGCCAGAGCCACGGGATTCCGGATGCCCGCAACCAGCTGCTCAAGTCGGTCGCCGAAAAGGCATGGATGGACAAGTGGATCCTCGGTAAGGGCGGTTTCAAGTGGCAGGACGTGCTGAAGACGCTGGAAGAGAGCGCGGAACAGAAGGCGGTGACGACGACCAGCGGGCCCGCGCAGTAGGCGCGGGCACGCAGGAGGGCACGGACGCAGAAGCCTATCTCACGGTCTCGCGGGAGTGTGCCCGTCGGCGATTGGTCTTCTTCCGCAGCATCAGTGCATCCGCTTCGGCAATGAGCTCCTGCAGCTTCACGTCTGGCCCGGTGTGAAAGCAGAGGGCACCCGCACTGATCGAGAGACGCGGGTCCTCGGCAGGTATCTCGAGATTTCTTATGTCGATGTGCTGCTGGAGCTTTTCGAGCACCAGCTCGATGTCGCTTTCACGCGCATCGTCGGCGAGAATGACGAATTCATCACCGCCGAAACGTGCCACGAGGTCCGTTCGACGAAACGCAGCGCGTAGCGCGTGGCCTGCGTCGACGATGAGTTTGTCACCGGCTTCATGACCGCGGCTGTCGTTCGTCTCCTTGAGACCGTCCACGTCGGCAAAGATGAGCAGACATGGCGCACCGCGTCGTTCCAGCAGCTGCAGGCGCTGGTCCGCCATCGCGAGAAAGGCCCGCCGGTTGTTGAGGCCCGTCAGTTCGTCGGTGAGGGACAAGGCACTGATCTGCTCGAGCAAGCGGCGGCGTTCCCGTGCGTACCGGATCGCACGTTCCAGCATCTCCGCGGTTACACGACCCTTCACGAGAAAATCGGCCGCCCCCGCGTGCATGGCATCGAGATCCGTTGCGCGGTCGTCCTGCCCGGTCAGCATGATGATCGGCGTGGTGCAGCCTCGGGCGAACGCCGCGCGAAGCAGCTCGATCCCGGTCTCACTTCCCAGATTGTAGTCGACGAGGGCGACGTCGTAGTTCCCGCTGAGAAGTCGCTCCAGACCGTTCAGTTGCGTGTACGCCCAGTCAACGCGGCCGCGTTCGCCGACACCGTCGGCAAGCAGCGCCCGGGTCAGGACGTAGTCGTCCTCGTCGTCTTCGACGAGGAGAATGCGAATCTCCTGCTCAGTTTGGTGAGGGCACACCATCGTCACCAGGCAGCTCGACAATGTTGAACCAGTATTTGCCGAGCGTACACACGATCTCGACCAGCCTGTCAAACGTCACGGGCTTGGTGATGAACGAATTCGCACCGAGGTCGTACGCTCGCAGGATGTCCTCCTCGGTCTTCGACGTGGTGAGGATGACGACGGGTATCCGTCGCAGATCCGGATTGTTCTTGATCTCCTCGAGCGCTTGCCGTCCGTCTTTTCGCGGCATGTTGAGATCGAGCAGGATCAAGCCCGGGCGCGGAGCCTCCTGCGTAGCGTACGTGCCCGTGCGGTTCAGATAGTCCATCAGCTCCTGCCCGTCTTCCACGAAGTGAAAATGGTTCTTGAGGCGGCTTTCGCGCATGGCATCGCGAGCGAGCATGCGGTCGTCCGCATCATCCTCGGCCATGAGGATCGTAATGGAGCCCGGCGCTTCAGGCAGCATGTCTCTCTCCAGGAGAACCGTGGACCGGCAGGGTGACGAAAAAGCGCGTTCCCTTGCCAGGTGTGCTCTCTGCCCGGATGGTCCCGCGATGACGCTCGACGATCTTCTGGCAGATGGTCAGGCCTATCCCCGTTCCCTCATAGTGCGAGCGGCCGTGCAGCCGCTGGAACGGGAGGAACACCTTCTCTGCATCTTTAGACTCGAATCCGATGCCGTTGTCCTCGATGCGAAGTTCGACCGTGTCCGCGTCGAGCTGAACCGCCGATACCCGCACCACGGGTTTCTCGTCCGGACGGTGAAACTTGAGGGCGTTGCCGATCAGGTTCTGGAAGACCTGCCTGATCTGAACGGGATCGCCTTCGATGCGCGGCAGTTCACCCACTTCCACGCGTCCGTTGGTGGATTGAATGCGGAACTCGAGGTCACCGACGACCTCCTGCAGCAGCACGCCGAGATCAAGTGGTTCGATGGGATTCCGCTTGGTCGTTACGCGCGACAGGCTGAGCAGATCTTCGATCAGCCGCTGCATCCGCGCCGCAGCGCCGCGCATGCGGCTCAGGTAGTCACGCCCCTGATCGTCTAGCCTCTCGCTGTACACCTTGGTCACGCGATCGGAGAACGCCTGGATCTTGCGCAAGGGTTCCTGCAGATCATGCGAGGCGACGTAGGCAAAGTGCTCGAGATCGCGGTTGGACTGTGCGAGCCGGGCATTGTTCTGTGCGAGCTCACGAGTGTGATGCGCCACGAGTGCTTCGAGCCGCTGCCGTTCGTGTTCCAGCGCGCGGGCCCGCCACGCCGGGACGGCTGCCGCCGCGCCGAGCAGGAGGCTCACCGCAATGAGTCGGAACCACCACGTCTGCCAGAAGGTCGGCAACACTTCGAAGGAGGGGGACGCCGGAACGGTGCTTTGCCCGGCGGGATTCACCGCAACTGCTTCGAATCGATAGGTCCCTGGTCCGAGGCCCGCGTACGTGATGCTGCGCTCCGGGGTCGGGCTCGACCAGCTATCGTTGACCCCGATCAGGCGATAGCGGAAGCGAATTGCCGATTCGTCGCGGAAGCTCGGTGCAGCAAATGCTATCCGAATCACGCCCTGCGAGA
>JBQTIW010000156.1:0-5527 GCA_052387735.1 Gemmatimonadaceae bacterium
CCACCAACCAGAATTGGAGCGTAAGCGGGCGTCGCAGTGATCGAAGTATGGTTCCTGTCATGTGTCCTTCTACTCCTTGCAGATGGCGTGCTAGAGCAACCGCTGAGATTAACAGTCCCTAAGTTGAACCCGTCATTGTGATCTACGGTGGGGGTGCGAGATTCGTGCCCTAGGACGCGAGTGATTGGCGGGTACGAACCTCACCTCGACGCTCCCGTGCAACGCTCCTCCACGGTAAACGATGTCCGGACCAGCTCGTCACAGGCCTGCCTGTGCGGCCGGAGGACGCGTCTCGCGCGCGCTCGCCATCGCTCCCAGGCAGGGGCCCGACCCATCCGGTCACCGCCGACGCCCATGCTCAGATGCGAAAGCACGCAATGTGCAGAGTAAGGGGCCGGCACGGGCCATGTGGTGGTCCGTGGCAACAATATCTCATGGCAACACAAATCGCCGACGTCCAGGGTTCACCCCCTCTCGTACTTCTGGCCAATGACCAGGAGTGGTCGTCGCGTTCGCTCGAGAGCGTCCTTGGCCCCAAGGGCTTTGCGACCGTCAGAGCGTTCACGGGGAAGCAGGCGCTCGAGCTGGTGAGGACGACCCGAGCCGATGCCATCGTGCTCGACGTCGGACTCCCCGACATCTCGGGACTGGACATCATCCGCCTTCTCCGAGAGGAACCTGCCTTCCACGCGGGCACCCCGGTCATCCTGCTGACATCAGGCACACCAACTCGCGCGCAGCGGCTCGATGCGTACCGCGCAGGTGCGTGGGAGCTGCTGAGTGAGCCGTACGACATTGAAGCACTAGTACTCAAACTAGAGCTGTTCGTTCGCGCGAAGCGTGAGGCGGATCGCACTCTCGAGGCCGGACTGCTGGATCCATCCACGGGGCTCTACAATGCACGCGGCCTTGCCCGTCGGGCGCGGGAAATCGGTGCCGATGCGGCGCGTCGACGGAGCTCCATTGCTTGTGTGGCGCTCATGGCACAGGCGGACGCCGGACCAACGACGCCCGACCTTGGCCTCGACCTCGACGCGATCGTGCTCGGCAGGCTCAGCGAAGTCTGTCGCCAGACCGCCCGCATCTCCGACGCCGTGGGTCGCCTGGGAAGGTCCGAGCTCGTGGTCATCGCCCCCTCGACTGACGCCGGCGGCGCGGAGCAGATCATAAGTCGAGTCAAGGCACAGGTCGAAGACGCCCCCGTGCGTGTCGGAGAACAGCTGCGCGACCTCAAGCTGACCGCGGGCTACGCCGCCGTGGCGGACTTTTCGACCTCTTCGTCGGATGTCGTTTCCCTGCTGCTCAAAGCGGCGAGCGAGCTGCGCCAGGGACGCGGTGCCGGGATACGTGCCAGCGGCGAGAGGATGGCGATAGGCGCGAGGTAGGCGCAGGTCGCTAAAGCACGGGCAACACGCGGAGCACCAGAGCCCGACACGCCTCCGCGGGCTGCGACCGCCTGCATCCCGGGCCACTCATGCCTCCAGTGTTGCTCGGCCCCTCGTCCTGCTCGGGTTCCCCATGTTTCGCCCCTGGCCGGTGATGTCCCAAAGCAACGAGGGCCGAGTCTCTCGACTCGGCCCTCCCTTCGTAGAGCGAGAGCTTAGCGCTCCCCGTTCCCCGGTCCCGAGCCGATGAGCGCTACTTCCGACACGTTCTCCGGCGTTCCGTAGCCCTCCAGGTAGTGGTAGTAACGGAACTCGGGAGACTCGCCGATGTCGTTCAGCACCGTTCCGAGGATCCGGATGGGCATGCGGTCGAGTGTCGTGAGTTTGGATGACGCGAGCCGGCGATCTGTCTCGCCGGCGCGGAGCACCAGGAGCATCGAGCCCGTAGCGCTCCCAAGCGCATAGGCATCGATACCCGCGCCCAGCGGAGCGCAGTCAACGACAATCGCGTCGAACTGAGAGCGGAGCTCGCGGAGCATGAGGCCCATGCGCTGCGACGCCAGCAATTCGGGGCCCTGGCGGCGACGGGTACCACAAGGGATGAGCGACAAGTTCACGTGCAGGTCCGTGCTCTTCACCACTTCACCCATCGTCGCTTCACCGGCGAGGTAGTCGAGCAGGCCGGGGGACTGCGCAGCGGGGGGACAGGACTCGTGGAGCTGGCCGCGACGGATGTCGCCGTCGATCAGGAGCGTGCGATAACCACCCTCGGCAAGTGCATTGGCCAGGTTGATGGAAATCGTGGATTTGCCGTCGCCGGGGCCGGGGCTGGTGATGGTCAGCTGGACCGGAGATCCCGGTGGGAACGACGATCGCACCGCGAGTGCAAGGGATCGGAACGACTCGATCATCTGTGATGCCTGCTCGAGTCGCCGGCGTTGACTGCGCGGCGCGGTATAGCTCGGCACGGCGCCGAGGATGTCGAGGCCGAGCTCGTCCACCGCCTGTTCGGGGTAGCGGAAGCGGCCATCGAGCCGATCGAGGAGCAGCGCCAGCGCGATGCCGGCACCTAACGAGGCGATCACCGCGAGGGCGATGAGCTGGAGCGACGTATCGCTCGTCGGGCGGCGCGGTGCAACGGCGGTGTCGAGGATCGCGCCGTCGGGCATGACCGTCTGCTCGGAGAGCCGAGCGGAAACGGCGCGGCTCTGCAGATCCTGAAAGATCACGGTCGCTACGGCGACGGCACGGTTGCGGCGTGCCTCTTCGATGGTCCGCTGCGGAATGCGCTTCAGTTCGATCGACGCGCCGTCGATCCGCCGGTTCATCTCCGTTTCGTTCGACCTGAGCTCGGCCAGCACGCGGCGAGCGGTCTGGGGAATGACCTGGTTTTCGAGGATGCCGATCGCGTTCAGCTCATCCTTGACGGTCTGGTGTTCGTCGGTGAGCCGTTCGCGAAGGCTGCGCAGCTTTGCACTCCGGAGCGAAAGGTCGTTGAGCGCTGCGCCCAGCTCCTTCTGCGTCTCGCCACCCGTGGTCAGCGATGGCGCTCCGCGCAGCGCTTCGGAGGAAAGACGCCCACTGCGCGTATCTCCTTCGGCGAGAATGCGCTCGAGCTGATCGCGGTCGCGGCGGACGTTTTCCAGCTGATTCTTGTCCGCGAAGTACGACGACATGACGGGGCTCGTGGCGAGCGCCACGCCCGGCTGGATCGCCACGTTGTCCGTGGGCTGCGTGATCGTATTGATCCTGAAGCTCTCCAGCGCGCTCTCCGCCGCGTACAACTCTTCCGAGGCGCGCTTGACCTGCTCCTCTACCGTGTTCGCTACCTCGACCAGGTTTTCCTTTTTGAGGCGCTCCGCCTCACGCTCGAACTGGCGAAGGACGGCATTGAGGGTCTGGGCGAGCAGGGCCGAATGTTCGCCGCGCAACCCGAGACGCATGAGATTCGAGTTTTGCGGAAGGCCAAGCACCAGTTCACGCTGCAGAGTAACCGCCGCTTCGCGAGGGGTCACGACTTCGAACTCGTACTCGTCGCTGCGCCGGAGCAGCGCGCGGTCGGGCTGCCAGGCGAAACCCACCTTGAGGCCGATCGAATCGCCGACCGTGCCGTTCTCGACCACCTGCTCCTTTTCCCCGCGCTGCTGGGCGAGCTGGGTGAGCTGATACTTCGTCTTGTTCTCGTTGAGTTTGAGTCTATAGAGACCCGGAATCAGCGAGTCCGTCGGAAGCAGGCCGCGAAAGACGAGTGTGTCTCTGTCGCTGCTCGGCGTCACGTACAGCGCCAGCCTACTGACGACCGGATCGAGGATGATGAAGCTCTTGACCAGGTCCGTCCAACCGAGATCGCTGGAAATGAGACCTGGTGCCTGCACTGGGCCGGACTTGTTGCCCGCCGAGGAGATCCAGATCGTCGCATCGACCGTGTACTTCGGCTTGACGAACCGCGTTACTGCCACGCCAGTGGCGCTGCCGATGACGAAGACGGCCAGGATCAGCCAGCGGTAGCGCTTGAGTGCTGCGATCGTGCGCGCCACGAGCTGCTGAACGGCGGCGCTTCCGCGCTCGGGCGGTGCAGCGGCTCCCCACTCCGCGCCCGAATAACCGCTACCCGGTGTTTGAAGCGGGCTTCCGCCCGAGGAAGAGACAACGCTAGTCGACATTTAGGTCCTCACCGAACCCATTGGAAATCGCTCGCCCTGCACGATAATGAGACGACGGAACGCAAGAAACGGCGCACAACCCATAAATTGGCCCCGAGCCACCCGACCCACGATCGGACCCCTGGGCATCCCAGGCCATGGCGAATGATAAGCGACGCGGCCCATGAGACCCGGCGAACGCCCGGCGGGTCCGGGCACCGCCGCCGCCAGGTTACTTTGCGACCCGCAGATAGGGACGATCGTCCTGGGCCGGCGGTGACGCACCGCACAGTGAGAGGGTGCCCCCTCATGTCACTGTAGTCAGTCATCAACATTGACTGTTGGGAATCCGCATCGCTGTCGCTTGACCTCGGCAGCTTTCGATCGTATTAGAGGTAACTCAAGGTCATCAAGAACGGAGTGTGGGTCTGCCGATACACTGTTGCAGGAACAAGGCAATGCAGTGGAACGGTTCCGACGGCTCCATCGCGACACAACTACATAAGGGGAACAGCCAGTGACTGGTGGAGCAGCCGTGCGTGATGGAGAGGGAGCAGCAGCCGCACCCGAGGAGGGGCGTGATCCGCTCTCGATATCCCCGGACGTCAAGGCGAGCCTGAGCCTTCTCATCGTCGACGACGACCGCACGTTGCGCGAGGGATGTGCCAGCGTGCTCCAGATGGACGGATTCAACGTGACCACGTTAGGCCGCGGCGACGAGGCGGTCGACCTGGTGAAGCGCCGCCGCTTCGACATCGTCCTTGTGGACCTGTACATGACCCCGGTCTCGGGAATGGAGATTCTCAAGGCTACGCTCGATGCGTCGAAAGATACGATCGTGGTGGTGATGACGGGGAATCCGAGCGTGACGACGAGTATCGAGGCATTGCGTGCCGGGGCATGGGATTATCTCCCCAAGCCGTTCTCGGCGACGCACCTCCAGGTCCTCGTTGGGCGTGCCTCGCACGCCGTGATGGTGGCGCGCGAGACGCGCGATCTTCGCGTTCAGCTGCTGAAGCAAAGCGGGAACAGCGACAAGCTCACGCTGCTCGGCGTCTCACCCGCCTTTCGCAAGGCGGTGGAGCTCTCGCGCAAAGTCGCCAGCACCGATGCATCGGTGATGATCATGGGGGAGAGCGGCACGGGGAAGGAAGTGATCGCCCAGTTCATTCATGCGCACAGCCGCCGCGCCTCGCGGCAGATGGTGCCGATCAACTGCGCCGCGCTTCCCGAGGGACTTCTCGAGTCCGAGCTGTTCGGTCATCGCAAGGGCGCTTTCACCGGTGCGGATCGCGACAAGCCGGGCCTGCTGGAGATCGCGAATGGCGGCACGCTGTTCCTGGACGAGCTGACGGAAATGTCGCTGCCGTTGCAGGCGAAGTTGCTGCGCGTGATCCAGGACGGCGTGGTGCGTCGCGTCGGCAGTGAAAAGGAAGATGCAGTCGTCGATGTGCGTTTCATTTCCGCAACGAACCGAGTTCCGCAGGAATGCGTGACCAA
>JBQTIW010000157.1:0-21444 GCA_052387735.1 Gemmatimonadaceae bacterium
CTTCGAGCGAGCGGCGCGACGTCGGAATGCGCCTACGGACCCTCTACGCCAACGTTCTCATTCAGCAGCCTGCTAGAAGACCTTCTGCAGAAGATACAGCCCCATCCCCGCCAGGCCGCCCACCAGCGTTCCGTTGATGCGGATGAACTGCAGGTCCCGGCCGATCGCCAGCTCGATCCGTTTCGACGTCGCCACCGGATCCCACCGCTTGACCGTCGTGGCGATCAGCTCGCCCACTTCGCTCTGGTAGCGCTCCACGATCGCGACCACGCCCTCGATCAGCCAGGCGTCCACTTTCTCCATCAGCACCGGGTCACGGAGGATCGCGTCGCCGAACGCAGTCAGTCCCTTCTGGATCGCTTCCGGTTTGAAGCCGTCCGGATCGTCCGCGTACCGAGTGACCGAGGCCTTCACGTCGGCCCAAATCGCCGCGCTGAAGCCGCGCACCGCCTCGGCGTTGAGCACGTCCTCCTTGATCTGTTCGGCCTTGAGAATCACCGCCGGTGATGCCTGCAGATTCACCATGAACTCGTCGAGCGCGGCGTCGAAGCGAAGGCGCAGGGGATGACTGGGATCCTCGTGTACGGCCTGCATCGTGCGTTCCAGACCGGTGACGATCTTCCGCGCGATGCGATCGTCGACGAGGCCGGGAACCCACCATGGGCTCTCGTTCTCTACGCGCTCCCGGATCAGGTCCTGATTCTCGGACAGGAACTTCGCGGTGAGGCGGATGGCGTCGTCGAGCAGCCCCTGGTGACGGTTCTCCGCGGTCAGGATGGAGAGAAACCTGCCGAGCACGGGCGCGGCCTGGGTGGAATGGATGCGATTCACCGCGGCCTTCGTGATCGCCTCCTCCACGTCGTCGTCGCGCAACACGTTGGCCGCCGCGGCCAGCGACTTGGCGATCTGGCGGGCGATCTTCCGTCCGTTGTCGGGATCCACCATCCATGTCGCCATTCGCTGTGCCGCATTGAGCGAATGGAGCTTGGCGACGATCACGTCGCGGTTGAGGAAGTTCTTCTGCACAAACGCGCCTAACGTGACGCCGACCCTGTCCTTCCGTGTGGGAATGATCGCCGTATGCGGAATCTTGAGTCCCAACGGGTGCCTGAACAGCGCGGTCACGGCAAACCAGTCAGCCAGGCCGCCGATCATCGATGCTTCCGCGGTGGCGCGCACGATGCCCAGCCATGGATAGGTCGGTTCCAGCCATCGCGTCACCAGGAAGACGATCGTGGCCCCGATCAGCAGCCCCGTGGCCCACCGCTTCATCTGCGTCAGGCGTGCCTGGCGCAGCGCTTCGTCGTCCGGGCGGAGGGGCTGCGGCTCGGACAGTGTCTTCAGGTCGGGCATCGGGCGCATGCCACTGGGCAAGCTGTCCCGTCCGACCGCGGGAACGGCGCCCGGCTCGCGCGCACGCAGGACTCCGCCAGGGTCGGTGGTCTCGACTGGCGAGGTGCCGGCGGGCAATTGGGTGTCGCGCATAACGAGCCGCGGGTGCGGCGCCCTACTCCTCGAGCACGACCTTCGCGAGGTCGATGACGTTGACGTTGCTCCCTGCCGGTACGTCGACGTACAGCACACAGGGACGGCCGTGCAGTGTCGCCGCCGTCACTGCGATGGTGCGTCCGCGCGTCGAGTACACGCGCCGGTCGCCAGAGCCCTGCACCGGCTTGATATCCTCGAACCGCTTGAGGAGCGCGGTGTCCACGAGATCGTAGAACTCCGCGGCGTCCACCGACGTGTCCCACACGCTCAGCCACGCCACGCCATCACCGCGGCCAGTGGTGAAGGAGACATACCGGTCACCATCCCATCCTGCGGCGCCGCGAAATGCCGCGTCGCGGTCCTTGAGATGCTGGAAGAGGAACAACCGCGTCTCGAATTCCCCAAAGTCGTTCTCGTAGGCGTCACCTCCTCCGGCTGGTGCCGGCAACGTGATCGCCGTCGGTTCGTCGCGGTCCAGGAAGAACCGATCCTCGTGCATCACCTGCTCGGTGGACACCGGCATGTCATCAAATGGAAGCTTGCCGCCGCTCTTCTCCTTCCAGTTCTTCATGAACTCCGCGCCGCTCAAGTAGGGGAAGAGCAGCGTCTCCTGGATCAGCATGGGCGCGTTGGCAAAGATCGGCATCGAGTTCTGGCCATCCCGGATCATTTCGCGGACGCGATCCCATCCGCCGGGCAGATTTGCGATCGCCGTGCCGCTGCCGATCATGCTCGCGATCTGCTCGAGCATCGCCTGGCCTTCGATCACCGCCTGGGCCGCGACCTGGCGATCGTTCCGTCGCTTCACCTTCTGCAGCGAATCGAGATTGAAGTACTGGTCCTGCAGCGCGTGTACCAACTCATGCGACACGGTAATGCTCAACATGTCATCGGACGCGCCCTGCACGATGTACAACACCTTGGTCGCTGGATCGTAGTAGCCGGCAATCTGCTCGGTGAGCAGCTTGAGCATGAACGACCGCAAGTCGAGCGTACCGGGCAACAGGCCGAAACGCTTGTAGGCCCGCTCCGTTCCCCGCACCTCGGCGTCGGGGAGATCCTCGGTGAAACGTTTCTCCAGAAACTGGCGCACTTCGTCTTTGGAGCGCACTTCGTACTTCGGAGGGCTCTTGAACTTCACGCCCATGGTTTTCTCGAGTCGAGGCACGGCGTCTGCGACCCGCTCGGCATAGGGCGAGCCGGAACGCTCACGACCACAGGCGGCCGCCACCAACGCGAAGACGCACGGGAGATACCTGATCACTCGACCCATCGCACGGTTTGTCCGGTTGCCACGGCGACGACGCGCGCCACATCGGTGCCGCGCACGATCACTCCGTCCTGCACGAGCACATCATGCAACGCCACGATCTTCGGCGTAGGGGCCGGCACCACCTCGAGCGGCGCCACAACGGTCACGGACGTTCGCTCCGGAGGCACTTCCGTCGGCCCGCCGGCGATGATCGACTCCAGCTCGGCCCCAAACTGTGCCAGCTTGGCGAACCCGTCTCGGGCGAACTTCTCCAACGGATCGTCGTCGAAGCCCGACGACTCCACGCCATTGGCCGGCTGCGTTTCCGCCCGGCCGGACTCCCCCCGCGCGTGACGCCGCCTGCCCCGCGCGCTCACGATCAAACCCTCGGCGTCGGGGGAGTACTGGGTCGTGGCCTGCAGATGCGCGCACGCCTCGTCCAGCGCATCGATCGCGCGGTCCGGCCGGCGACGATCCTTCACGTACTCGTCTGTCAGGACGACGCTCGCCCGCAATGCTTCATCGGAGATCACGACATGGTGGTGGCGCTCGAGGCGTTCCTTGCGGGCCGTGAGCACATCCATGGTTTCGTCGGAGGTGAGCTCCCGCACCATCACCCGCTGGAACCGGCGCTCCAACGCGGGATCGCCGGAGATCCAGCGCTCGTACTCTTCCGTCGTCGTAGCGCCGACCACGCGAAAGTCGCCGCGAACCAGTGCCGGTTTGAGCATGTTGGCCGCGTCCATCGCCACACCGAGCGCGCTCCCCTGCCCAATCAGGTTGTGCAGCTCGTCGATGAAGAGCACCACGTCGGGATCGGCCGATGACTCGGCCACGAGAGCACGAATGCGCTCCTCGTACTGGCCTCGATAGGCAGTCCCAGCCAGCAGCGCGACGTGGTCGAGCGCGAGGATCTTCGCCGAGCGCAGCATGAGCGGGACGTCTCCGCCGATCAGGCGCTGGGCCAGACCTTCGGCGATCGCCGTCTTGCCCACGCCGGCCGGTCCCACCAGCGCTGCGTTGTTCTTGCCCTGCCGGAGCAGGATGTCCAGCAAGCGCGAGATTTCCTCGTCGCGACACCGCACGGGCTCCAACCGGTTGGCTCTCGCGTCGCGCGTGAGATCGCGCGTGAACCGCCCGAGGGCCCCACTCACCGGCCGACCCAGATCTTCTTCACTCATCAACCTGTCACCATTCGATTCAGGTACCACGAAATCAATACGTCGCCCCACAGGAGCGCGACCACGGCGGCCGGGGCGAGAAAGACCCCGAACGGCACGTGGGGGAGATCAGCGGGGGCGGGGATGTCTGCCATCGCGTCGCCGGCCGGTGCCGGCGCTGGTGTCCGCCGCAGCCGCACCATCGGGTACACGACCAGGGCAAAGACGGCCGCACCTAACGCGGCCCCCAGAAAGAGCACGAGCAGCGCGCGCCCGGGGCCGACGGCGCCCCCGACCACTGCCATCAGCGTGACGTCGCCAAAGCCCATCGCCTCCTTCTTGAGCATGACTTCGCCGAGCCACCCGACGATCGACACGGCCCCGGCTCCCGCGCACGCACCAACGATGGCATCCCACGGACCGGCAAACGGGCTCACATCGCCTCTGAATCCCGAGACCAGTGCGGTGACGACGACGAAGACGAGTCCGAAAACGGTGAACCCGTCGGGAATGAGGTAATGCTTGAGGTCCGTGACCGCGATGCCGAGCAGCACCGTGACGAAGATCGCTACGCGCACGGCCGTGAATCCGGCGCCGTACTGTACGAAGGCCCACAGCCACAGAAGCGCGACGGTCAGCTCCACGAGCGGATACTGCGCCGAGATGCGCAGGCTGCAGCCGCGGCACTTCGCGCGGAGCAGCAGCCAGCTCACGATCGGCAGGTTGTCATACCAGGCGATCTGCAGTCCGCAGTTTGGGCAGCGCGACCGCGGACTCACCACCGATTGGTCGTGTGGCCAGCGCGCAATGCAGACGTTGAGGAACGACCCGATGCACGCGCCGAGCAAGAAGCCGAATACCGCGAGGGCCGCTCCGGTCATGGCTGCAGCTCGTACAGCAGGATCCCCGCGGCCACCGCAACGTTGAGCGACTCGGCATCGCCCCTCATCGGGAGCGACACGAGCTGCGTCACTCGCTCCCGGACCGGGGGCGTGAGACCGCCCCCCTCATTGCCCACGGCAAGCCCCATGCGCCCCGGCGGAGTCACGTCGCCCACGGGCGCGCCCGACGGGTCCGCCCCCCAGAGCGGCGCATGTTCAGTCTCGAGAAAGCCGGACAGCTCGTCGAGCGAGGCATGGAGGGCGTGATGTCGGAACAGGGACCCCATCGCGCTACGGACGACCTTCGCATTCCACACGTCAACCGTTCCCGGCAACGCGACCGTTCCATCCAGCCCCAACGCATGAGCAGTTCTGAGCAGAGTTCCCACGTTCCCGGGATCCTGCACAGCGTCGAGCACGAGAAGCCTCAGTGTCGACCTCCCCGACAAGTCCGCCAGCGCGCGCCGGGGTGTTTCGGCAATCGCCAGCACGCCTTGGGGTGATTCGGTCGAAGCAGCACTCGCGAACTCGCGCTCCGTCACGTCGCTCACGATTACCCCGGCACGATCGATCTCGGCACGCAGGTGCGCGCCCCGCGCCGTATCAATGAGTTGCGGGCCGCAGAGGAGTCCGCTGACAACCACTGGGGAGCGCAGCAGTTCCTCGACCGCGCGGACACCCTCGACCACGAATTGCCCGTCGCGTTCCCGTGCCTTGCGGCGGGCCAGATCCCTGGCCTGGGTCAGGACACGCATCGTTTTGAGGGAAGCCGGGGTATCATCTGTCGAATCTACGTGTGGCCGAAGGCCGTCGTTTCGAGAGTGAATAGTATGCGAATCACGCGGATCGCAAGAATCGGTGGGCACTTAGCTCGCTGGGGGAGGCGTCCCACCGGGGCCGCTCTCCTGGCGGTGAGTCTGGGCGCCTGCGCCGTTTCGACGCAACAGGAGGTCGAGATGGGGCAGACGTACTCCGCCCAGATCAATAGGCAGTTGAAGATCGTCCAGGACGGGGAAATCAACCGCTACATCAACCTCCTGGGTGACTCCATCGCGCGCGTCGCCGACGACCGGTCGCTGGACTGGCAGTTTTACGTGGTCGACAGCAAAGAGGTGAATGCGTTCGCGGTACCGGGCGGGTTCGTGTACGTGAATCGCGGCCTCATCGAGCGCACCACGAAGATGAACCAGCTTGCCGGCGTGCTCGCACATGAAATCGGGCATGTCACGATGCGCCATTCCATCAAACAGATGCAGGCGGCCCAGCGCGCCAACACGGGGCTAACTCTCGCGTGCATCCTGACCAGCGTCTGCGAGTCCAGCATCGCCGGAGCCGCCGTGCAGGTCGGCGGCGGCGCGCTGTTCGCGAAGTTCTCGCGCGATGACGAGAACGAAGCCGACCGCGCGGGGATACACTATCTGGTGGGTGCCGGCATCGATCCGAGGGGCGTTCCCGAGATGTTCCGCATCCTGTTGAAGGAGCGCGAGTCACGACCCAGTGGTCCCGACGCGTGGTTCCGGACCCACCCGCTAGAAGAAGACCGGGTGAGGGCTTCAGAAGCGGAAATCGCGCGGATTACACCGTCCCAGCTGCGTGGCCTCAGCGCGGATTCGCCTCGCTTCCAGCAGTTTCGCCGGCGCGTGGCGGGCTCGCCCTGAGTACTACGATCGGGAGTCGGAGCGCAGAGCGCGGGAATCGCATGACCGCCGAGGGCAACGCGGTCGTTCGCAGTTCCCGCCCCCTGCTCACCCTGGTGAGGTGCACCAAGGATCCGAGGTGCCGCGCATCACGACATCGAATTGGACCGCGGTGGGAGGGTGACTCCGCTCATCCGGTGTCGTCGGTGAAGGAAGCCCATCGCTAGTTTGCCGGCATCCGTACAGAGCATCACTCCCGTCTCCCTGGAGCCTCTCATGAAGGTTGCGGTTTGCGCACTCGCAGGTTTCGCCGTTGGACTCGGCTCGCTCACCCCGAGCAGTGACGCGTCGGCGCAGGTCCGGCGGCCGGTCTCGGTTGGCCTTGCGGTCGGGGCCACGGTTCCGACCTCAGACTTTGCAGACGACACGAAGACCGGGCTGCATGGCGCCGCCTTCCTGCAGTACGAACCCGACGCGGGGATCTGGGGCGTGCGCGGCGAGGTGAGCTATCACCGATCGCAATACACCGACGACTTTCTCGGCGCCGTCGCAGCAACGCCGGATGATGATCTGAACAACGGCGTCTTTCACGCTGGTGCGACAGCGCTATTGATCGGCAACAACCGGAACCAGGGCGTCACGCCATACCTGCTCGGGGGCCTTGGCCTGTATCGTCTCACGGTGAGCGTGAGCGACGGCTCGACGACTCTCAGCGACTCCGAGAACGGGTTCGGCTTCAACGGCGGCGCGGGCATCCGCATCGGCCGCAGCGCCGGGTTCTTTGTCGAGGCACGCTTTCATCGGTTCAGCATAACGCCGGAGCTCGGAGAGAAATCGACGTATCAGATGATTCCGGTGACGGTGGGGGTGAGGTTCTAGACGCGCGGGCGCTTGGGCGCGTAGGCGCGCGGGCGCGCGGACGGACGGGCTGCGGCGCGAGATTCCGTGGAACCAGTCACTTGATCGCCTGTGCGGCCTGTGACTTGTGCGCCTGTGCACCCATGCGCCTGTGCACCCATGCGCCTATGCGCCCGTGGGCCCATGCGCCTATGCGCCGGTGGGCCCATGCGCCCGCGCGCCCGCGCGCCCGATCTTCGATACCGCCCCCTCCACCAGCCGCTCGAACTCCCGCGCCGCACCCGCGGTGGCTTCGATCACGTGATCGTGATGAATCGGCTCCGGACTCAGGCCGGCGGCCGCATTCGTTATGCAGCTGATGCCGGCCACGCGCATCCCGATGGCGCGCGCGACGATGACCTCGGGCACGGTCGACATCCCGACGGCGTCAACACCCATGCGCTCGAGCATTCGCACTTCGGCTGGCGTCTCGTAGGTCGGGCCCGTGAGACCGCAGTAGACACCCTCCTCCAGCGCGGTCCCCTGTTCGGCCGCTACGGACCGGAAGAGTTTCCGCAATCCGGGATCGTACGGCTCCGACATGTCCGGGAAGCGTTCGTCCCCGTCGAGCCGGGGGCCGACGAGTGGATTCCGGAAGGTGAAATTGACGTGGTCGCGGATCAGCATGAGCTGACCCGGCCGAAAGGTACGGCGCACGCCACCGGCAGCATTCGAGAGGACGAGCACATCCGCGCCGAACAGGCGGGCAACACGCACGGGGAGGGCCGCCTGCGCCATGGAGTGACCCTCGTAGACATGAAACCGGCCGGAGAAGGCGAGCACCTCGCGACCGCCCAACGTCCCGTGCAGCAGCGTCCCCTCGTGACCGGCCACCGCCGTCAGAGCAAAGCCGGGGATTTCCGCGTACGGCAAACGGCGCGCGGTCTGCAGCTTCGCGGCCAGGCCGCCCAGTCCGGAGCCGAGGACGATGGCGGCCACCGGGCGATCGACGGGAAGGTGCGTGCGGATGACGGCGACGGCGTCGGCGACCGTCATGTCCGCAGCGCGTCGATGTCGCGCCGCACGATCTGCACGAGGGCTTCGCGCTCGGCGTCGGGAAGAAATGCGCTTTCGAAACCATTGAGAGCAATGCGCGCCAGCTCGTCGAACGTGAAGTCGAAGGTCCGGGCCGCGACCTCGTACTCATCGACGAGATTCACGCCGCTCATCAGCCGGTTGTCGGTGTTCAGGACGACGTTCATGCCGTCGTCGAAGTAGCGTCGCAACGGGTGTGCCTCGTACGTCTCGGTCGCGTGGGTCTGCACGTTGCTCGTCAGGCAGATTTCGAGGGCGAGGCCACGGTTGCGGACCTCCGTGGTGAGCGCCGCGTCTTCGATGAGCCGGGTGGCGTGGCCGATGCGCTTCGCGCCACAGCTGTGGACTGCCTGAGACACGGAGGCCGCGCCGTCCCCTTCCCCCGCGTGGCAGGTGCACGCCATGCCGTGCGCATGGGCATGCGCAAATGCGGCCGCATGCGTGGCAGCGGGATGTCCCAATTCGCCGCCCGCCAGGTCGAATCCCACCACACCACGCCCACGATAGGCCACCGCGAGGCGGGCCAGTTCCAGGCTTGTTTCCGGTGTGAGGTGTCGGAGGCCACAAATTATCACACGTGCCACGATCCCGTGATCGCGTTCGGCCCGCGCCAGGCCACGGACCGATGCCTCCACCGTCTCGCCCAGTGACAGTCCGCAGCGCGTGTTCAGGACCGGGGCGAATCGCGTCTCGAGATATCGGACGCCTTCCCGCGCGGCGTCCTCGGCCAGTTCGCAGGCCACGCGCTCGATGGCCTCCGCGGTCTGCATCACCGACAGCGTCACGTCGAATCGCGTGAGATACTCCTCGAGGTTGTGCGCGTCACGGACCAGCATGAACTCGCCTAACGCTTCGGCGTCGTCGCGCGGCATGACGACGCCGTACTCCTTCGCGAGCTCGAGCATGGTCGAGGGCCGCAACGATCCGTCGAGATGGCAATGCAGTTCCGCTTTGGGGAGCCGCTCCAGCAGGGTCCTGGTGATGGTCGGCATCGGCTACGCGCCGTCGTCCGCGCGCGGTCGCTTGCTCACCACGCGGTAGATGGCACCGTGGTAGAGCGCCGTTTCGGCCGGCAGCGGCAGGCCACGGCTGTCGGTCACGACCCGCCTTCCGCCGGTGATCTCCTCGGCCAGTGCGGGATCGAGCTCCCGGATCGCATCGAGCGCGCTTCCATCGGCCGGCGCATCCACGCCGCGACCATTCACATACACGCGAACGGTCGTCATTCCGGAGCTCGAATCAGGCGGCCACCGGGTGGCGGACGTACCGGCTGCGGCAGGGACCGGAGGTACTGCGCCAGCGCGTCGCGATCGAGGATGCCGCTGTCTTCCGTCGATATCGCCTTCCCGGTCAGTCCCAGGCCATCGCCGATTTCGGCCATGAAGTCACTCATCACCAGCGTGTACTCGCGCCGCGAATCGATCATCGACCCATCCTCGAGCAGCGCTCGCGTGAGTCGCTGGCCCTCGGGTCGCTTTGCATCGACCTCGATGCGGATGCCACTCAGGAAGAACCCGGCCGATGGTCGGGACGCAATGCGCTCGAGATACATGAGGAGCTCCCGGCCGCGGACGCGGATGCGCATGAGCCGGTTGTCGAAGGGCTGTACCTGAAAGACATCGCCGTAGGTCATCGGCCCGGCCTTGAGGTCGGAGCGGACACCGCCGCGGTTCATGACCGCGACATCGGCCTTGAGCGCGGAGCGCTGGGCGTCGGCGATCAGGTCCCCAAGACGCCCGTTGTCTCCGCGCCGCAGGATCTCGGAGAGGGTCGCTACCGGCTCCGCGAATCGCGTCGCGATCGACCCCGTCACCGACGTGACGAAGGCGGCGATCGCGCTATCTCCGGGCGTGGAGTCGGAGCGGACGTTCCGGAGCTGCGCGCGGGTCACGATCCCGGGCGCGCCTAACGGGATGTCGATGATACCGATCGCGCTGCCACGCTGGAACGCCTGCGTGATGGCGACCCCGTTGACCAGCGTCACCGCACCGCGATGGGTGTGGCCGGCGATGATGGCATCGACCGCTCCGGCCACTTGCCGCGCCATGTCCACCGCTTCACCCTCGCAGACCGACCAGGTGGCCCGATCGCAGGCCGCACCGATGTGCGACGCCACGATCACGACGTCGGCGCCGCGCGCCCGCAGGGCGCGCGCCCGCGCGAGTACGATCGGCGCCGCCTCGACCACGCGCATTCCCCCGAGGTTCGACGCGCGCGTGGCGGTCATCGTTTGCACGGTGGCCGCTCCCACCACGCCGACCTTCACCCCACCGGCATCGAGCAGCGTGTCGTTCGGAATCCAGTCCACGTCCTTGCCGATGGAGTCGAGCACATTGGCGGCGAGGATCGGGTACCTGGCCTCGCGCATGCGGACTTTGAGCGTGTCCGGTCCCCAGTCCAGATCGTGGTTGCCTAGCGCAGCAGCCGCCAGCCCGAGGCGGTTGAACACCTCGACGACTCCCCGTCCGTGCGACACGTTGGAGGCGGGCGTTCCCTGCCACTGGTCGCCGCCGTCCACCCAGATGCTGGCGCACGTGGGGGGCCGGCATTCGCTCCGGGCCTGCCGGATCGCGGTCGCGAGCGACGCCGCGCCACCCCGCAGCACACCTTCGGCCGCCACATCCTGCGGTTCCAGCGCGCCGTGGAAATCGTTCGTGCCAATCACGCGGAGCCAGCGACCCGAGGACAGGTGGTCCACCCCTGCGCTGCCCGGCCGGCGCGGCTCCGTGGACCGATCGAACGGCAGGGCGCGCATCGCGCGATACGCAACCTCCACGACGCTCGGGGGCGCCAGCCGCCAGTTGACCGTGTGGAAGTCGGCCGGCCGGAGCTCGCCCCGCCGCCTGACCTCGGCAATGAGGAGGTCTCGAATCTCCTCCTGTTTGTCGTACACGACGGGGGCGCCATGCAGCATGGCGAACCCTCCCCCGCCAATCTGCCGATAGTTGCTGAGGGCCAGGGTGAACGTGTCGCGGTCTCGCACGGGGACGCCCTTCACGTTCAGCTGCGCGACACGCTCGCCGATGGGCCGCGACAGGTCGAGAACATAATCGGCCCCCGCGACGATGTCGAAGTTGAAACCGGGCACCTCCGGATCGACCAGCGACTGGGCAGCGGTGCCCGAGCCTAACGTACGATAGTACCGGGCGCTGTATTCCAGGAAGTCACGCAGCTGCCGGCCGCTGATGCGAATGGCGCGCAGCGTATTGTCATAGGGGTACAGGCGGGCGACCTCGGCGACCGTGATCGGTCCGCTGTCGAGCGAGGCGTTGAGGTCGAACGCAGCCGTGGCGGCGAGGTCGGCACCTGCGGCCTTCCGCTCCACTTCGAGCACGAAGTCGACGAGCGGGGTGTCCTTGACCCGGGCAGAATCCGCCTGCCAGGCGACCGCCGTGGTGCCCAGCGTCTGGTTCACCCATCCCACGGTGGCCGCATGCGCCCGCTCGACCGCCGCCACGACCGCCGGATGCTCGCGATGCCGAGCCGCCCGCACCAGCTCACCGCGCTTGCGCGATACGCGCCACTCGCCGCCAACGCTTTCCACGGTTAGGGTCGCCACCCCGACCGACGTGGCCCAGTTGCGCGGTTGCATCAGCAACACGTTGTTGATCGTCGTATCGGCGACTTCGCGGTGGGAGTGTCCGAACACGATCAGGTCGACGCCGGACACTTCGCGCGCCACGCGGGCTGCGACGTTCTCCGATGCCACCTTCGTCGTGGCGGTGTCGTAGCTGCTCGGCCCATCGAGGCCCGAGTGCATGACCACGACGACGACGTTCACGCCACGTCGCCTGACGTCGCTCACGGCGCGACGAACCGCGGGGAGGATGTCGTGCATCCGCAGCCGACCGGCCAGGTTCTCGCGGTCCCACACCATCGAGCCGGGCGTCGTCGCACCAACGATGCCCACGCGTATCCCCGCGCGCTCGACGATGCGATATGGAGCGAACAACGGGCGCGCCTTGTCGCGACCAAGGGCCTCGGCGTTCGCCGCCAGGAACGGGAAGCGCGCGCCGCGCAGCGCGGAGCGGAGCGTCGGAACGCCGTAGTTGAACTCGTGATTCCCGACCGCCGCCGCGTCGTACTGCATTGCGTTCATGGCCGCGATGACCGGATGCGGCCCCACGGTGTCGACCCGGGCGGCGACATAGGTCAGCGGATTGCCCTGGAGCAGGTCACCGGCATCGACCAGAACCACGCGCCCCGGGTGGGCCTGACGGAGGGAGTCGATGATCGTGGCCGCCCGCGCGAGTCCCCGCGCGCTATCGACGCCATCGGCATAGTAGTCCCACGCCCGGAGGCGACCGTGGACATCCGTGGTCGACGCGACGACCAGCTCGACCTGACGCGGTGGCCCCTGAGCCCCCGCGCCGATGAGGGCTGCGCCTGCAAGCCCCGCGATAAGCGATCTACGCATGGGGGAAAGCTAGCGGCGTCACGACAGCGCGGCGAGGCTCGATTGACCTCGGTCAAGTAACGGGAGAGCTTGGACTTAGTGCAAACGGGTACACGCGTAAACGGGTGAACGGATGAACGGGTGAGCGGGTCAATGGCTGAGCGGCACGCCGGCTGAACGCCGCACTGGGTTTGCACCCGTTTGCCGGTTACACGTTCACACGCGGATTCGCTGTTGTTTCCAAACCGTGACCTCCATGCCGCTTCTCTTTGTTACACAAATGGCCGATTGTGCAACGCGAAGGCACGCGGTTGGGATGGCGTGATGCGGCCGTTGATCGTGGGAGTTGCGGGCGGAACGGGGTCGGGGAAGTCCACGGTAGCGCGCAAGGTGGCCGAAGCGCTGGCGCGGGTTTCGGTGGCGTTCATCGATATGGATGCGTACTACCGCAACTATGCACACCTGCCGATGGACGAACGCCGGCGCCTCAACTGGGACCATCCTGAACGGCTGGACATCGACCTGTTCGTGCGGCACCTCGAGCTTCTGCAGTCGGGGCAGCCGATCGACAAACCGGTGTACGATTTCGTCACTCACACGCGGTCACCGGAGACAGTCAGGATTCCGGCGGCGGATGTCATCGTGGTCGATGGGATCCTGCTGTTCGTCGACGAGCGGGTGCGCGCGTTGTGTGACGTGAAGGTGTTCGTCGACGCGGATGCCGACATTCGCCTGGCCCGTCGCATTCGGCGGGACCAGGCGAAGCGTGGGCGGCCGCTCACGGAAATCCTCGAGCAATACCTAACGACTGTTCGTCCCATGCACCTTCAATTCGTCGAGCCGAGCAAGCGATACGCGGATGTCATCGTTCCGGAGGGGGGACACAATGTCGTGGCCATCGAAATGATCGCCGCCCAGGTTCAGCGGCGGCTGGAGACCCGACCATCGTGACCGCCCCGACCGTCAGCGGAGAGCGCATCCTCGTCGTCGACGACGAGCCGGACATCGTCGCCCTCGTCGCCTTTCACCTGGTGAAGGCGGGCTACCGGGTGTCGACCGCCAGCAGTGGCTCCGACGCCATCAACCAGGCCAAGCAGGACCTACCGTCGCTGATCGTACTCGACCTCATGCTCCCGGGCATGTCGGGCTTCGAGGTGCTGGAGTCGCTCCGCGGAGACGACGCCACGCGAGCGGTGGCGGTCCTGATGCTCACCGCCCGCCGCGAAGAACCGGACCGGATCCGCGGACTCTCGTTAGGTGCGGATGACTATCTCACGAAGCCGTTCTCGCCACAGGAGCTGGTGTTGCGTGTGGGGGCGATCCTGCGTCGCGTGCAGCAGGCGCTTCCGCACTCCAGCGACACCCTGCGCGCCGGGCCCATCGCGATCGACCGCGGGGCGCATCGCGTCACCCTCGACGGCAGCGGCGACGTCGAGCTCACACCGACCGAATATCGCCTGCTGCTCACCCTCGCCGAGCGACGAGGGCGGGTCCAGGCCCGAGGTCTGCTCCTGGAAACGGTGTGGGAGGCCGCTCCCGATATCCAGACGCGGACCGTGGACATGCACGTGCAACGCCTCCGCAGCAAACTCGGGCCAGCCGGCGAAATGATCGAGACCGTGCGCGGCTTTGGGTATAGATTGAAGGCGGCGCAACCGCGTAGTGCGTGAGGCTCTCGCAGCGACTCCTGGTCGGATTCCTCTTCGTCATCGTCGTTCTGGTCGCGCTGGTTGTGTTCAGCGTGGACCGGCGCGTGCGAGGCCGACTGCTCGACCAGACGAGTGCCGTCCTGATCCGCGAGGCTCGGCTCATCGGGTCGTCCTGGCATGACGCCGCGACGGCCGACTCGGTCGCCGACGCACAAGGCGGGCTGCTCGATCACCGCATCACCCTGATCGACCTCGACGGACGGGTGCTCGGCGACTCCGAATTTGACGGCCCCACCCTGTCACAGCTCGAGAATCACGCCTCCCGGCCGGAGGTCGTGGCGGCGCGGCGCGACGGCGAGGGAACGGCCGTGCGAGTGTCGGCGTCGGCCGGCGATCGCGAGATCTATGCGGCCGTCAGACATCCATTGGGCGTGGCCCGCGTGTCCCTGTCGATCGCGTCGCACGACGCCGTCGTCAGGCAGATCCCGCGTGATGTGCTCTCCGCCGCGCTGCTGGCGACGGTGGCCGCGGTCATCCTCGCCACCATCTTTGCGCGCTCGGTCTCCAGGCCCATCCTCGAGCTGCGCGACGACGCCCGGGCGATCGCCGGCGGCGATCTCGCCCGGCGGCCCAGCCTCGCCGCGCCCGGTGAAGTCGGAGAGCTCGCTTCAGCATTTTATCGTTTGGCCGAACAGCTCACCGCGCGCGTGCAGGCCCTCGAAGCAGAGGACGCCCTGCTGCGCGCTGTCTCGGATGCGCTCAACGAGGGCGTCGTCGCCCTCGACGCCCGCCAGCAGGTCCAACAGATCAATGAAGGCGCACGCCGTTTGTTGGGTGTGCGGTCACCACTTCCCTTCTCCGCCGACCGCCTGCCGCGCGATCGGATTCTGCGGGACGCGTTGGCAGCGGCGATGGCCGGGGGATCGACCGACAACGTCGAAACGCAGCTCAATGAACGGATCGTCACGCTCACCGCCCGCCCGCTCGCGGGTGGCGGCGCGGTGCTCGCGCTCTTCGACGTGACGCCGATGCGACGACTCGAGACCGTGCGCCGCGATTTCGTGGCCAATGTCTCGCACGAGCTCAAAACACCCCTCACCGTCGTCAGGGGCTTCGCCGAAACGCTGCGCGATGCGTCCGTCCCGCCCGCACAGCGCTCGCAGTTCGTGGAGACGATCCTGACGAACACCCAACGCATGCAACGGCTGGTGGACGATCTCCTCGATCTCTCGCGCATCGAGTCCGGCGGGTGGCGACCAAACCCCATCGAGCTCGACGTCGACACCATCGCGACGGAAACGCTGGCCAATGCCCAGGACGCGGCAGATACCAAGGGCGTTGAGCTGAAGCGGGAGATCCACAGCCAGGCCGCGACGGTGTACGCCGACGCCGTAGCGCTTCGCCAGATCCTGGCGAACCTGGTGGATAACGCTTTGCGCCACACCAGCACGGGGCACATCACGATTTTCAGCGAGCGCATGGCCAACGCGACCGCCATCGGTGTCCGCGACAGTGGAAGCGGTATCCCCGCCGAGCACCTTCCGCGTGTGTTCGAGCGCTTCTACCGCGCCGATGCATCCCGGTCGCGATCAGAGGGAGGCACCGGACTCGGCCTCGCCATCGTCAAGCACCTCGTGGAGGCACACGGTGGTCGCGTGAGCGCGGGGAGTATCGTCGGGAGCGGGACCACCGTAAGGGTCATGCTGCCCGACGCGGCAGCGAGGCGCGTCAGCACGTAGATGCAAAGGCGCGGTTCCGCTCACGCGGTCTCACGCGCCGACCCGCATGCCCTTCCCCGTGACCAGTCCGTGACACTTCCGTCGGCGGTCCGAGACGAAAACGCAGCAATGTAACGACGGCTCGGTGACCATCCCGCGCTAGCATGCGACTGCGCTTTCAACCCGTGAGAACTCAATGACTGTCGACAGGATCGGCGTACTCCGCGTCAGGCACGCTGCCCTCGCGCTTGCCGGTTTTTTCCCATTCGTCTCGATCGCAGCGCAGAGCACGCCGGCCTCGACCGGACGTATCGTCGGACGCGTCATCGACGGGACCAGTGGGCAGGGTCTTCCCGACGTCGGCGTCCAGGTCGTCGGCACCACGTTAGGCGCGATGACGGGGGTGGATGGGCGGTATGCGCTCACGGCTGTGCCGGCGGGGACGGTCACCATCCAGGTCCGGCGTCTGGGCTTCCAACCCAAGACGGTGACCGGGATCCTGCTCGCGGCCGACCGGACGCTGGAACAGAACATCACCATGGAGTCGGCGACGATCACGCTCGCCGCGCAGGTGGTGACCGCGTCCGCTGAACGGGGCTCGGTGAACGAGGCGCTCGATGCGCAGCGCGTCGCCACGGGTGTGGTCAGCGCGATCACCACCGAGCAGATCGCCAGGAGCCCCGACAGCGACGCTGCGCAGGCGGTGCAACGTGTGAGCGGAGTGACCGTCACCGGCGGCCGCTACGTGTTTGTACGCGGCCTGGGCGAGCGCTATACGACGGCCCAGCTCAACGGAACGCGGATCCCCAGCCCCGAGCCGGAAAAGCGCGTGGTACCGCTCGACCTTTTTCCCTCGGGCCTCCTGCAAACGATCACGACGCAGAAGACGTTCACCCCTGATCTGCAGGGCGACTTCTCCGGTGCGCAGGTCGATATCCGCACCCGCGAGTTCCCGGCGCGCCGCACGATGACGTATGCGATCACGGTCGGGGCAAATGGGTCCGCGGTGGGGTCCGACGTGCAGCGCGCCTTTACAGTGGGTGGCGAGCGACTGGCCCTCGTCAGTAACAATCGCAGCCTCCCGCCACTGCTCAAAGCGTACAGTGACCAGGGCTTCCCATCGTTGAACGACGGCGACAAACGACTTCTGATCTCGTCGTTCCGCAACGCATGGAGTCCGGGACTCGAGTCAGGGGCCCCGAACGCGTCGACGTCGATCTCGGTCGGCGGCAACGATCCGATTTTTGGTCAGCGCGTGGGCTATCTCGTGTCGGGGACCTATTCCACGACACAGGAGGTGCGCACCGATCAGCAGCGCGCGCTGGCCTACCGCGGATATCAGCCGGGTCAGACGATGGAGATCGACCACTTCGAAGGCGAGACGGGGAGCCAGAGCTTTCTCTGGGGCGGGATTTTGAATCTGAGCACGCTGCTGGGCGGTCACACGCGCATCCTGGTGAACAACACCTTCAATCGGACGGCCGACAACGAAGCGCGTTCGGAGCGCGGCGATTTCGAGTCGGAGGGAACGGACGTGAAGATCGACAGGAACCAGTATGTCGAGCGTTCCGTGCGCTCCAACCAGCTGGGGGCCGAGCACCAGCTTGGCGAGCATCACCGCGCCGACTGGTTCTTCACATCATCGGCCGTCACGCGCAACGAGCCCGACCGCTCCGAATTCATCTCGATCATCGAACCCAACAACGGTGGATCCGAAGTGCTGCGCTGGCGAAGCACCGGGAACGGCGGAGCGGTGCGCACGTTCGGCGACCTGCACGAGTCCTCGAACGAGGCGCGGGCCAACTATCAGTACTCGTTCACCCAGGGCGGTCGCCAGCATGCATTCAAGATCGGCGGTCTGTACCGCGCCACCGAGCGCGACGCGTCCACGTTCTCCTATAGCATCAGCGCGCCGAACGCCACGCAGACGGAGCGCGAGCTCCGTCCGGAGCAGATCTTCGACGGGCGCTTCGCCAATCGACCGAACTTCTGGGAGCTCGTGGCCCTCAGCCAGGGCGGCAACTACGATGCAAAGGATCGTTTGTCGGCCGGATTCGGCATGGTCGAGCTGGCGCTGAGCGACCGGCTCCGTTTCATCGGTGGTGCGCGCTATGAATCCGACGACATCACGCTGAACGCGCGATCGACGCTGGGAGCCCCGGTCCACGTGAATCACACGTGGAACGACGTCATGCCGTCGGCGGCGTTCAACCTGAAGGTCTCCGAATTCCAGACGCTGCGGCTGTCGCTCTCCCGGACGATCGCACGCCCCGAGTATCGCGAGCTGTCGCCCGTGGCCTCGCGCGACGTGCTCAACGCAGACGATGTGCAGGGCAATCCGGATCTGCTGCGGACGCGGATCGTGAATGCCGATGTCCGGTGGGAATGGTATCCCACGGAGAGCGAGGTCTTCAGCATCGGACTGTTCGGCAAGCGCTTCGACGACCCGATCGAGCGAGCATACCGCGCCGGCAGCTCCGCGAATCGCACGATCGTGTACGTGAATGCCGATGCCGCGACCAACTACGGTGTGGAGCTGGAGCTGCGGAAGAGCCTCGGCTTCCTCGCCCGGCCTCTGCAATCGCTGGTCGCGTTCTCGAACGTCACGATGATGCGCAGCGAGATCAACCTCGGCGAGCAGCAACTGGCCGCCACCAATGCCGATCGCCGCATGGTCGGCCAGGCACCCTACGTCGTGAATGCAGGTCTCACCTACACGTCGACCGGCGGATCAACCAGCGCCACCGTACTGCTCAACCGCACCGGGGAACGCATCGATGCCGCCGGCGATCAGCCGCTGCCGGACGTCATTCTCCAGCCGCGCAGCGTCCTCGACGTGTCACTGCGCTTCCCCCTCCTTGGTGCCGTCAACGGGCGGTTTGACGCGCGCAACCTGCTCGATTCGCCGTACGAGTCGATTCAGGGCACGGTCACGCGCGAGTTCTACCGTCAGGGCCGGGTGTTTCAGCTCGGCTTCCAGTGGCGGCCGTAGGAGACCGGAGACAGGAGGGCTGACGTGACGCGTTCGTGACCTCAACGAGACACTCCTGTCCTGATGCTTTGGTTGTTTGTTGCGGTCGGTCGCAGAGCGTTCGACGCACCGGCCGCCTCTGTTTTTCCACCCCTCCGACCTCCCACGAGGAGCCTGCACCGATGCTCCAGATCTCTCGACGTTACACCACGGCTGCTGTGTTGTGCGCAGCGTTGGCTCTTGTCGGATGCGGCGATGACGACCCGGCGGGTCCGGTCATTCCCAATCCACCGCTTGGCGTCACGGCGAGCGCCACGGGTTCCACCACGATCCGCGTGAGCTTTACCACGACCGCTGGTGTCAACAGCTACACGATCGAACGCGCGGAAGGCGCGGCCGGCACGTTCGCGCAGGCCGGCACGGTACAGGCTCCGGCTGCGCCGGGCCCGGTCAACTTCGACGACACCGGACTCAAGGTCCAGACGCTGTATCGGTACCGCGTGACCGCCGTACAGGGCACGCAGTCCAGCACCCCATCGAGTGAGACGAGCGTCACGACCCTTGCCTTCGGTACGTTTGGCAAGACGATCAGCAGCGATATCGCGACCAGCACGACCTTCTACGCCGATACCACCTACACGCTGGCCGGGTTCATTCACGTCGGGAATGGCGCGACGCTGACCATCCAGCCCGGTACCACGATCAAGGGGAACGAGCAGTCCGCACTGTTCATCCTGCGGGGCGCAAAGATCAATGCGGTGGGCCGCGCCGATGCCCCGATCATCATGACGTCGTCCAAGGCCGTCGGATCGCGTCGCGCGGGTGACTGGGGCGGGTTGATCATCATCGGCAACGCCACGATCAGCAAGACGACGGCGAACCCTGAGGTCGAAGGCACAGGGACGGACGGGACCACGGTCGCCACCGGAAAGAACTATACGCTCTCGTACGGGGGCGGGACGACCGACACCGATGATAGTGGAATCCTGAGCTACGTCCGCGTCGAGTTCGCCGGCTTTGCCCCACGCGCCAACCAGGAGTTGAATTCGTTCACCTTTGCCGCGGTCGGCAGCGGTACGCGGCTTTCGTTCCTCCAGGCGCTGTATGGCCTGGACGACGCGTTCGAGTTCTTCGGTGGCAGCGCGTCAGGCAACAACTTCGTGTCGTATGAGACGGGCGACGATCACTTCGACATGTCGGAGGGTTACCGCGGCCGCCTGCAATTCCTCATCGGACTGCAGTCGCATTCGCTGAGCATCAACCCGCTGCCGGGCCAGAACGTGGCCACGGATCCACAGGGCATCGAGAACGATGGCTGCGATGGCGCGGGCTGCAACAACGGACATGACAGCACGCCGCTGAACACGCCGGTGGTCGCCAATTTCACACTGGTCGGTACCGGCGACATCAACGTGGGCACCGGCAGCTCGGGCGGCGTGGGGATGGTGCTGCGCCGCGGCACGGGCGGCTACTATGTCAACGGCCTGGTGGCACGGTGGCCGCGAGCCGCGATCAGCATTCGCGATCAGGCGACGTACAATCGCGCCGGCGGGGTCGCAACACCCGTGCTCACGACCGCCGACCTCGCGCTGCGGAACATTGTGGTCGTCGAGTCGCCGAACACCTTCCAGACCGGTACGGGGATGTTCAGTTTCGATCTCGCTGGAAATGCGCTCGTCGCCGGCACCGGCACCACTGCTGCGCTGGTAACCGCCTTCCCCACCACGATCGGCGACGCGACGACCGTCACGGCGTTCGACTGGACGCCGGGAGCAACGTCGGCCATCGCCACCGGCGGTCTGGCCACGTTCACCGGTAAGCTGCAGACCGCCGCGGGGACCGCCGTCACCGGGACGGCGTATGTTGGCGCCGCCGCGCCCGGCGGGACCAAGTGGTGGACGGGCTGGACGACCTACGCCCGCAAGTCAAGTGTGGGGGCGCGAACGGCTGGCGTCGGCAAGACTTTTCAGCAAACATCTCGCGCTGATCGGCGCATGGAGGGGACGGAGTGTGCTCGCGCCGGTGCTGGTGTTTCTGGCGTGTGCTCCCAGTGGCGAGCCGCGCGCGGACTCCGCATCCGACTCTGCCAGGAACCTCATTGCCGACTCGATCTCGCGCGCGCGACAGGACTCGATCAATCGTGCGCAGCCCGGCTACGTCGTCGACAGCATCCTGCCGATCGAGGAGCAGCTGCGCCGGTTTCGTGCTGGCCTGCCGGAAGTGAAGACGCTGTCCGGAGGTCTGCCGACACGTGAGAGCCTGGTCCTGGCGTTCGCCAGGGCGGTCGAGCGGCATGATACGACCGCCCTCGTTCGCATGGCCGTAAATCAGACAGAGTATGGCTGGCTCGTGTATCCCCA